>NZ_CP017479.1:4088123-4402594 GCF_001761465.1 Flavobacterium gilvum | reverse complement strand
ATTATTGTTATCAGGGTGATTATTGTCTTACAAAAAAAAATGCAAAAGATTTTCTTTTTTTGGAATAACAAATATGTGAACAATTATCAGTAAAAAAAAATGTTTTGGACTATAATTTTTGAAAATATTTTTGTAAAGGGGTTTTTTGAAAAATAAAATTTAAAGTAAAAATTAATGAAAGATCATCAGATTCAAGTGCGTGTTCGTTACTCGGAAACAGACCAAATGGGGGTAGTTTATCATGGGAATTATATACCTTATTTTGAGATAGGAAGGGTTGAATGGCTTAGAAACAAAGGGATTTCATATAAAATGATGGAAGAGAACGGTATTGGGCTACCAATAGTGAACATGAATATCAATTTTAAAAAATCGGCAGTATATGATGAGTTATTGACCATACATACTGTTTTCAAAAGTCTGACGTCTGTGAGGATAGAATTTGATTGTGCTATATATAACGAGGCTAAAGAGTTATTAACAACTGCACAATTTATGTTGGTATTTGTGTCGCTAAAAACGGGTAGGCCAATTGCACCTCCGGATTACATTTTAGATATGGTTAAATCTTTTGAATAATCCTCAAAATGATTTCTTTTAACTGAGGAATTATAGTTTTTTTATGTCTATTTCAAACAATGATTGAAAAGCGTCGAATACTGTTTCGGCATTTTTTTTTCTTGTTTTTACTGTGATTTTTCCAATTGGCAGATTGGTTTCTTCGTTTATTAACATCTCTTGAGATGCAATTTCTAGCTTTTTTTCTTTAATTACCCGCATGACTTTGTTCATATTTTTATAATCAAAAGAAATTTGAAAAGGGACATCAATTGTTTTTTCGATTATTTCGCAAGATTCCAAAGTAATTTGTGCTGAAGTTTTATAAGCCGAAATCAATCCACCAACCCCTAATTTTATTCCGCCGTAAATCCGAACCACAACTATAAGAACGTTAGTAAGTCCGAAAGATTGTATTTGTCCATAAATGGGGGTTCCAGCCGTACCGCTGGGTTCACCGTCATCATTGGCTCTATATTGAATTTTTTCAGATCCCAATTGATAGGCATAACAATAATGTACAGCGTTTGGGTGTTGTTTTTTTAGGATTTCTATCAGTGGTTTTACTTCTTCCTCTGATTCTATAGGGAAAGCATAACCGTAAAATTTACTGTTTTTTTCTTTGAATAAAGATTCTTCCGAAGGCGATGCAATAGTATTATAGGTATCTTTCATTTTCAAAAATCAAAAATAAATGGTAAGAGGCAATGTCAAAAATCAATTTGAAGTATTAATATAAATTATCTAATTGCCTCATTTTCTAATTTTCAAATTATACCTTTTTCAAATAAATCAACTACATCTTCTTCTCCTACTTGCAGATTCCAAACTGGAAGTCCAAGTGCTTCTGCAGCATCTGTATTTTCTTTTTTATCATCAATGAATAATGTGTGTTTTGCCTGCAACCCGTTTTGATCGAGTACAAAATTATAAACTTCGGGATTGGGTTTTCTCATTCCAATTTCAAATGAAAAGTATATTTTTTCAAAACATTGGTAAAAAGCGCTGTAAAATGAAGTGCCTGTTTTTTGTTCAAAAGTGTCAATATGTATGGCGTCGGTGTTACTCAACAAAAACAAGCGATATTTTTGAGAAAGCATTTGTAGAAATTCCAAACGGTACAAAGGAAAGTCCAATAGTATGGCGTTCCAGGCTTTGGCAATATCTTCGATAGCAGCATTGTTAGTGTGTTTCTGGATTCCGCCCAAAAAATCTTCCTCCGAAATTGCTCCTACTTCATATTGCAAATTCAGTTGGTTTAAATCTTCGTTCCAATGGGAAATGCCAAGATTTTTTAACCCGTCCAAGGTGGCTTGTTTGTCCAAATTGATAAACACATCACCAAAATCAAAAATTATAGCATCAATCATAGTTTCTTGTTATTGTGAGTTCGTCCTCTTCAATTGTATACTTTTCGGAATTTATTTTTGGTATCAAGGGAGCTTTGATTCCATTTCCCAAAAACGCTTTTCCTGTAAAAATTCGGGCCTCATCCCAAAGATTGGCATCGATAAAGGTCTGCAAAGTTTGAAGACCGCCTTCAATAATAACCGATTGAATATTGTGTTTATAAAGTAAATCAGCAATTTGTCCGGCTATATTTTGTTCAAAATTAATAACTTCAAAGGTAGTGCTTTCTTCTGAAATAGCGGTTTTGGAATTGGTAAAGACTATTGTTTTTGTCTGATTATCCAAAACAGCATTCTCTTTTGGTATCCGGTTGTACTGATCCAATACCAGTCGAATCGGGTTGTTTCCATACCAATCTCTAGCATTGAGTTTGGGATTATCATCAATAACAGTTTGAGTTCCTACCAAAATGGACTGTTCCTCGGTTCTCCATTTATGAACCAATTGTCTGGAATGACTGTTGGTGATCCAAACTGGTTTTTTTTCTGATTTTTCAAGTGGCGCTATAAAACCGTCTTGGCTTTGAGCCCATTTTAATAGTATATAAGGTCTTTTCTTTTGATGAAAAGTAAAGAAACGTTTGTTGAGTTCGTTACATTCGTCTTCGAGTATTCCGACAGTGACATGAATACCCGCTTCGATTAATTTTTTGATACCATTTCCGGCTACCATTATATTTGGATCGACCGTTCCGATAACGACATTTGGAATCCCATTTTTTATAATCAAATCACAGCAGGGCGGCGTTTTTCCAAAATGACTGCACGGTTCCAAACTTACATAGATTGTGGATTTCTTTAACAGTGATTTGTCTTTAACCGAATTCACGGTGTTGACTTCGGCGTGGGGTTCACCAGCTTTTTGGTGCCATCCTTCGCCTATGATTTTGTCTTCATAAACAATAACGCTTCCCACCAAGGGGTTGGGATAAGTTGCTCCTAGTCCGTTTTTGGCCAAAGCTATGCAGCGTTTTATGTATTTTTCATGTATTTTCACTTTGCAAAAGTAGTGATTTTTGAGTTTAAGATTTAGTTTTGAAACTTGGGATGTTTCCCATTTACATTGGCTATTTTTGCATATTGATTAATAAATAGTGTGTTTTATGGATAATTGGATGATCAGGAAAATTCAAAAAGAAGACAATCAGTCGGTTGCCCAATTGATAAGAGCTGTATTTGATGAATTGAACATCCCGAAAGTAGGAACGGCTTATGAAGATCCGTATCTCGATTTGATGTTTGAAGAATACAATAAGCCAAGATCGGTATATTATGTAGTAGAAAATGAAGGGAGAATCGTTGGTGGCGCAGGAGTGGCACCACTCGCAAATGAAGCAGAAATTTTCTGTGAATTACAAAAAATGTATTTCCTTCCGGAAATTCGTGGAAAAGGAATTGGAAATCAAATGATGGAGAAATGTTTGCAAAGTGCCCGAGAATTTGGTTTCGAGAAATGCTATCTGGAAACGATGCCTTTTATGTATGATGCTCAAAAGTTGTATAAAAAATCAGGTTTCGAATATATTTGTTCTCCAATGGGAAGCACAGGGCATACGAGCTGTCCAGTTTGGATGCTGAAAGATTTATGATAAATGTATCCCGTTATAAATTAACCACTAAGAACGCAAAGAATTACACAAAGTACACAAAGCTTTGCGTACATTGCGATTCCTTTGCGGACCTTGCGGTTAAATTTTAGATATTTCTAAATCATAATAGTAATTTTTTTTTTTACATTAAATGAAAATAAAAGAATACAGAACCCAATTTATTCAGGAGCTTGCATCTATATATGATGAAGGCGAAGCAGAGAGTTTTTTCTATTTGATATTGGAAGAAAAACAGCAATTGAAAAGAGTTGATTTGGCTTTGAAACCTGATTTGGTGCTTTCTGATGAAGAAATTCAGGTTTGGAATTCGATTTTGGAACAATTGAAATTGGAAATTCCGATTCAGTATTTATTAGGGAAAACAAGTTTTTATGGATTGGAATTTGAAGTAAATTCAACCGTTTTGATTCCGAGGCCAGAAACGGAGGAATTGGTCGATTGGATAATTGAAAGTCAAAAGTCAAAAGACAAAAGTCAAAATCTAAAAATTCTAGACATAGGGACAGGAAGTGGATGTATTGCAGTTTCGCTAGCCAAGAATCTTCCAAATGCCAAGGTTTTTGCAATTGATGTTTCCGAAAAAGCTTTGGCGACAGCCAAAAAAAATGCCGAAAGTAATTCGGTTGACGTTACTTTTATGGAGCAAAACATACTTGAGACAACGGATTTAGGTCAGGAATTTGATATCATCGTTTCGAATCCGCCGTATGTTCGAAATCTCGAAAAAGAAGAAATCAAGAAAAATGTTTTAGACAATGAGCCTCATTTAGCGCTTTTTGTCGACGATAATGATGCTTTACTTTTTTACAGAAAAATAGCCGAATTGGCTCAAAAAAACTTGTCTGTTTCAGGAGAATTGTATTTTGAAATCAATCAATATTTGGGAGAAGAAATGGTTGATTTACTTGAAAAAATGAATTTCAAAAACATTGAACTCCGTAAGGATATTTATGGAAACGACAGGATGATTTTTGGAGCGCATTAGCTCTCGTACAATGTTATTAAGTTAAGATTTGTATTTTCTCGCCAAGACGCAAAGGCGCAAAGTTTTACACGGAATTCTTTGCGCCTTTGCGCCTTTGCGAGAGTTATATTTAGAAAAATCGTATCGAGAAATCGCTAACTTAATGTCATTGGGATCTCGCGAACAAAACGTGTTTTTTATAACATCATAAAAATTAATCGGTTTAAATCAGTTTAATCCGTGGCCAATTAAACATTATTCATAACGCAACGCCTCAATCGGATCCAAATTTGCGGATTTAACAGCGGGATACAAACCCGAAACAAGTGCAACAATAAAACTCGTTAGAAATGCAGCCATAATGGCTCCCCACGGAATTACAAATGCAAAATGCATCGCTGTCGAAAGTCCAAAACCGATTAAGATTCCGAAAATAATTCCGACCAAACCGCCTATTTGCCCAATCAGCAATGTTTCAATAAAAAACTGAAAAGCAATAGTTGATTTTTTTGCGCCCAAAGCTTTTCGGACGCCAATCTCGCGGGTGCGTTCCGTTACCGAAACAATCATAATGTTCATCAAGGCGATAGACGACCCGAGGATGGTGATAATTCCTATGATCCAAGATGCAAATCCTAGATATTGTGTGATGCTAAGGATTCTGTTAATCAAATCATCACTTCGTACTATAGCGAAATTATTGTCTTTTACGGGGCTTAATTTTCGGATTCTGCGCATGCTGCTGATGGCATAATCGATCGCCTGATCTAATAATTCTTTTTTGGCAACCATAACACTCAAACTGTAGTTGATATTTGGAGCGGTAAATAAGGAACGAGCAACCTGAATCGGAATCAAAATTCTTAAATCTTGGCTATTGCCAAAAGTGGAGCCTTTTTCTTTTAGGATTCCGATTACTTTAAATTTTGCCCCTCTTATCGAAAGTATTTTGCCAATCGGGTTAACGTCTTTCAGGATTCCTTTAGAAAAATCGGAGCCAATTACGCAAGTGTAAGTATTGTTGGAAATGTCGAAATTGCTGAAATTCCGCCCCATATTGGTCTCGAGTCCCGAATTGACCAAAAAATGTTCGTCAACCCCCAAAACTCTGATTTCGGGATCGGTTTTCAGGGCTTCGTATCTCACTTCGGCAGTCGAAGTTGCAGTAAAGGACAGCGAGGTTTCGGTAAAAGGATAATTGTATTTATTCTTGAAAGCCACGGCTTCGGGATAGGAAATAATAGGGTTGATGATTTCACGTTCCTTTCCGCCACGTCTACGGGAGGTATTTTCGTATTGGTTAATGTTGAATGTATTGGCCCCCATCGAAGCAAAATCCGATGACAAAGTGTTCTCCAACGCCGCAACAACCGTAAGGATTCCGACCAAGGCAGTAATACCTATAGCGATAATCATCACCGTCAAAATGGTTCGCAATAGCTGTGTCCGAATAGAACCAAAAGCAATTCGGATATTTTCTTTGAATAGTTTTAGCATCATGCTTTGTTTGACACGAAAATACATTTTTTGTTACAATTACTATTTGAGAAATTAAAAGGGCGCATTAAAAAAATCACCATATAAGGCATATAAGAACATATAAGTTAAAGTTTTCTAGGTGCAGGCTTATATGTTCTTATATGCCTTATATGGTTAAAAGAGTTCTCCCAAATTAAATCCCAAATTTTTCAAACATAATTATTTTAAAAGTAAGATATTTGCAGTCGATTTAGGATTTATCGTGTAATCGAAAAATCTAAAATCTAATAATCCAAAAATCTAATAATCTAAATAAATGGCTTCAAAACCAAGTATTCCAAAAGGGACAAGAGATTTTTCACCTGCTGAGGTGGCAAAAAGACAATATATTATCAAAATCATAAAAAGTAATTTCGAAAAATTTGGATTCCAACCTATAGAAACCCCATCTTTTGAAAACTCCGAAACCCTAATGGGGAAATACGGAGAAGAAGGCGATCGTTTGATATTCAAAATATTGAATTCTGGTGATTATTTGGCAAAAGCCAATGAAACCCATTTGGAAGCCAAAGACAGCACACGATTGACATCCAGCATTTCGGAAAAAGCTTTGCGTTATGATTTGACCGTTCCGTTTGCCCGTTACGTTGTGCAACACCAAAGTGAAATTGAATTTCCGTTTAAGAGATACCAAATCCAACCCGTTTGGCGAGCCGACCGTCCTCAAAAAGGGCGTTTCAGAGAATTCTTTCAGTGCGATGCCGATGTTGTGGGGTCAAAATCGCTGTGGCAGGAAGTAGAGTTAGTGCAGTTGTATGACTCGGTTTTTGCAGCTTTGGGTCTTGCAGGCGTTACCATAAAAATCAATAACCGAAAAATTCTTTCGGGAATTGCCGAAGTGATTGGCGCATCAGATAAATTGATCGACTTTACTGTTGCTTTGGATAAACTCGACAAAATAGGCGAGGACGGCGTGAAGAAAGAAATGATTGAAAAAGGAATTGCAGAAGAAGCCATTGTCAAAGTACAGCCTTTGTTCAATTTCACCGGAACAATTTCTGAGAAAATAGAAAAATTATCGGTTTTACTTTCCGCTTCTGAAGAAGGTTTGAAAGGAGTAGAGGAACTACGATTTATATGTGATAATGTTATTAATTTAGGATTGTCTACAGCCAGTTTGGATTTGGACGTAACATTGGCCAGAGGTCTTAATTATTATACCGGAGCCATTTTTGAAGTGGCTGCGCCCAAAACAGTTGCCATGGGTTCCATTGGTGGCGGTGGGCGTTATGATGATTTGACCGGTATTTTTGGCTTGAAAAACATGAGTGGAGTTGGAATTTCTTTCGGACTTGACCGAATCTATCTGGTTCTGGAAGAATTAGGATTGTTTCCCGAAGCAGTAACTTCAACATCCAAAGCATTGTTTATCAATTACGGCGAAGACGAAGCTTTTTATTCGATGAAAGCCATCAAAGAATTGCGAGCCGATGGTATTAAAGTAGAATTGTATCCCGACAATGTAAAAGTGGGAAAACAATTCCAACACGCCGACAAACGATTTATTCCTTATGCAGTAATTGTGGGTGGCGAAGAAATGAATGATAATCAATACAGCTTGAAAAACCTGGTTTCTGGCGAACAGAAAAAAGTGAGTTTACAGGAACTGAAAGATATTTTGAAATAACAGATAAGTCAAAAGGCGAAAGTCAAAAAAAAGCGAATTTCACAGATTGCACGAATTAATAATTTGTGCAATCTGTGAAATTTGTTTTTATGAATGTATGCTAAGCAAACCAAAAAAGGATTGTCCCTTTTTACCATTAAGACATTAAGAAAATTAAGTTTTTAGGCTTAATGAATCTTAATGTCTTAATGGTTTTAGGAGAAAAACAACTTTGTATTTATGGTATGAATTTGGATTTTTCTAACATCCAATTGTAGATTTTATCTTCTCTAAAAAAATGTTCAACACTGCTGTGATTTCCTCCTTTCACAACTGTAAAAGTAAGATTGGCATCGGGATTGCAGGTTTGGATAGCTTTGACCATTTTTTTGGATTCCGAAAGCGGGACAATATAATCTTTGTTTCCATGAATAACCCACAGCGGAATCGTAGCCAGATTACAAGCGTCTTTGGTATTTCCGCCTCCGCAAATGGCAACGGCAGCCGTGATTTTATCGGGATATTTGCCTGCAAAATCAAAAGTGCCATAACCACCAAGACTCATTCCGCAAACATACACTTTTGATAAATCGGTGTTGTAGTTGTTTTGCACATATTCCAGAAGTTTCAAAAGTTTATCGGGATTCCAAGGTCCCGAAGCCAGTTGAGGAGCAACCACGATGGCTGGTATTTCTTTTCCAGTTTCTATTGCTCGCAAAACGCCATATCGTTTTACACGGTCTAAATTGGTTCCAGACAGACTTTTTCCATGTAGAAAAAGAATGACGGGAGCTTTTTTGTCTAACACTTCTTGATTGGGTAAATTAATCCAGAAAGGATATTCGGTTTGGTCTGTGATGGCTTTTAGCTGTGCCTGAACGGTAGGAATAGCACAAAGTGTAAGTAGGTATAGTAGAATTAAACGCATGAATTGGGGGTGTTATTTAAAAATGGGGTTGCAAAGTAAGTTTTTATAATTAAAAAAGGCAAGTTTTTTGGGAATTTGTCTAGTCCTAAAATAACTATACAGAAAAACGTTATGAGAAGTAATAAAAACAAGTAGGAGCTAGTATGAGTTTTTTTTTGGTTTAGATTTGTTTTTGCATTATTTTACAGCCAAAAAATAAAAACTAATATTGTAATTATTAGGTTTTTTGGGGCACAAAATTTTTCGATTAATGTCAATCCACTTTATTTTACAAGTACTTTGAAAAAAAGAAAATAGATGTAATTATAAATTCTAAAATCAGGAAAAGAATATGACCAAAAATTAAAATATTTAGAAATAAATAAACATAATTTTATAAAATAATTGAAATTAATTAATGATTTTTTAAAAAAACTAATAATGAAAAAAGTAACTTTTTTTACCATAACGGTAATGCTATTATTGGTAACAAAATCTTTTTCCGCTGATGTTTATACGGTAGTGTCTCCCAATGGCAAACTGAAGCTGGATATTCGTACAGCAGATTCTCCAAAAGCCAAGGGGGAATTAATTTATAATATTTCCTATAGTGGAAATGCGATTATCTTAAACTCCAATATGGGAATAAATGGTTGGGATAGCGGGTTCACAATAGAAAAAGAAGAAAGAACTTCTAACAATACAACATGGAAACCTGTTTATGGTGAACGTAGTGTAATAACAGATAATTATAATCAGACAATATTCATCGTTAAACAAGAAGGGCATGACACTAAATTGCATGTTGTTGTTCGTGCCTATAACGAGGGAATCGCTTTTAGATATGTATTTGCAGAAAGAGAAAATGCAACGGGATACAGACGGGGAGGTGATTTTATGAAAATTAACTCCGATAAAACCACCTTTGTGGTACCCGAAAAAACTTTTTGTTATCTCACTTATTCAGCACAAGGGAATCCACAATTGATGCCGATTAAGAATTGGAATGGTGAGGCGGAAAGACCTTTAACATTAAAACTTGATAATGGACTTTATGCCACATTGGGTGAAGCTGCCGTAGTGAATTTTTGTCGCACTAAATTCAGGGTTGAAAAAGGGGATGAAAATATTATTCGCAGTTCAATGTATGACATGGTAGAAGAATATGAGCCCCTTGAAATGCCATGGAAACTGGTTATGGTTGCCGAAAAGCCTACTGATTTATTGGCAAACAATGATATTTACCTGAACTTAAATCCGGAATCAAAAATCAAAAACACGGATTGGATTAAGCCAGGAAAAATTATTCGTATAGTATCACTCACCACAAAGGATGCAAAAACTGCAATTGACTTTGCCGAAAAACGAAAATTGCAATATGTGCATTTTGATGCCGGTTGGTATGGTGCAGAAACATTGATGAATTCAGACCCAAGTAGGTATGACCGAGTAGATCCTGATCGTTCATTGGTAAATGATCTGAATTTGGAAGAAGTCGTGAAATATGCAAAATCGAAAGGTATTGGGGTTTGGGTTTACGTAAACCAAAGAGCACTTACGAATCATCTTGACGAAATTCTTCCGCTCTATCAGTCATGGGGAGTTGTGGGAATTAAATTTGGTTTTGTTAATGTGGGTAGTTATAGATGGACAACATGGCTTCATGAGGCTGTGGCTAAATGCGCCAAATACAATATTATGGTAGATATTCACGACGAATACCGTCCAACTGGTTTTAGTCGTACTTACCCTAACTTACTTTCTCAAGAAGGAGTCCGTGGGAATGAAGAATTTCCAGATGCAAATACAAATACTTCTTTACCTTTTACCCGTTTTCTTTGTGGTGCGGCAGATTGTACAGTATGTTATTTTCAGCGCAAAGAATTTAAACCGGAGATTAAAAATGAAGCTCGTTTATTAAAAAACACTTCAGGACATCAATTAGCAACTTCGGTTGTGTTTTACAGTCCGTTACAATTTTTATATTGGTATGATGCCCCTGCGGATGTACTTGATGTACCGGAATTAGAGTTTTTTGACCAACTGCCAACAGTTTGGGATGACTCCAAAATTTTGAGTGGAAATATAGGAGAATCTATTGCCGTGGCACGTCGTAGCGGGACAAAATGGTTCGTGGGTTGTATGACTAATAATGAGAAACGTACTATTGATTTTTCATTTGATTTCTTAGATCCTTCAAAAAAATATCAGGCAACAATTTATTCTGATGGTGGAGAAAAAGTTAAAACTCCGACCCATGTCAAAATTGAAAAAAAGAAAATATCATCTGATTCAAAATTAAAATTAGAATTGCTTGCAAGAGGTGGTTGCACAATGATTATTGAGGAAATTAAAATAGTCGACAATTAAATAGGAAAAATGAAAAAAAATATAGTTTATGCTTTGATATTTTTGTGGGGGCTGAGTATAAATGCCCAAACAAAAATTTATGTATCTCCAAAAGGGAATGATAATGGGAGCGGAGAAATAAAATCGCCATTACGGACTATTCAATCTGCTATCGAAAAAAGTCGTAAAATGCAGGGAGCTGTTGTCATTGAACTTCTTGAAGGCAATTATCATGTGAATAAAACGATCGAAGTCAATAGAGAAGATTTAACAATCAAATCTTATAATAGACAAAAAGTTTCTGTGTCAGGAGATATGGTAATTCCAGTAAATAAAGCAATCAAAATAAAAGATAAACAAATTCTTAGTCGGATTGACAAGGCTCTTGTTGACAAAATTTATGAAATTGATTTTGGGAAAATGGGTATTTCCATAGAAAGGATACATGCTGTGGGATTTGGTCGTGCGAGTAAAGAAGGCTGGAGCGAATTAGTAGTCAATGGGGAACCGTTAAAAATGTCAAGATGGCCAAATGACTCTATGGAACCTATTGGGAAAGTACTGGTTAGTGGAAATGAAAAAGATAAAGAAACAGGAAATCTACCCGTCTTTAAATTTGATACTGATCGGCCAAAACGTTGGGAAAAAGCAGACGAAGTATGGTTGTCTGGTTATTTCGGGTATGGGTATGCCGATGATATGATTCCTGTGAAAAAAATAAATTATCAGGATAGTACTTTTCATATGGCCGATTTTACGAATTATCAGTTTAATTCGGGGAAGCCTTTTTTGCAATGGTTCGCAGTTAATCTTTTGGAAGAAATTGATACGCCAGGTGAATATGCAATTGATGCAAAGGCGCAAAAGATATATTTCATGCCGAAAGGCGAAATTAAAGAATTACGATTACTGACATTAAAAGCGCCTCTTTTTGCTATAGAAAATTGTAAAAATGTCTTAGTTAAAGGATTAACGATTGAGAATTCTAGAGGCATTGGAGTTTATATCGAGAATGCACATAATGCTGTTGTTGACTCTTGTACGATAAGAAATTTAGGAAGCGCTGGTGTTAGTATGGGCAAAGGTAATATACCCAATGATAACAAAAAACTGCACAATATGGCAAATGCCGGAGCTCAAATTTCAAGAGAAATTGGAGGAATGGCAGGCGCTCTGTATGCTAATCCGGTTTTGAACCGTCAGGCAGGAACAAATAACGGTGTGTCAAATAGCTACATTTATGATACGGGTGCCGGAGGTGTTATTCTTAGCGGAGGCGACCGTCTCACTCTTGAAAGAGGAAATAGTTTTGTAGAGAACTGTCAAATACATGATTTTAACCGTATTGAAAAATCGTATAGGCCAGCAGTATGGATCGATGGAGTAGGAAATAGGGTCACTCGTTGTGATATATTTAATGCGCCAAGTATGGCTATTATTTTTCATGGAAATGAGCAGGTTATAGAATATTGTAAAATAACCAATGTATGTACCGAAATTGATGACCAAGGAGCTATTTATTATGGAAGAGATCCTTCTGAAAGGGGAAATATTATTCGTTATAATTATTTTAAAGAGATAAGTCCAAGACACAGTGTTATGGCGACTTACCACGATGATTTGGCTTGTGATGGAAAAGTTTACGGTAACATTTATTACAAAGCAGGTTCTAAGCCTGTGATGATAGGAGGCGGAAAAGACAATCATTATTACAATAATATTTTTATAAATTCTCCTTATGCAATTCATTTGGATAATCGCGGTAACAATTGGGGGAAATTTATGACTGTAAAAGGAGCTATTGTTGATCAAAGATTAAATCTGGTGAATTATACCCAGCCTCCCTATTCAACGGCCTATCCTGAACTGGTGAATTATTGGAAAGAAGGAGCTGAAATGTCGTTACGTAATGTTTTTAATGGTAATTTATTTGTAAATATCAAAAACGTAATTCATGGAGAAAGCTCAATGGGAGAATTTTATAATAATTGGGATACACCAAATGATCCTGGTTTTGTAGACATAAATGATCCTTTAAAAGGATTTAAAGAAGATGCCGAAGTTTTTAAAAAAATTAAAGATTTTCCCAAATTACCTTTTGACAAAATCGGGTGTACCTTAAAAAAAAAATAAGTAACTAAATTAATTTGGGACGGATTAATATTAATAATGAAAATAGAAGAAATTATGCAAAATCTTCATGGGATTTAAAACTAGAATTTTGACAAAGAAAACAGCATTGACTTTGATTCAATACATCAATAAATTTGTATTTGACAGATCTATAAACAATATTAAAAATCAATACATTTAATTACACCCAACGGGTTTACGGTATTAGTTATTTAAGTAACTCGTTGGGCTTAATTAGATTTTGCTACTAAAATATGTGAATTGTGTAGTTAAGACTTGTCAGTTTGTCATTTCGTCTCGTCACAAAAGACGAGACGGAATGAACAAAATGGTATTTTTTCAATTTTAAACAATTATACCAACAGGTTATTTTAGTATTTCTTTTATAATTTGACTTTGTTTTGTTTTTGAAATTTTTAGGGGTGGATACATATCTGGTTTATTGCACCAGTTTTGTTCAAATGCAAAATAATCAGGTATGGAGGCAGAGGTATCTCCTTTCAACTCTGCGATTGACCTAGTTACAAATAATTCCCATCTTGGTAAATAAAAATGCCCCATCAACCCACTCCATTCTTTGTTTGCATATTCATGAAGATTAGTGTCTGAATTATCCGGTCCCCAATAAGTAATCTGCATTTTTGCATTCTTTACTGCTATACTTTTCTCGATAGATGTTTTTCCAAAATCATTAGCCTGTTTTAGCCATGAATAAACCTGAAAATGTTCATTGCAACTCAACAAAGAATCTTGCATTTTTATCATAGACAAAAACAAGTTAGATTGTTTTGAAAACTGGTTAATATTTTTTTGTTCAAAAGCTGTTACCATATCTTGATACACTTTTTCACCCGTATTGGCTAAAACCTGTCTTACAAAATCTATTTTATCAATTTGATAGGTAGCACTGTTGTTCATTTCATCTGAGGCATCCACAAAAAGTTTGACTCCTTCTTTAAATTTCACAACATCATAGTTCCTCTCTCTTGTCCCCCATGAAGAAACACTTGCCACTTTCAAGGAAGGCCTCGCGCAAAATACCGACTCAGGTGGGCCTTCCAATGATTTATTAAAACTGATGTAAATGGTTTGCAAAAAAATCTCCCAAGCCTGTTGTATTTTTTTATTGGATTTTCCATAACGAGCATCAACAAACGATTTAATCCAATCTGAAGTTTCTACTTTCTCTGAGTGCCAGGCAAGATCCAAAACCAAATCATACACTACAGGATTATTATGTATCCCTTCAGGCATAATGCCCACACCTTTCATGAGGGAAGCATATTCGCTGTTATTTGCCCTGTATACTTCGTTGGCAAAACGTTGTAGCTTTCCATACATACCATTTTTATCTCCAAAGTTGGTTACGGTACACCAGATAAATGGTGTGCCTTCATATCCTTTTCGGCTAGACCAATTAGCCGTATTTTCTCCAAACAATTCTTGCACTAGTACTTTTGACTTATCCAGCTTTGATAAAATTTTTGATGAAGGATTAATCTGCCACCCCATCAATACCCATGTACTCCCAGAAAAATGATTTTGCATTTCGGTTTGCACAAGTCGTCCATAATCTGCTACGTTGATATCACCCGATTTTCCTCCTTCATGAAAAGGATCTCCAGAGAAATAATGCAAATCGCTACCATACAACTTTTTCATCTCATCATAATAGAGGGCTGCTATCTTTTTAAAATTATCATCAGGTTTGAGAAATGCTGGACGTTGAAAACCGCCTGCCCATTGTCCTTGTTCCAATATATCTATTCCTTTATCTTTCAAAGTATTGGGCACCATGCCGTAAAAACCCTGCATCACGGGTTGCATGCCAAATATTTTCATTCTGGCTAATATCTTTTTTTCTAAATCCGACTGTTGATTAATAATGCCTTGGGTAATAGGACCTCCCCAGCCTTGCAAATTGCCCATCAGCCACCAAGCTGAAAAAGCTGGGCCTGCAATGAATTGTAGAATTTCTTTTTCATTATAGCCTAATTTTTGCAAAGTATTTTGCCAAACAGCTTCTACACCAATTGGAGCCAACACTAAGTTTACACCATTCAAGGCCATCCAGTCTAGTTCATGTTCCCACTCTTTCCAGCCATAAAAGCTCATGGTGTAATTAATGGTGCAATAATTCAGAGCAAATCGTATATCTGCATTGGATATAATCTTTAGCGGCTCTTTTATTACAGGTAATTGGTCAACAGCAGAAAGATTATCACCCATATGTGACATGGAACGATGGCAATAATTTTTAAGATAATATCCTAGTCCTTTGGTTGCAGCACTGGTGCTTGATGCTGATAATTCAAGACGGTTATTTTTTGTTTGCAAAATAAATACATCCTTCCCGCTTTCTTTCGGTATAGATGAAAAAGATATTTTTTCGGATAACCAAGGTATGCGTCGCTGTGCCAATTCTTTTACAGGTTGATAGATTGATTGAGCTTTTACGACAACCAAAAAGAACAATAAAACAATAAGGAAGCTTATTTTCGTTGATTTCATTTTTTTATTTAGTTTTTTTATGTTGGTGAGATTATTTATTTCCTTTTCGAATCCAGCAATATATTAACCACTTTATCTAGGACAAAAATAATGTATGTTCATGTAAGTGACTTTACTTTTACACCGCTATTTTTCTTAATCTCTGACGTTCTTTTTTGTTGAATATTACTTAGAAATTTAGCCAAATGAAATAAAATTTGGAATGTTGTTAGATGATGTATAATCTAGCGTAAATCTATTTTTTTGCTCTATCATCTCGGACTTTCCTTTCACCTGTATGGTTATATCCTTGCTCTCTTTCATAGCGAATCATTTCATCAGGTCTGAAATTGGTAATAAAGGCGCGACGTTGCTTATCGGTACTGTTTCCTCTGCTGTAATGCAAAGTACCCCCATGATGAAATACACAACTACCGGGTTTTATTTCCATTGCTATTGCTTCTTCTTCATTCGCTTGGCATTGTAAAGCACCTCCTTTTGCCGACGGCTCATGTAATCTTGTAGGTTCTAAGTGAGATTTAGGCACGTACCACATGCATCCGTTCTCTTTTGTAGCCTCATCTAATGCTACCCAACAGCTAGTTGCTCGGGTATCAGGCATACTTATCCAATAAGCACAATCTTGATGCCAAGGAGTAGGTGTGTTGGTATGCGGAGCTTTATTAATGAGCATATCAAAATCAAGAGCAATATCATCTCCTAATAATTGACGGGCAATAGCCAGTGATTTTTGATGAAGAGGTTGGTGTAATAAATTCGGATAAATTCGGCTGGGGACCATTATTTGAGTAATGCGTTCAACGGTTTTATTTGTAACAGTACCATCGGCTTCACCCGCTAAGTCTCCACGGTATCTTGAAGCATCGATTTTATTTGATAAGAAATCCTCATACAAGTTTTGGTAAGTTTTGACTTCCTCTGCAGTTAATAAATTTTCAACTAATAGATAGCCGTTTTTGTTAAAAAAATCAATTTGTGATTGTAGAATAAGATCTTCATTCATTTTTTTTATTTTTTGATAAAGATATATTTATTGTCAACACAAGTTGTTCTGTAGAATATTGTAATACTATTTTGAACAGAAAAGTCGTTTATGATGAAGTTCCTTTAGCTTTAATTTGCGTTGGAGTTTTACCGGTATATTTTTTCATAACGGTCGAGAAATATTGTGTTGTAGAAAAATTGAGCGAATAGGCAAGGGTCGCAAGTGAAATATCAGGCTGTTCTTGTATGATTTCGATTGCCTTAAAAACGCGTTGTCTCTGGATGTAATCCGCAGGTGTGAAACCGGTGTTTGTTTTAAACCAATTTTTGAATCTGGATTCTGAAAGGTTAGTTTCCTTGGCTAGCATTGTTATTGAAATATCTTCTGTAAGATTAGTCGAAATATAATCCAGAACAGAATGCAACCTTTGGTCAACAATTTTTTCTTTTCGTTTTACAACTATATCAAATAGTTGTAATAAAAAAGTCTGTAGCAACAGTTCTGTTCTAATGTTCTTGATTGTTTTATTTTCTTTAGAAGCCTCGTTTTGAAAAATGGCCTCTAGTATTTTTTTTGCCTCATTACCAGCATGGAAATGTCGAATGTTTAGGTCTATTAACTCTCTCAATAAGGAAGATACATTGGCACAAGTTAAATCGCCTGTTTTAGGATTGTTATAAGTTGTTTTTATAATAAGCCAGTACATAGATCCTTTTCCTTCAGGGGCACCTCCAGAACTATGTATTTCGCCAGGAAAATGAATAAAAATATCGCCTCCTTTTACCAAGTATTTTTTATTATTTACGACAAATAGTTGGCTTCCTTTTTCGTAATAACATATTTCTATCATTCCTTCATGGACATGCTCTTCTAATTTTTTTTCAGCTTTATTGTACTTGTACCTTCCTAAGACACACAAATCAATGTAGCCAGATTTCTGAAAATCGATAATAGTTCTTTCTTTGGTTGATTTGATATCTATTTCCATTATAATTAAGTTACAGTATTTAAACAATTTAAATACAATGAAAAAAGGAATTAAAATGATTAATAAGTATAACCAAAGTTAATTCTCCGTTTGTCCCTTGTTTTTGATATACTCGCTAGGCGAAATATTGTATACTTTTTTAAATTCGCGGTTAAAGTATTTAGCATTATTGAAACCTACTTGTTCTGAAACAGATAGGATAGAGGTTTCACCTTTTTGAAATAACTCGACTGCGTGTTTTAGACGCTGTTTTTTTATATAATCGTTTAAAGTAAGGTCGGTAAGTGCGCTAAATTTTTTGTACAAAACGGCTCTACTCATACCAATTTCTGAAGTAATGAAACTGATATCCAAATCGGCGTTGGAAATATTATTTTCGATGATTTGTTGCAGTTTTTGCAGGAATATCTCTTCCTGTGACGATTCTGTACTTATTATAATAGGCAATTTTAATAACTGCTCACTATATTTCTTTTGCAAGGCATTTTTTAAGGATAAGAGATTACGAATATTAAGTTGCAAAAATTGATCGCTGAAAGGCTTGGTAATGTAGGCATCGGCGCCATATTGTAAACCTTGTATTTGATGTATAGGAGCCGACTTGGCTGTTAGCATAATTACCGGAATATGAGAAGTACGTACATCTGTTTTTAATTTTTTACAAAGTTCCAAACCATCCATAATAGGCATCATAACATCGCTGATAATCAAATCAGGAAGATTCTGAATCGCTTTTTTATAGCCTTTCAACCCGTTTTTACTTTCAGAAACATGATATTGATTTCCCAAAGATTGTTTGATGAATTCCCTTACTTCATCATTGTCTTCTACAATTAAAATATGTGCGGTTTTACTTTCGTTCTCAATAACAGGGGAGGCAATATAATCTTCTGTTGTATAATTATTAACTTCTTCATAAATCGGATTTTCGATAGTAGGCGTTGTAGTAATATCAATCTCGTTTATATGATTTTTTCCTAATTGTAATACAACTGTAAAAGTAGTTTTTCCTGCTTCGGTCGCTGTAGCCGGTTTACTAGCCGCCTTTATTTTTCCTTTATGGAGTTCTATCAAACTTTTTGACAGTGCCAAACCAATACCTGTTCCTATATTTTTTCCGGCTTGATAAAAGTTTTTGAAAATATAATCAATGTTATCAATGTCAATGCCTTTGCCATTATCGGTTACAGTAATTTTTACTGTTCGGTTTTTTAGAGCAATTTTTAGGGTTATTCTGCCTTCATTTTGAGTAAATTTGAAGGCATTTGATAGTAAATTAAAAAACACTTTTTCTATTTGATCTTTGTCAAAATAAACCAAAATTTGTGGATCACTACTTTTAAATGTGTATCGAATATGCTTGGACTCGGCAAGGGGTTGGAAATGATCAAAGACCGATTTTAAAGCACTAACAATATCCTTTTCAAAAAAATTCAGGCTCAAGTTACCGGAATCAGCTTTCCTGAAATCCAATAATTCGTTTACCAATCGATACAAACGTTCAGTATTATTTTTAATGCTGACGGCATATTTATTAGCTTGTGTGTTTTCAGCGGTTAATTGCTCTAATTTTTCAATAGGTCCTAAAATAAGGGTCAATGGAGTTCTGATTTCATGGGAAACATTGGTGAAAAAGTCCAGCCTCATTTTTTCAAAATAAAGTTCTTGTTTAAGGTCTGCTTTTGTTTTGAAAAACTTTAAGATGTAATAAGCTATTGCAAAGGCTGTCGCAAAATAGATAAGGTAGGCCCACCAGGTTTTCCAGACAGGGGGAAGTATAACAATTTCAGTTTTTTTGACATTCTTACTCCAAATACCGTCATTATTAGCTGCTTTGACTAAAAGATGATAGTGTCCAGCAGGTATATTGATATAGGTAGCAGATGGAATATCTACATAATTCCAGTTTTTTTCTAAACCATCAAGCTTGTACGCATATTTGTTTTTATTTGATTTTATAAAATTTAATGCCGAAAACTCAATTGTAAAATTATTTTGAGTATGGTCAAAAGTCAAGGTGTTGCTGAAATTGATGTCTTGATTTAGAATACCGTTTTCATCGTTTATTTTGACAGGGGCATTTGATAATTTGAGGTTAGACAGCACAACATCTGGTGGAATCCTGTTTATCGCTATGTTTTTAGGTATAAAACTGACTAAACCGTCAAACGTTCCAAAAAATAGTCGTCCCTGATGATCCTTTAAAACAGAATTGGTATTAAATTGATTGGCAGGGAGACCATCAAGCATGTTGAAAGTTCTAAAAGTTTTTGAACTTAGGTTGTATTTTACCAAGCCATTATCTGTACTTATCCATAAGTTTGAATCATTGTCTTCTATGATGCCTGATATATTGTCGCTTGGTAAACCATTTTTGATATTAAAAATTTTAAAGCTGTTGTTTTCCGGGTTGAGTAATGCTAATCCATTACGTGAGGTTCCTGCCCACATATTGCCTTGACTATCCTGGTAGAAGCAGTTAACACTATAATTGAATGGTTTGTGTAAGCTGTCTTTAAAAATTTTATACTGTATTCTTGAATTTTTATAAAGATGAATTCCTCCTCCCAAAGTTCCTATCCAAATAGATCCTTTTTTATCTTCAAATAGTGTGTAAATAGATTTGTCAATAAATGTTTTTCCCTTGAGAGCTATGAAACTGAATTTTTGATGGGTAATATCAAGAATGTTTAACCCCAAATCGGTTCCAATAAATAAAATATTTTGCTTGTTGATAACTAAGCTGGTGATGCAATCTGAGGCTATAGTGTTTTTGTCGGTATTTCGTCTAAAAGTTGTAACCTTCGAGGTTTTGGGATTAAACAAATTTAAGCCTCCATAATCGCCTGCACCAATCCATAAATTTTGATCCTTATCAA
This sequence comes from Flavobacterium gilvum, assembly GCF_001761465.1. NCBI lineage: Bacteria > Pseudomonadati > Bacteroidota > Flavobacteriia > Flavobacteriales > Flavobacteriaceae > Flavobacterium > Flavobacterium gilvum. The sequence goes on along the minus strand of NZ_CP017479.1, from coordinate 4,382,156 downwards.
TGGCAATGGTCTTAACCAAATTGGAACTTAGGCTGTTTTTATTATTACTATTGTTTTTATATTTGCTAAATTGCTGATTGTTTCTATCAAAGTAATTTAGACCTCCGGCTTCTGTACCAATCCATAAATTGTGATTATTGTCTTCGGCGATTGGACTTATTATATTGCTGCTGATACTATTTTTATTAATGTTATTTTGATAAATAGTGAAAGGAGTATTTACCGAATAAACCACGTTGACTCCTCCAAAATAAGTCGCTATCCAGACGGAACCATCTTTATCCTGAAAAACATCATAGATAGAGTTCTGACTTAAACTATTTGGATTGGATGGATCGTGTTGGTAGTTGCTAAATTGGTGGGTGTAGGGATTTAGAATGGATAATCCATCTTGGGTACCGATCCAAATCGATCCATTTTTATTGAGCAAAATTTTACGCACATTATTATTTACCAATGAATTTTTGTCATTGTTATTTTTTAAAAAGTGTGTCAGCAGTGCTGATTTTTTGTCAAAAAGATAAAGCCCTCTTGTTTTTGTTCCAATCCAATATTTTAAATTTTTATCTTGGACAATGGAATTAATTTGATCTATATTTTCACCGTTTTTAAATATGGAACTCAAATGTCTTTTTATAATGAGTTTTTTATTGGAAAAAAATAATTCAAATAATCCTGCAGAGGTTCCTGCCCAAATGTGTTTTTCATGATCTTCGAAAAGTTCTGAAACATAAATGTTTCCCTTTGCAATTGTGATCGGTATAATTTTTTTCCCCTTGGCAGTTTTAAATTTTAATTGGTTTTTTGTTCCAATCCATAAATTACCTTTTGTGTCTAGTAATATTTTTTTGACGCCTTCTTTTTGAGGAATAATGCTTTCAAAGGAATTATCTTTTGAATGATATAAATCCAAGCTATTCGATTGCACCCACATAGTGTTGTTTTTACAGACTATTAAGGTTCTTATTAAATCAATGGAAGATAGGCTGGTTTTATCTTGCGGGTCATTTTTAAAAACTTTTACTGTACTCCCATCATATCGGTTTAAGCCATAAGTAGTACCAAACCACATAAAACCAGTGGAGTCTTGAGTGATTGATAATATAGAATTGTTTGAAAGACCATTAGTAACATCCAAACGATTAAATGATAATGAATTAGTCTGAGCTAAACTTTTAGAAGTTAAAAAAAATAAAGTCCAAAAGCAAATTCCTAAAAAAAGTGATCCTAGATTATGATTTTTAAAAAGCATTAAAAAAAATTAAATTTTGTAAGATTAAGGGTGCATGTGTGTTATTGAAATATTTGAATTTCACAATTAATGAATGAAAAAGTGAAAGTTCGATAATTATCATGAAAAAATCAATCTTTATGATTACATAACTGGTCAAAAGTAATAGAAAATTCAAAAGTTTGGCTATACAATAAGAAATAGATTTTTTAAAATCAGGTATGATCTTTTTAATCAATTAATTATATAAAAAAATAATCTAAAAAAAAGAGACGATTTCTGCCCAAAAAAAGACGATTGTGTCCACTTTGGAGTCAATGTCAAGGTACTTTTACGAACCAATAAACAGAACCAATGCTTTGTAAAAACAAATTCCTCATAAAAGGGAATATGAGTACAATACGTTTATAACGATATATTCCTATGTAAAAATGGTAAAAAGTATTTAATAATATAGAATAATAACAAATAGAAAAATATGTTGAAAAATAAATTAGTTTGCTGTAGAAGTCTTTCCATTGTTCTTCTACTTTCTTTATTTGGCTTTAAAGCTCAAGCACAATGGGATTTTAAAAGCAATTATTTCAAAATCCATGTCAATAACAAGGGATTTATTACTAGCATGAAAAATACGACTGTAACTCCCAATCGCGAGTTTAGTCCAACAGACAAACCATCACCGCTGATGTGTTTGTACGATAGTCATAAAAAGAAATATTACGAACCACAACAGGCAAAATACGATATCAAAACCAAAACTTTTACGTTGAATTATTCAAATGGTTCAGTAGCAAAAGTGGTGCTTTCGCCAAAAGCAAAATATTTGAAATTAACACTTCAATCACTTACTAAAAGAGAAGGTATAGATGATATTCAATGGGGGTCTTATCATACTAATATCACGAATTTGTTTGGAGAAATGATTGGTGTAGCCAGAGATACGACCAAAGTGGTCAATTACGCAATTGGAGCAATGGCATTGAACGATCAAACTACTGGCGGAATTTCTGGTACTGTAGGAGATGCTGCTCCGTTTCAATATATGATTCATAGCCCAGATCCAAAACGTTTTCCTTTACCAAGTGATTTACATGAGGGACAAATTTTTTCAATTGGAGGAGAAGGAAGAATTGACGTTTATTTTTACAGTCATCCTGAGGAATATTACCGAATTTTATACGGAAACTCGGCTTTGATCGACGAAAAAGGACGTGTTTATATCACTTACCATTCTCTAGATAGAACAAAGAGAAGAGAAATTTTATTTTCATTAATTCCAATGAAGGAAGCTAATATTCCAAATCATATTGATGTTCCTGCAATTCCAAAAGTTGATTATATCGGTTCTTCAATTGCACTATGGGGTAGCCCGGACAATATAGCTCTTATGGATGTATTGCAAAATATAGTGTTATCCGAAAAATTACCCTATCCTACCGTAAATGGAAAATGGATAAAAGATCCGTCAAGATATATTCCGGATGTCACAACTTCTGGAAATCTGTTTGACAGTATTCCTTCTTATACGAAACAATTAGGGTTTAAGGCAATTCACGCAAATGATTTGCCTAATTACAGACCGAATCGTGGTGTTAAAGGATACATTGATGGAAAAGCATTCGAGGAAAAGCCTTTTAAATTCACATCAGGAAATAAATCACATAAAGAATTTTCTGAATTATGTATTCCTTTAGGAATAACTTTCGGACGACATACTGTTTGTACAGCTTTGTCTCAGGGATCCAAAGATGCTAGTCCTATTCCAAGTGACAGTTTGTGTTACCAGCAAAGACGTCTTTTAGCAAAAAACCTTAATGCTACAGATACAATTATTCAGGTGAATGATCCAAAACATTTGGAGGAAATTGGAAGTTGGGAAGGACACAGCAAAAGTTTAAATATGATTAAGATAGGAAAGGAATTGATTCATTATTTGGGAGTTACCTCTACTTATCCTTATACTTTGAAAAATGTAAAAAGAGGGTATTGGGGAACTACTGCAGCAAATCACAAGGCCAACGATACCATCTACAAAATGCAAGTGACTATTAATTGGGGTTATGATGGATTGGTTCCTAATATCGATTTGCAGGATAAGATAGCCGAAGATTATGCTGATGTGGCAAAAATTAACGGAATGTATTTTATGGATTTGGATGGACAAGAATTTCTTTTCAATACAGGTCAGGGATATTACGGTGTGAAAAGATTTTTTAGAAAAATGTTTGACAGAGCTGCTTCTTATAAAATACCTGATTTGAGAATTACAGGTGCCACACTTTCTGAAGGTTCTTGGCATTATCAAAGCGTTTGGAACGTAGGTGGCGGTACAAACATGTACGATGTAGAGAAAAGGGTATGGGGAAGCTCTACAAGTGAAGGAAAAGATCTTAGAGATGTTGCTTTTGCTAATTTCTTTCCTGCAACTTTTGGGGGGAACTTTAGTATAAACAAAAATTCTAAAGTAGAAGATTATGAGCATGTTCAAGCAATTTCAGTCGGCGTTGGAGCGACTTACATGTTGGGACTCGATCAGAATTCAGTTGAAAGTAGTCCTCAAAAATATCAAATCTTTAAAGCCATTAGAACTTGGGAAGATGCCAGAGCAGCCAATGCTTTCCCTGATGATCTAAAAAGAAAATTAGCTGACCCGAAAAGAAGTTGGACTTTGGAAAAAGGAAAAGGGAACAGCACATGGATTTTGTATGAAAAAATAAACGGAACTAAAACCAATCCTATAACTTTAACAAGAGCAGAGGGATATTGATTTGCTATTGCATCAAACCAATGAAAATAAATATAGTTCTTTAGCCTTAATCGCTTTATGCGGTATGGCATTTGTTGGCAATCCCACCTTAATCTAATCAAACTTTATATGTAATGAAAAAGTTTTTTATTATATGCTTATGCTCTTTTTTTAGCTTAGCAAATTTTGCCCAGAAAGATACTGGTAAGGATCATTTTGAGATGAAAAAAATGATTCAAGACAATTTTGTATTTGCTGAAAAGCAGTATCAATATTTAGAAAAGGCAACACCATCTAATGAAATGCCTAAAACATTTGAGAACAATCGCAATGTTAGTTCTGATGTTTGGTGGTGGTGTAGCGGTTTTTATCCCGGGACTCTTTTGTATATCTATGAATACACCAAAAATCCATCGATTATGGAGGAAGCCAAGAAGAGACTCGCCATATTGGATACTGTAAAATACTATACAAAAAATCATGATTTAGGTTTTATGATGTTTTGCAGTTTTGGAAACGCCTATCGGTTGACAAAAAATTCAGCATACAAAAAAGTGATTCTTCAATCATCCAAGTCACTGGCAACACGTTACCGCCCGGATGCCAAAGTGATTCAGTCATGGGAGGTTACCGAGGGGGCTCTGAAACAAAAGGGTTTTGTAGGTCCTGTTATCATTGACAATATGATGAATCTCGAAATGTTGGAATGGGCAAGCCATAACAGTAGCGACAAAAGTTTTGCAAACATAGCCGAAACCCATGCCAATACGACGATTAAAAATCATTTCAGACCCGATTTCAGCAGTTATCATGTGCTGGATTATGATTTAAAAACAGGAGAAGTACGCAAGAAAGTTACCGCTCAAGGGTATTCTGATTCCAGTGCATGGAGCAGAGGCCAAGGATGGGCATTGTATGGTTACACCATGATGTACCGTTTTACAAAAAATCTCGATTACTTAAAACAAGCGCAAGGAATTGCTAAATTCATTTTGAACAATCCTAAATTACCGTCTGATAAGGTTCCATATTGGGATTTTGATACTCCAAATATTCAAAATGCTTTGCGAGATGTGTCGGCGGGATCCCTTTATGCTTCGGCTTTATTAGAATTGGGTCAATATACTTCAGGAAAAGAAAAACAGGATTATATTGATGTGGCCAAAACCATTTTGAAATCATTATCAACTCCAAAGTATAGAGCCGATTTAGGAACTAATGGAGGATATTTATTGAAGCACAGTGTTGGTTCTCTGCCTGGTAAAAGTGAAGTTGATGTTCCGCTTACGTATGCCGATTATTATTTTCTAGAAGCATTGTTGCGTTATCAAAAATGGTATTTATAATCGGTGTGGGATTATAAATCAAACACCTAGATTCGGAGTTGATTTCCAAATAAATCTAAATTTTATTCTTCTCAGGTTATTGTTTTTTATAGTGTAGATTTGTACTCCAAGTCTGCCATAGAGCTAGACTGTATAGCGTGTTTATGCCTTTTGTGCTAACACGCTATTTTTTTGTATTTACTTTTTGGATTCCTATTCATTATCAAAAATGGTTTTGTTTTTGAATAATGTAAAAACAATTTCTAGTATTGGGTCGCTATACATAATGGAGTTCACTACGATAAGAACGTCAGTCTTAATGAAAATAGCAGCATCTACGTTTTTTCTATATGCACAATCCTCAAACTTGTTTTTGTTGAAGGCATTTGCAATACTTACAGACCAAGTCTTTTTTTATGGAGCACTTGCAGCGCTACTTTCAGTATGACATGCAGCTATGTGCTGTGCTATCTTGGCTCATCAGCTATAAATTCAACAAGAGGTATTTCAGGAATAAGCTGAACAAGAAAAAAACTGCTCAGGATTTAGTGTGGATTCAGTGTTAAAATAGTGTTCAACGATTAGTTCAATCCATTGGGTGAAATTATTAAAACCGTCTTTGGTAGTATTTTTTGTGGAGTAAAACGGAATAAAAAATGTATCAAGAATCGTTTTTAATGAAATTTTTCTTGTTCACCATTCAATTTTCTATCGAAAATCAGTCGAACTGACAAAAAATTATCATCAAAAACGAATTCGCCCCAACTAGTTAGTTGACTAAAATAATCTTCTCATTTAAAATTTACTTACAAGGGCGTATCGAGAATATAAATATTGTGTTTTCGAACACTTTTTTTTTGATTGATTTCATGTAAATAAAATATAAAATAAGAAAGAATTTTTATAAAACAAAGTGTTTGGAATATAAAATACTGATTATCAATTGTTTGACTTTATTTTAGTTTTAAAAAAAAGACGTTTTATGCCCAAAAAAAGACGATTGTGCCCATTTTGAAATCAATATCAAGGTAGTTTTGAAAACAGCAAAAGGAACTATATCGATATCGGTATAATTAAAAATAATCGAGCATATAAAATTGTTTTGTGAATTGATTGTTGGCAATTGTATTTTTTGATTTGGTCTTTTAATAAATAATTAATCAGAATAATAATGAATGAAAAATAAACTTAAAAATTAACCTATGTAAAAAAAAACGAACCTATTAACCCAAACCGATTTTTTAATAAATAACTAAAACCAAAATTTATAATTATGAATAATTTAAATTTAAAATGCCAACCTTTTAATAAGGTTTTCAAACTTTTTCTTGTTGGTGTTTTTATGATAGTAGCACCCGTTTTTGCGCAGGAACGAAATAAAACGGTCACTGGTGTGATTACTGATGAACAAAAGTTACCATTGCCGGGAGTTTCTATAGCAATAAATGGTAGTGGAAACGGAACGCAATCGGACTTAGATGGTAAATTTAAAATCCAGGCTGCGACAGGAGATCAATTAGTATTTAGTTTTATTGGATTAGAAAATAAAACGATAACAGTTGGAAATACAACAGAATTACATATTGTTCTTCAGTCTTCCAGTATTGGATTGAAAGATGTTGTTGTAACCGCTTTGGGGATTACCAAAAACAAAAAGAACTTAACGTATTCTACTCAAGCTGTAGAAGTGAAAGATCTCACCAAAGCCAGAGAATTAAACGTAGCTAACTCACTTTCTGGTAAAGTAGCAGGTATTGAGATTACCCGTGGATCTTCTGGACTTGGCGGTTCTACAAGGGTTACACTACGTGGCGATCGTTCTATTAGCGGAAATAATCAAGCATTATTCGTAATCGATGGTGTTCCTCTTGATAATTCAGGTGGTGGTGGAACCACTTCAAGTGGGGGACGCGAGTATGGAGATGGTATATCAAGTGTTAACCCTGAAGATATTGAATCTATAAACGTTTTGAAAGGGGCTTCGGCTACTGCTCTTTACGGTAGTAGAGCTGCAAATGGAGCTGTTATTATTACGACCAAAAAAGGTGCTTCTAAAAAAGGTCTTGGAATTAATTATTCTTTCGGTTCACAACTGGACATGCCTAACCTGATGCAAGATTATCAAAATGAATATGGTCAGGGAAATAATGGTCTTTACAACAGATCTTCGGAACAAGGCTGGGGACCAAAATTAGACGGAAGACAAGTGGCAACATGGAGTAATGCGCCAGAAGATGCCGGAAAAACCTATGCTTTTGTTGCAAACCCAGACAATATTAAAAATTTCTATAGCCCAGGAACAAGTTTCGTAAATAGTCTTGCTCTAAATGGTGGGAACGAAACAACTCAAGGTTATTTCTCTTATACAAATACTAATGCCAAAGGAATTGTTGATAACAATACATTATTAAGAAACAATTTCAATGTAAGGCTGAACAGCAAGTTTGGACAAAGAATCTCTTTAGATACCAAGGTAACTTATTTGAATGAAGTAATAGACAATCGCCAGACCACTGGAGGAGATTTTTTGAATGTTAACCGTCAAATACTTAGAATGCCTAGTAATATTTCGCTAGAAGATGCTCAAAAATATTCTTATGTAAATTCTGCGGGTTCTATACGTCAAAACTATTGGAATCCAGGGACAAACGGGGGACAAAATCCATATTGGGGAAAAAATAATTATACTCCAGTTGATGAACGTAATCGTATAATAGGATTTGCAGCTTTAAATTACAAAATTATTCCAGAATTAAACTTCACTATCCGTACTGGTATGGACAGACATACAGATGATGTAGAAATAAAGATTCATACTGATACTTATACTGTTGCCCCAAAAGGGAATTACGTAATAGAGCACAGAGATATTATGGAATTAAATCATGATTTTCTTTTTAATTTTGATAAAAGAATTAATGATTTTAGTATCACTGCCAATGCAGGAGGGGGTGTTCAAAAAAACAAAGCTACAACCCTAATTACTAATAATGGCGGACTAGTAATTGAAAATCTTTTTACAACAGGTAATGCTGTCGCAGGTACTTTTTCCCGTGCTTTAAGTGAAAGAGAAAAACAATCTTTATATGCAACAACAGATCTAGGTTATAAAGACTTTATGACCCTGTCATTAACTGCTCGTAATGATTGGTCTTCGACTCTTCCAAAAGAGAATAACTCTTATTTCTTTGGTTCGGCTGGTTTGAATGTAATTCTTACTGAAGCTTTTAAATTGCCTTCCTTTATTAGTTTTGCAAAAATAAGAGGTTCGATTGCTCAAACAGGTAATGATGCCCCTCCGTATATTCTAAGTCAAACTTATACTAGTGGAGTTGGAGTACCTCCAAGTGGATTATTTGTCTTCCGTGATGGACTACTACCAATTGATGGATTAAAACCAGAAATTACAACATCCCAAGAAGCCGGTATCGATTTACGTGTTTTAGACAACCGAATTGGTGTTGAATTTACTTGGTTTAATGGAAATTCTAAAAACCAATTAGTGCAATTAACTATGCCAGCTGCATCAGGTTGGGGAGCACAATATATCAATGCGGGTAATGTTCAAAATAAAGGTATCGAATTTACTGTAAATGGTAAAATAATAAAAACAAATGACTTAAAATGGGATTTAACGGTGAATTATGCTGAAACCAAGAATAAAGTGATTGAGATTTCACCTACTTTAAATGAGTTTGTTTTAGGAAGTGATTTTATGAATACCGTAAAAGTTATTAAAGGAAAACCGTATGGAGAATTGTACACACGAGGGTTTGTTCGTGATGCATCAGGAAATATTATTGTGGATGCCAATGGTTTGCCAACTACCACTTCTGCTCAAAGTGTGTATGTAGGTAATACCAGACCAAAATGGACAGGAAGCGTTATGAATAAAGTTGCGTACAAAGATTTTTATTTAAGTTTTCTTGTGAGTGCGCGTATCGGTGGAGTGGTATCTTCATACACAAATGCTAATAATTATGGAGATGGTCTAGCAGCTGAAACTTTGGAAGGACGTGGTGGATTTGTTGTTGATGGTGTTTTTGCTGATGGTACAAAAAACAACAAATCGATTACAGCAGAACAATATTGGACAAAACTTGGAGGAAGAAATGCTCCTACAGGAGAAGTGTTTACTTATAGTGCTACCAATGTTCGTTTGCGCGAAGTAGTTTTAGGTTGGGATGTTCCAAAGTCATTTTTTTCGAAAACACCTATTCAAAGTGCTAATTTATCATTTTCGGGCAGAAACCTGTTTTTTATTAAAAACAATGCCAAAGGATTTGATCCTGAAGTATTGGCAGGTAATGCAAACAGTTCTGTAGGACTAGAATCTTTTGCTCCTCCAGTAAGCCGTTCATTTGGAGTAAATCTTAATTTAAGTTTTTAAAAAATAAACATCATGAAAAAAACAATAAAAAAAACCATTGTCTTTTTGGTTATTACAAGCCTTTTTGTTTCCTGTACAAAGGACTTTGAAGAACTTAACACAGATAAAACAAAACTTGTTGGGTTAGATGTTGCATCGTTAGAATATTCTTTCTCTGCTGCTGAAAATCGAGGGATATATTCGTATGCGGGTCAGTATCAATTAGGTCCCGGGCTCTTTTCAGATTTGCAGGCACAATATTTTGCGACAACGCAAAAAAACTTTGCATCTGATAGAAATGTAATGGTTGCGAACTGGTTAAATGCAGCATGGAACTTTTTTTATGCCGCTGCAAGTCCACAGATGGACGTTGTACTTGAGTACACAAAACCAGGGGGTAAATTGCAGGATCCAATGAAATACGCAATAGCCAAAATCTATAGAGTCAGTATGTACCTGCCTATCACTGACAACTGGGGAGCGATACCTTATTTTCAAGCGGGTAATGGAAAAAAAGAAGTGCTATATGACAGCCAAGAGGATATTTATAAAGATTTTTTAAAGACCCTAAAAGAGGCCACTGCAGTTTTAAGTGCTTATAATGGTACGGGGAAATTTTTCGAAAAAGGAGATATAATTTATGGAGGAAGTCCAGCAAAATGGTTAAAGTTTGGTAACTCTATGCGTTTGAGAGTTGCAATGCGTATTTCAAAGAAAGATCCGGCTCTGGCCAAAGCAGAAGCTGAAGCAGCAGTTGCAGCTCCTGGAGGTTTACTTATTTCTAACGCAGATAATGCCAATGTTTCAGTTTCTCCGATATATACAAATCCATTGGGAGGCTACGCAAACTTGGGGGAGTTTAGAATGAGTTCGTCTATGGAGAGTGTATTAAAAGGCTTTAACGATCCCCGCCTTCCAAAATTCTTTGCACCAGCCTTAAATGGAGGTGCTTATAAAGGAGTACGTAATGGAATGACGGTAACTCAAATGGCTGATCCGACAAACTCAATCAATGTTACTTCTGGAATTAATGCCACTAATGTAAGTAATTCTGTTACTGCAGCAAAAGACAATGAGGGTAAAACACCATGGACAATATTTACAGCTGCAGAAACTTATTTTTTACTTGCTGAAGGAGCACTAAACGGTTGGAATATGGGAGGAACAGCAGCTTCTTTTTATAATGCAGGTATTACGGCATCGCTTAATCAATGGAGTATTACTGGAGCTGAAGTTACAACTTATTTAGCTGGTACAAGTACGCCAATAGCATTGAATGACAGCTATAACACTCCTGCAATGACAGATATTCCTGTAGCATTTGCAGCAACACCGGATAAACAGCGTGAACAGATTGGTACTCAAAAATGGCTTGCCATATTTCCATACAGTTCTGAAGCATGGTCAGAAGTTCGACGTACTGGATTCCCTAAGCTTTATCCTCGATTAAATTCGGATAATTTAGACTCTCCGGCATCAGATCCGTTGAGTATACGAAGATTACCTTATCCTGCTATTGAAGCTGCTGTAAATGCAGGAGGTTTGGCTTCAGGAATTAGTAAATTAGGAGGTCCGGACAAATCTAGTACCAAACTTTGGTGGAACCCGTAGTTGATGTTCTAAAAACCATTTTGACTTCATTTTAGGAATCTAAATACTGAGCGCAACTGGGAACTAATTGTGGTTCTCAGTTGATGCACAGTGTAGATTTGATTACGCATAATGATGAATTTGATGTTCCGCTTACGTATGCTGATTGTTATTTTTTGAAAGCATTATTGTGTTATCAAAAAAGGTATGTATAGTATGAGGGAGACATAAATCGAATACATAGGAGCATAGATTTTTAGTTTATCAAAAGTTACATATGTCACTTGTGTGAAAAAATAAAAATCTGTTTTTGGTATGTTTTTGGTTTTGTTTTTTGGTTAACCCGTTGGGTGTAATTATTTAGAAAATAAAAAAATGCTATTTGTTCATTCCATCTCGTCTTTTGGGACGAGAGCGGTATCACATAAAAAATTGACAAGATGCGATTTGTCGTTCTTTAAAATGATAAAATCGATAAGACTTAACTATATAAATACACGTTTTAATAACTAAATTTAATTGCACTCAGCGAGTTTTTACCTCTATTAGGAAACATGCTATTAATCCGAACCGACTAAGATATTAATTGCTTGACGTTGCCGAAGGCAGCTTGATGAATCGATGTGCTGGTGGCGTGAAGAAAAAAATACCAATCATATTTTTAAAAAAAACCTGAATTAGTATGTTTAATTGTATTTCAGGTATTTAAATCAATAAATGAATTCAAGAGCAAATAAAAAAAGAAACAATGAAAATACATAAACGAGCAATTATTTGTCTAATTTTTGCTGCTTTTTTTGGGGTTAAGGCTTTTGGTGCCATCAAGCTTCCCTATTTATTTTCGGACAATATGGTATTACAGCAACAATCGCATCCGTTGATTTGGGGTTGGAGTACAGCAGGAGCTAAAGTAAACCTTGCCACATCCTGGAATAAAAAGCAGATTACGGTCACTGCCGATTCAAACGGAAAGTGGAAAGCAAATGTTACCACTCCAGTGGCGGGAGGTCCTTTTGAAATAAAAATAAGTGAACCCAACAACAGCGTTATTATTAAAAATGTTTTGATAGGCGAAGTTTGGCTTTGTAGTGGACAAAGCAATATGGAGATGCAAATGAAGGGCTACAAGGATCAACCTATTCTTGGCGCCAGCGATGCTGTTTTTGATGCTGCCAATGATAAAATTAGGTTGTATACTGTGCCAAGAGCAGTTGAGAGAGAGGCTCAGGATAACTCTGTTAAAGCGATATGGAATGAAGCTGAACCCGAATCGGTTTCCAATTTCAGTGCCGCAGCCTATTACTTTGGAAGATTATTGTATGCCAAGTTAAAAGTGCCAATTGGTCTTGTGTGTAACAGTTATGGTGGTACTCCGGTAGAAGGTTTTATGGATGAAGAAGCATTGAAGCCATTTCCAGAAATCACCTCTTTTCCTTCTAAAACAGATACTACGCAAAAGATCAATAATGGGAATGCAACAACGGTGTACAACGGTATGATGCATCTTTTTCTGGGTTATACCATCAAAGGCTGTATCTGGTATCAGGGAGAAAGCAATTCCGCAAAGCCGAAACAATATGAAACCTTGTTTCCTGCTTTTGTGAAAATGCTGAGAACAAAATCGAACGATAATAATCTTCCTTTTTATTATGTGCAAATCGCACCATTTAATTATGGTATTAAATCTCCAAATCTCAATTCAGCTTATTTGAGAGATGCACAGAGAAAAGCATTGGCAGTAATCCCCAACAGTGGTATGGCCGTGACAATGGATATTGGCAGTGAAAACTTCATTCATCCTTGGGATAAGGAAACGGTGGGCAAGAGATTGGGGTATATGGCATTGGCCCAAACCTATGGTCTTAAAGGATTTCCTTATGCCTCGCCTATGTATGAATCAGTGAGTTTTGCAGGGAATGTGGCTACTGTCCAATTTAGTAATACGACAAACGGTTTAACTTCTTATGGAAAGCCTTTAAGCTATTTTGAAATTGCAGGAGCCGATAAAGTTTTTTATCCAGCAAAAGCAGTAATCTCACAAGGAAAGTTACAGGTATCAGCTCCAGAGGTTTCCAACCCGGTAGCAGTGCGTTATGCTTTTAAAGATTTTGTCATGGGTGATTTGTTTAACACCGAAGGATTTCCTGCCAGCAGTTTTAGAACTGATGATTGGTAATAATCAAGTAATCTAACCTTAAAATAATTGTTTATAAAATAGGGCTTTTGGTAAAAGTAAAACCGGACGTTACATCTTTCTTTCGTCAAAAAAAAATGTTTTTATAGGCAATAGTATTACTTATCCGGGTTATTGTGTAACCTGAATAGATACTTGCCTTCATCTTTAATATTCTGAAAGATATTTTGAAATAATTAATATAGGCCTGTCCAGCGAAACTGTTTCTCGCTTGTCGGAGCCTAATCATGCGGGTTGAGGTAAATTTCTCCAGCCCGATTTGCGGGTGCGTCTGGATCGTATTTTAAAAAAATTAAAGACCGACTTCGTGTTTGCCTGTTATGGAATGAATGCAGGGCTTGCTTTACCTGAAGTAGAACAGCAATGTGCAGATATCGAAATGGAATTTAAGAAATGATATAAAATTATAGTAAAATGAGAATAAAAAGCTGTGAAATTACAAATACTGCTCAATGATATGAGTGTTTGAATAATTTCTAGAATGAATAAAATAGCCGTTGTTGGTAAATGTGAAAGAGGTGTAAATAGAATTATGCTAGTTTTTTTTTAACAGATTATTGAAACGGGTAGAATAGAAAAAAATAATAAAAAGTTAAAAATGAGCAATAAAAATTCGTTTTATAAGTGCATAGTTTGTTTGGCTATTATTTGCTGCACGCATTATATGTTTGCACAGACAAATAAAGTCAAGTCTGTCAATTTGGACCCTACACCTCAAAACAAAAATTATACCTATCAACATAATACAAATCCGGGATCACAGTGGTTTCCCGATGCAGGAATCGGAATGTTTATTCATTGGGGAATTTCATCTGTGAATGAACTTGATCTTTCCTGGCCTATGCGAGCGGGAACTCAGATTGGTTGGCGTAACCCTAAATTGAGCGATGAGGAGGTAAAAAAGATAATGGATTCCGGTAATTACATTGCCGGTCATGAATGCGAAAGTAAAAACAATTGTATTACCCCTAATGAGTATTTTGCATTAGCGAAAGATTTTAATCCTAAAAATTGTGATCCTGAAAAATGGGTTAAAGCAGCAAAAGATGCAGGAATGACTTATGCTGTTTTTACCGCAAAACATCATGATGGGTTCGCGATGTGGCCTAGTGCGTATGGAAATTTTAATACTAAAAATTATTTGGGGGGAAGAGATTTTGTGAAAGAATACGTAAATGCCTGTAGAAAATATGGTCTAAAGGTAGGATTATATTTTTCTCCTCCTGATTGGTATTTTGATGGCGATTTTCAAAACTTTATGTATTACGGTGTAGCACGTGATTATCATAACATTCCTGCCTTAGACAGAGACCTAAAACCAAGGACTGCAATAAAAACAAACGAAGAAAAACAGGCACATTATAATGAAGTAGCTCAGTTTATAAAAGGACAAATAGAAGAGCTATTAATCAATTATGGTAAAATAGATGTGCTATGGTTAGACACAGATGGTGTTACTGTAATTCCCAAAGACAATCCAGCTTGGGATAAATGTATCTCAATGGATCGAATTCGTCAATTACAGCCGGGAATTTTGATAACACCTAGATTGTATGGTGTTGGTGATTATAAAACGTATGAAAGCGATAAAAACATTCCAACTGAAATGCAAGATGGCTGGGCAGAATTTTGTACTACCATTGCTACAGATGAGACTTGGGGGTACACAAAGGTTCCGTTGAAATCAACAGCCCATGTGTTAAATAATATGATAAAGGCCAGAGTACTTAACACCAATTCACTATTAAATTTCGGGCCTGACAAAGAGGGGGATTTTAGCCCTGCTATGTATAAAAGTTTAGGAGAAATTTCTGCATGGATGAAGGTAAATGCTAAGTCAATCGTAGGTGCGAAGGCTATTTCGGGAACAGAAAAAGCTTCAGTTCCAGCAACTATGAATGCAAACCATAGGTATCTTTTCTTACTGTCAGAAGAAAAGGAATTACATAAGGACAAAAAAGTAATTTTTAAAACAAATGGGACAGTCAAAGCTGTGCGATTATCTGGTAGTAGAACAAAACTTAGATATGCGGTTCAACAAAATGAAATGATTATTTATGTGCCGGCTTTTTTAAGAACTTCTTTACCAGATGTAATTGACGTAGAATTAAAATAAAGGAGGATATTCATGAATGACGATGTTTTGACTTTCAGGAAAAGTAGAGGTAGAAATTTGTAGAGCTAAATGTAATAAGTAGCAAACGGAAAGT
Organism: Flavobacterium gilvum; assembly: GCF_001761465.1. Taxonomy (NCBI): domain Bacteria; kingdom Pseudomonadati; phylum Bacteroidota; class Flavobacteriia; order Flavobacteriales; family Flavobacteriaceae; genus Flavobacterium; species Flavobacterium gilvum. The sequence continues at coordinate 4,366,491 of NZ_CP017479.1, read as the reverse complement.
TTGAACTAACCTGGACAACATAAGGAGTTCCGTACACAGAAATCGAGGTTTTCATATTGTCTCTTCCTTTTTTGGGACTAAAATTGGGGAGCTTGTAATTTGCCTTAAAAAAATAGTTGATATGCAAAAAAAACATACCATTCGTGATATTGCTGAGATGGCAGGAGTCTCCACAGGGACCGTTGATAGAGTTATCCATAAGCGTGGTTATGTTTCTCAAGTTGCTTTTGAAAAAGTAAATAAGTTGTTGGATGAAATTAATTATCAACCCAACTTAATTGCTCGTAATTTAAGAAACAACAAAGTTTATCGTATTTGTGTTTTAATTCCTGATCCCAAAAAAGATGTCTATTGGAGTCCTTGCATTGATGGTATTGATAAAGTTATTAGTGAAATGGAAACCTTTGGGATAGATATTGAAATGTCATTTTTTGACCCCGAGAATTCCAAATCCTTTTCAGCTGGCAATTTAGCTATACAAGACACAATTCCTGATGCTGTTATATTAGTTCCTTTATTTCCTAAAGAAGCATTAATTGCAATCGAAAATTATAATGTGTTAGGTATAATGGTATCAACTTTCAATAATAGAATGGATTCTTCATTATTAAAGAATTTTGTTGGACAAGATTTGAATCAAAGTGGGAGAGTGGCTGCAAGATTATTGGAGAGTATTCTAAATAAAGACGGTGATATTGCAGTTATTCATCTGGGCCAAAAAGATAAAAACGATGTGCAAATTCAGGAAAAGGAAAATGGTTTTAGATACTATTTTAAAGAGTCAACCCATTTTAAAAATAATATTATAACCTGTAAATTAAAGCAACTCGACTTTGAAAATGAATTAAGTGTGTTTTTAAAGAATCATAAAAATTTGGCTGGAGTATTTATAACGACATCAAATGCTTATCAAGTTGTTGAGGTAATACAAAGTATAATTGACCGAAAAATAGTTGTTATAGGTTACGATTTACTGGAGGAAAATGTTAAGTATTTAAAAAACAAGGCTATAGATTTTTTAATCCACCAAAACCTGAAACAACAGGCTTATCTTTGTGTAAATACAATAGCGGAATATTTGCTTTTTGAAAAAAATATACCTGTTGAAACGTTTTTGCCGATAGATATTATTAATTCTGAAAATGTGAATATTTATTTAAGTGTTTGATGTTTCCATTTTTGAATAAAAGTACTTTAGAAACCATATTTTTTTGTTTTGTGAATTGATTGTTGGCAATTGTATTTTTTGATTTTGTCTTTATAATAAATAATGAACTGGATAATACTGCATGAAAAAATGAACCTAAAATTAATATATGTTAAACTAACAAAAAATAGAATAATACGTGGGGGAGGTACTTTTGTAAGAGTTCAATTTATAGCCCTTATTTTATTCAGTTGTTATAGTGCTCAATTAAAATCACAAAGTGTGCTTCCAAAATCGTATCAGGTAGTTTGGGAAACACCATCGAAAAATGCTTTAGGTTCTATGCCTTTATCTGGAAGAAAGGGAGCCGGTGCAAATGTATGGGTGCAGGATAATTCGGTATGGGTTTATCTTTCACATAATGGTGCTTATGACGAACAGGGCAGGCTTTTAAAACTAGGATGCCTTCGTATAACACCACAGGAAATTCATCTTGGTAAACCTGGTTTTAAGCAAATTCTTGATATTGAAACTGGTACTATTCGAATTTTGCAGGGTGATTTCAAGATGTCATTATGGTTTGCGGGTGAAACTCTTATTTACGAGGCATCGGCAAACCAACCTATTACTATGAAAGTGGCATACGGAAGCTGGCGTGAAAAACAAAAGGATAGTTTGCGTTTAGATATGAATCGCTTTACTACGGTTACTGCAGACAATATTGTACCACTAAGAAAGTCCTTGCTCTTTTATCACCGAAATGAAGATTTTTCTGTTGATATTATAAAGAAGGCTGGCTTGCAGGGTATTCCTGCCAATGCAGTTAACGACGCAACTACAAAAAGAATTTTTGGAGGAATTCTGTGTTTGGATAATGCTGTCGGGATGCCATTACCAGAGGAGGTACAATGGCAAAATTGGAAGGGTAAAGCATGGCACTATACAAGTATAAAAAGCAAGAAACATGTGGTAACACTGCATTTGGGGGGAAGCCTTAATTCAAATACAAAGCAATGGGAGCAACAGGCAAGTTCGTTATTGTCAGCGCCTAGTCGAACAAAGGCGAGGGAACTCGAATTGAAATACTGGAAACAATTTTGGAATCGTTCGCATGTAGTTATTAATCCAAATAAAACCTTAAAGGATACCGCTTTTGTTATTGGTCGCAATTATCAGTTGTTTCGCTATATGCTTGCCTGCAACAGGGATGGTGAATTGCCGTTGCTTTTCAATGGGGGTATATTTACTGTAGATAATTTTCCTGGAGGAATTACAGGTAATAATGGAGGTGACTTGCCCATTTATCAAAAAGGAGAAAGCACTCCGGATTTTCGCAGATGGATGTTTTGTTCTTTTATGTCGCAAAATCAGCGTTGGCTTGGTTGGCCTGCAATTGTAAATGGCGATATCGATTTGTTATCGCCTTCTATCTCTTTTTACCGTGATCGTTCAAAAACTGCGGCTGCCCGCGCAAAAACAATTAATGCTGCTGGAGTAGTTTATCCAGAGCCACTTGATATCTGGGGATTGTGCAGTTCGGGGGTTGCTCCGGGACCTGATGGTTTAACGACAGCCCCACATTTGAGATACCATTTCTCAATGATGTTAGAACATGCATGGATGGCATTACAAGCACATAACCAATTGGGTATTCCAATTAAAGATGATTTAAACTGGATTAAAGGGGTAGTGCTTTTTTATGATAGTTTTTATAGACAAGAGTATAAAAAAAGGACAGGACAGGAATTAAACGATAGCGGGAAACTTGTTATTTATCCTTCATGTGGACTGGAATTTCTAGAGGGAGCTACCAATCCTATTGAAGTAGTAAGTGGTCTTATCCGTATAACAGATGCTTTGATTACCCTTTCCGAAATAAATGCTGCTGACAAAAAAGAATTGCTTCGTATACAAGCTTCGTTACCTCCATTACCGGAGGGTATCAGGGATGGCAAAAGATCGCTTTTACCTGCGGTGAGTTGGGAAAAGGAATATAATATGTGGGAGCCCATTGAAATGTATGCTTATTGGCCTTACCGCATGGTTGGGGTAACAAAACCATCAACACTTTCCCTTGCCAGGGATACATGGTTGACGATACCTGAAAATAGAGCTAAATTCTGCAAACAGGATTACTCATGGATGGCAAATGTAGCCAATATGGCCGCCTTGGGATGGCCAGACGAAGCAAAAAAAAGAGCTATATATAAGTTGTCAAATATGGTTGCACCACAAGCACGTTTTTCTGCATTCTTCGGGCCGGGTCACGATTGGTTGCCCGATCATAACTGGGGTGGGGCTGGTCTTGTCGGAGTGCAGGAAATGTTGATGGCTGCAGACCCATATGGTGATGACAAAATTTACTTATTGCCAGCATGGCCAAAAGAATGGGATGTTGATTTTAAACTTTGTGCTCCACAAAATACTATTGTTGAAGTATCTGTGCGTAAAGGAAAAATTGTTTCATTGAATGTTAGTCCGAAATCTAGAGAAAAGGATGTGATAATTGCAGAGGGATTTCGGTAATTGATATTTTGCTTATCTTCTAATATGTAAATTCATATTAGTCTAGAAAAATAGTTGATTTTAATGATTAAATGAAAAAATGAATATAAAGTTTTTAGCTGTTTTAGGAATTGTATCAATGAATTGTTTTGGCTTTCTTCCAAATGAATATTCCAAAAAGGTGCAATCGGTGGTAAGGCGTCATATTATTGTTTATACCAATTAGAAATATAAAATAGTCTTTTTTGTTTAACCTCACCCCAACCCTCTCCAAAGGAGAGAGGATAAAGATTGGATTATTTTATATTTTTAAATGTTATAATAACTTATTTTATTCTGAATGCGCCTATTTTATTCTTACAACTGATAAAGCATTGATTACAGGTACACCAGCCAAAGCACTGAATTTAATTTCAATCCCTTCGCTATCTCTTATGTCAATGATGTACTTAAAGGGTACTGCCACTGCTTCGCCATATTGTTCTTTCAGATTTAAATTTCGAAGAAAGGGATAGCCATTGATATCTACATTAAAAATTCTTTTCACTGCTTTATCAACGGTTGCATCTGCTGTTAGGTTATATAATGATTTCTGCATTTGGGCCTCCGATAAGAGTTCTGCAAAATAAAGGCTCACTTCATATGTACCATCTGGAACATCAAAACGGTAGGAGCCGGGATCAATTTGTTGTGTTTGATATAAAGGCTCATCCGCTGTACAGCTGATTTCACGCTGGGATGCCGGCCGACTGCCTGCACGGTATCTTTTACCCGAAGTATAACCCCAGCTTCCTCTGCTGTATGGCTGGTCAACCATCCATGTGCAATGATTCTTTTTGTCGTAATAGGAATAATTTGAGCCGGCATTTACATGTATGGAAGGAAACGATTCCGGATGTTTGTTCAACGGAAAATCCCAAAGTCTAAATTGAATGGTTGCTACATCTTTTATCACATTGCTACCGATTTTACAAACCGCCTCAAGGAGGTTGCTACCATTCGCAAAAGGCACTTCAAAAACAGCTTTATTATCAACAACTGTTTTTTTACCTAATGACTTTCCTTGGAGAAACAACTCAATTTCCTGTTGATTCGAATAGATGGTTACAGGCTGTTTACAGAAATCTTCTTCCATGCTGGCAGCACTGCCCTCCCTTTGCTCCCAGCCCTTGGAAGCAATCGATACCATAGGAGATTTTTGTAAATAAGCTTGGTATAAAAAGTAAGAATCTTTGAGCTCACGGTCTAAGGTTATTAGGCCTTTATTATTTACATGTGGTGTGGCATCCACTCTCGGTTCCGCAAAAAAATCGACAAATGCCCATGCAAACGCACCAGCAATATATGGCCGCTCCATTATAGCTTTGAGATAATGCTCGTGATAGGCATTCTGATACTCCATTGAGAAGTCGAATCGCTCAGGTGCGAAGCTGCGTACCCGGGGGTCGGCGCCTGCACCATATTCTGTTATCATTACCGGCTTATTTGGGTATTTTTTATGAAATGTATCCATGAATTGTTCAAAGTCACTGAGCTTTTCCCCATACCAGCCTTCATAAATATTCCATCCACAAATTTGAGGTAAATCAATCAGGCCAGCATCACGATATCCTTCGAACCATTCAGCATTCGGAATCATCGTAAAACGGTTTTTGTCTTCTTTGTGAAGTATACTGTCAATTGAAATAGCCAATTTGTTTAAACGTCTCAAATTTTCAGGCTTCTTCGGTTTGTTATTGTTCAGCATTTCGTTCATGTAGGCCCAAACAAATACGCTGGGATGATTGTAGTCCCTGCGTACCAACTCTACGGCCATGTTCAAGCAGTTAGAACGGAAATCATTACTGTTTTCATTGATGTAATTGACAATGGGAATTTCCTCTGTTGCAATGATACCTAAACGGTCGCATGCTTCCAGTATCGCAGGGTCATGCGGGTAATGGGCTATCCGTAAACAATTGCCTCCCATTTGTTTCAGTAGTTCAATATCATGAACATGTTGTTCGTTGCTCAAAGCGAAGCCCTGGTGTGAATAATATTGATGACGGTTTACACCAATTAATTTCAGTGGCTTCCCGTTCAGGATAAATCCCTTGTTCGCATCAAATGTATACCAGCGTAAGCCAAGTGGATTGGAAATCTGGTCAATAAGATGTCCTTTCGAATCCCTAATTTCTGTCGTGACAGTATACAAATAAGGCGAATCGGGGCTCCATAAATGGGGATTAGGAATCGAAAATCCATTTTGCTCAGTCTGATATATTTGACCTGGTAAAATTGTAACTGCAGTCGATTTTGTCGTTATCATTTTGCCGCCAGCATCAGTAATGCGGGTATACTGGAGTATTTTTTGTTTGGCTTTTCCGTCGTTTTTTATTGTAGCACGAAGCCGCACTGTTGCGGTTTGTTCTGTCACTGTCGGTGTTTCGATGAAAACTCCATTAGAGCCATTATTGAGCAAGTCGAAATGAACGTTATTAGTTGTAATCAGGTAAACATCCCGGTAGAGGCCTCCCATAAATGAGAAATCAGCATCTAAAGGAGGAATATTCTCATTATGACTATTATCTACCCGCACAGTTATGACATTTTTTGCACCTAATTTTAGAAGTGAAGTAATTTCGAAACAAAATGAAGTGTATCCGCCTATATGTTTTCCAGCTGAAACACCATTTACAAATAATTCACAAACCTGATTGGCTGCTTCAAAATACATGAATACTCGCTGGTTTTGGTAAGAAGAGTCAATAGAAATTTCTTTAAAATACCAAGCACCGCCTCTGTAATAACCATATTTTTCATCTTCACCATCTTCGGCATTAAAACAGTGTGGAAGATTTACTTGTTCCCAATCTTCCTTTTCACGAAGTACAGCCTGCAGTTCTGAGGTATTACTTTTATGAAATTTCCATCCGGCGTTTAGCGTTTGTATTGACCGGTTGCCTTGAGCAAAAACGGTTACAGAAAAAAAACTGAATATTAGGAATAAGGATAGTCTAATTAAAGATTTCTCTCGGGAATATGCTGATATGTAATGGTAGAGAAGACTTGTTAATTCTGTTTTCATAGTATTGTGATTGAACTTAGAATAATGTGCAAAAGTTGTCTAACGAGAGAACTATTGGAATTTCATTGGAAATAATTTGTGTTACATTTTCATCGCCTGTTGTTAAATGTACTTTTGTAATATTAAAAAAGAGTTGAGCAAAAATAGATATTTTCGACTAAATCTGTTTGCATACAGCTAATTTCTTTAATTGATGATTCGACGATAAAAGACGTTGTAAAGCAGGATGATTGGAGTAGATATGTTAAGCGATTTAAAAATCAAAACTGCTGGTCTAGCATGGTTTTTTTGCGACTTGGTAAAGTGTAGTTTTTTAGGTAAAGTTTCAGAAGGAATGCTTGGTTTGTTTATGAGAAAGGAGACTTAAAGATTAAAATGTATTTTTAAGAAAAGTTTGAAAAAAAAATATGGTTTTCCCTTTCAGTACGCCCTTGAAAAACCAATAAAAAAGCCCTAACTGTTTGATTAGTTAGGGCTTACCTTTTGTAGCGAAGACGGGAGTTGAACCCGTGACCTCAGGGTTATGAATCCTGCGCTCTAACCGACTGAGCTACCTCGCCATATTTGAGACAAATCCTGTCCCTGAATGCGGGTGCAAATATAAAACAATAATTATAGTTTGCAAACGAAAAACAACAAAAAAAAATTTTTTTTCAAAACGTTTTTTTATTGAAGTAATAATCTATATATTTCGAAAAAATTAGACAAAATTCATGGATTTAAAAGTGCGTTACGAAATAGAATTCCCTATAAATTCCTCTCCCCAATTATTGTACCAATATATTTCGACTCCTTCAGGTTTGTCGGAGTGGTTTGCTGACAATGTAAATTCGCGAGGTGAATTTTTTACTTTTATTTGGAATGATTCGCAGGAGAGAGCTAGGCTGGCTTCTAAAAAATCGGGTGAGAAAGTAAAGTTCAGATGGGTTGATGAGAATAATAAGGATACTGAGTATTTTTTTGAATTGAATATCTTAGAAGATGAATTGACTAAAGACGTTTCTTTGATGGTGGTAGATTTTGCCCGAAAAGATGAAATTGAAGAAGCAACTCAGTTGTGGGAAAACCAAATTTCGGATTTGAAACATGTTATCGGTTCTGTATAGTAAGATTTGTATATTATGACTTATATTTGTCACGCCTTTTTTGGCGTGACTTTTTTTTATATACAGTATGGTAAATTTTAATGGTACATTGGTGTCTGAAGATACAAATATGTTGGTTCAGAATCGAGGGTTTTTGTATGGAGACGCAGTTTTTGAAACTGTGAAAATTGTAAACGGGAAAATCTTGTTTTTTGAAGATCATTATTTTAGGTTGATGTCTTCGATGCGTGTCATCCGAATGGAAATTCCAATGGATTTTACGATGGAATACTTGGAAGATCAAATTCTTGATTTGGTTAAAAAAGATGGATTAGAATCGTCTTCAAGAGCTCGAATTACAGTTTATAGAAATGACGGAGGATATTATTTACCACAAAATAATACTGTTTCTTTTTTGATACAGGCTAGTCAGCTTGAAAAAGATGTTTATATTCTTAATGAAGCTGAATATGAAGTCGATTTGTTTAAGGATTTTTATATCACAAAGCAATTGTTGTCCTCGATAAAAACGACAAACCGTTTAATAAATGTAACGGGAAGTGTTTATGCTCACGAGAATGGTCTGGATAATTGTATTTTATTAAATGACAGTAAAAATGTTGTCGAAGCATTGCAAGCTAATATTTTTATGCTGACAGGGAATCAATTAATTACTCCTCCTGTTTCCGAAGGTTGTTTGAATGGTGTCATGAGAAAACAAATTTTAGCTTTGGCTAAAAAAATAGATGGCATTGAAGTGGTTGAAGCTATTATTTCTCCTTTTGATCTTCAAAAAGCAGATGAATTGTTTCTGACAAATGTTATTAAAGGTGTGCAACCGATTACAAAGTACAGGAAAAAAGAATTCTCGATTGAGGTTTCCAAAACTTTGGTTGCAAAATTGAATGAGTCTTTGAATTTAGTTTAAATAGGGGTTTTCGGGGGCGTTGGACCAGATAAGGTATTCGCCTCCCAATTCTATGATTTGTTCTTTCCAGAAATGAGCCGTTGGTCTCCCAATGATTTTATTCTCATAATTGTTTTTGGTGATAATCCACGAATTGGCTTCCATTTCTTTTTCAAGTTGGTGTTCTTCCCATCCGGTATATCCTAAAAAGAAACGAATGTTTTCTTTCTTGATTTTCCCTCTATTGATAAGGTCTTTGGTGGATTCAAAATCGCCACCCCAATAAATGCCACTCGATATTTCGATACTGTTGGGAATTAAATCGGGGATGTTGTGAATAAAATAAAGGTTGTCCTGTTCTACGGGGCCACCATTAAAGATTTTGAAATTGGCATTTATTTCAGGAATCAAATCATTGATGGTATATTTCAATGGTTTGTTCATGATAAAGCCTACCGAGCCATCTTCGTTATGATCGGCCAAAAGAATTACGGATCGATTAAACGATAAGTCTCCAATTATGGATGGTTCGGCTATAAGTAAATATCCTTTTTTTAATTTTTCTGAAATCATAAGGCTATATTTTTAATTAAATTTATGAAAATTTAAATACAAACACAAAGAGTTTCGGAGTTTATTCGTTTAAAAGCATAAAAAAACCCTCCAATAGGAAGGTTAATTATATTTTTCGATAAACTATTTCTTAGTTTACTGCTCCTTCTAAATCTGCTCCAGCTTTGAATTTTACAACATTTTTTGCAGCGATTTTAATAGTTTTTCCAGTTTGAGGATTTCTTCCGTCTCTTGCAGCTCTAGATGAAACTGACCATGAACCGAATCCTACTAAAGATACTTTACCTCCTTTTTTCAAAGTTCCGCCTACATTTCCTAAAAATGATTCCAATGCCAATTTTGCAGCTGCTTTTGTAATTCCTGCATCAGCAGCGATAGCGTCGATTAATTCTGATTTGTTCATAATAATTTGATGTTAATGTTGGTTAAAATAATTGTTAATTATAACAAAATTAATAGGAAATACGGTCTTTGCAAGTGTTTTGCTCTTTTTTAGTCCATTTTGTTGATAACTTACATTCTTTGTTCATAAAGTAGGCTAAAATTCTGAGAAAACACCTCCTAAAAGCCTATTTTTATTGATGTTAATAAACCTTCGCTTTCTCCGAAAAAGTAGCGCCATTTGATATTTCTGCAGCAGTCATTTTCTTTTTCCCCGGAAATTGAAGAGACAGTATTTGAATGTAACCTTCGGTAACTGCAATTTTTATTTCTTTTTTGGTACAAAATAAACTTCCTGTTGGATAGGTGTGTTTTTCTAAAATAGCCTTTGCTTCATAGATTTTTATGTTTAATTCTTCGTCTTTATCACTAAAAAAACACCAAGCAGCAGGGTAAGGGCTCAGTCCCCGAATCAAATTGTGAATTTCAGTAATTGATTTTGACCAATCAATTTTGCAATTTTCCTTGTTCAGTTTATATGCAGTTTTGATATCCAAAGGGTCACTTTGGATGGATGTTGTTACATTTCCGCTTTCAATCGTTTTCAAAGTGTCTATTACCGTATCACACCCTAAGAGCATTAACCTGTCGTGTAATTGCCCGGCATTTTCATTTGGTTCTATGTCGGTTTCAGCGCTCAAAATCATTGCTCCTGTATCTATTTTGTCATCGATAAAAAAAGTGGTTACACCTGTTTTTGTTTCTCCGTTGATGATTGCCCAGTTAATGGGAGCTGCTCCTCTATAATTAGGAAGAAGCGAAGCGTGAAGATTGAATGTTCCCAATGAAGGCATTTCCCAAACTACTTTTGGTAACATTCTAAAAGCAACCACGATTTGAAGATTAGCATTTAATGATTTTAATTCTTCGAGAAAACTCTCATCTTTTAAATTTGTAGGTTGCAATAGTTTTAAATTATTTTCTAAAGCATATTCCTTAACTGCTGAATATTTCAGTTTCTGACCTCGGCCGGCCGGTTTGTCAGCGGCGGTAATTACACCTGCTACTTCATAGTTGTTTTTGATTATGGTATCCAGAATGCCAACGGCAAATTCAGGAGTTCCCATAAATACAATTCGTAATTTTTCCATTAGGTTTTTAAAGTGTATTTATTGTTTTTCTGAATTATTAAAAGTTCATCTTCCAATAATTGTTGCAGTACAAAGATAACATCGTCGGCGGTACTTTTTGTCTTGTCTTGGATTTCTCTTGAATTTAAATCTTCATTTTTTAGCAAATCCATGATTTTTTTAGAAAGAACATTATGATCTTTTTTAGGTTTGTTTTGGGTTATGCAATAAGAACAAATGCCACAATCGGTTTCTGCTTTTTCTCCAAAATAATCTAAAATCATTTTGCTTTTGCAGTTTTTTTTTTCCTTTATATAATTAAGAACCGATTGCAATTGATCTTTTTTGAGTTCATTTTGCCTTGCGAGATATTTAGAAACTTTATTTATAGTCCTTTCGTCTTCCCGAATTTCATTAAAAATTAAAGTCGCGTCATTGTTTTTGGAATGATATTCTATAATGTCTTTTTCTTTCAGTTTATGTAATACCGCCAGGATTTCGGACTCAGAGTGATGAGATTTTTTTGCAATCATTGTTAAATTGAAAGCAGTCTGCATGTCGTAAATTCCGGGATAGGTTCTAAGAATGGTCAGAATAATTTCTTCGTCGTTGGGATTTAGACTTGTATATCGAATGACTTCTTTGGATGGAATTAAAAACTGAAGTGTAATTTTTTCTGAAAATTCCTGAGACAAAGTCAAAACGCCCTGCCCGTCCAAAAACCGAATAGCATTGAAAGTTTTAAGGTCAGGAAATCCATATTTCAAACAAAAATGATGCAGGTTAAAAGTGAATTCCTCGTTTATTCCTTCGCCGTAAGCTATCTGAAAATAATTGCAGAGTTTTACATACATCGTATTCAAAAAAGCTTTGTCTGGCAAAACGTTTATGAATTGATTTTCGGTTTGAATTACATCAGATGGGCTAGTCAGCAAAATGGCATATGCCTTATCACCGTTTCTTCCCGCACGTCCTGCTTCCTGATAATAATTCTCTATGTTTTCGGGTAATTGAATGTGGATAACTGTTTTTACATTGGGTTTGTCAATTCCCATCCCAAAAGCATTTGTGGCAACAATAACCTGTGCTTTTTCCTCCATCCAGAGCTGCATATTTTGCTCTTTTTCTCGTGAGCTAAGTCCGCCATGATAAAAAGTGGCATTAAATCCCAAGCTTTTCAATTGGGTCGATAGATCCAGACACGATTTTCTGTTTCGAACATAGATAATCGAAGGCTGTGGATTTTTTTTAAGAATTTGTTGTATCCTAAAAAGTTTGTCTTCCACTTCAAAAACCATATAGGCAATATTCTTTCGGGCAAAAGATTTTTCAAACTGTTGCGGATTGTGCATACCAAGTTCTTTGATAATATCCTCTTTTACCCTTGGAGTGGCAGTAGCCGTCAAGGCCAAAAAGGGAACCTTCGGGAAATAGGTTTTCAGAGCCGAAATCTTCAAATAAGCCGGACGAAAATCATGTCCCCATTGCGAAACACAATGCGCTTCGTCTATAGTTATTAAGTTTATTGGGAGATTTTTTATTCGTTCCAAAATCCAATCCGATTGCAGACGTTCAGGAGACAGATACAAAAATTTATAATTTCCAAATTGACAATTGTCCAACAAGTCAATCATCTCTTCAGATCGTATACCGCCGGTTAATGCAATAGCTTTGATGCCACGGTTTTGTAAATTGGCAACTTGGTCTTTCATTAAGGCAACCAGTGGCGAAATCACCAAGCAGATTCCCTCGTTCATCATGGCTGGAACTTGGAAACAAATGGATTTTCCTCCGCCTGTTGGCATTAAGGCAAAGGTGTCTTCACCACTCAAAACCGAATCGATTATTTCTTTTTGTAGTGATCTGAAGGAGTAATGTTGCCAATACTTTTGAAGAATTGCTAATGCTTCAGACATTATTTCCGGTTTAGATTTCTAATATTTTATCGCACTGAAATACAATAAATTGCTAAATTTTATCTAATATATAAAGAATTCTGTTATCTACACTATCTTTTGGCACTTCAATTAAATTATAGCCATAATTGGTGTAGGTTTGCTTGAGATGTTTGTAAATAGTTTTTGACTGTTCAAAATTTTCATAACGCTCGCTGTCGCTTTCGTAAATGTCCTCCCAAGGCGGAAGAATGAAAATTTTGTCATACACATTTTCACGGCAGGCATTGTCAAAATGTTCAGGAGAATCATCACCAATAAAGTCCAGATAAGCAACGACATCCGGAATGCCACGGTCAATAAAAACCAATTTGTGAGGCTCTTTTTCAGCATTCTTAAATTGGTTTATTCTACCATCAAGCAACATTTGGCTGAACAATAAAGGATCTTCAAGGAACAATTGTTCGATACCTCTTTTTTGAGCCTCAAGTATAACTTCACGCGAAATTTCGGGATAACAGCAATAGCCTTTTGTCTCTAACCCTTTTATGATAGAACTTTTCCCTGTACCCGGCCCGCCAATGATGACAATAATTTCTTTCTGCACTTTTTGTAATTAAGCGGCAAAAATACTCAAACTTATTGGGAATTAAAAAGGGAAATCAGTTATAGATTATGTTAAAATTGAGGAACGAATCATGGGGCATTTTCAGGAATTATGGGTTCCTGCTGTCCGCTATATTTTTTTTATTTTATCTGGTCAGGGTTTTGGAACCCTGACCAGATAAAATAAAAAAGATGCCGCTCCCATCAGGGTTAAAGAGCAGTCATTGTGCTTTTTTGGAAATATTATTTTGATTGAAAAAACAGTATCAAATAAAGAAAATTGTCAGTGATAAAGCATTTGAAGCATAATTCCTAAATCTAAAATCTAAAATCTAAAATCTAAAACGTATATTTGCCTTTATTTTTAATTTAAGAATGGACAACGATAAAGAGAAAAAGACTGCAGAGTTTTATGAAAGACTAAAAGTTGAGTTGGATAAAAGCAATTCCTGGCCTGCAGAATATTTGTTTAAATTTATAGTTCCCACAACCGAAGAAAACATCCAAAAAGTAGAAGATGCCTTCAATTGTATGGGAGCCGTAATCAAAACGACAAAATCCAAAACAGGAAAATTCACTAGTGTTTCAGTTGATGTAACTGTCAAAGATTCACAGGAAATAATAGATAAGTACCAAGAATTATCCACAATAGAAGGTATAGTTTCCTTATAATTATGATCGAAAAATATAAAAAAGAAAATGCGAATGATGTAGTTTTCAACTTGGAATACAATTCCGAAAGAAAACCATTAATCATTCCAGAGTATGGTCGTCATTTGCAAAAATTGATCGAGCAAGCTACCTCAATTGAAGATGATGCAGAACGCAACAAAGCGGCAAAATACATCATTCAGGTTATGGGAAGCCTGAATCCGCACCTGCGTGACGTACCCGATTTTCAGCATAAGCTTTGGGATCAGCTATTCATTATGTCCGATTTTAAATTAATCGCCGATTCCCCTTATCCTATTCCCTCAAGAGAAGTATTGCAGCTGAAACCAGATGTATTAAAATACCCTCAAAATTACCCAAAATACAGATACTACGGGAATAATATCAAATATATGATTGACGTAGCTAACAAATGGGAAGAAGGAGAAATGAAAAGTGCATTGGTAAAAGTAATTGCCAATCACATGAAAAAATCCTATTTGAGTTGGAATAAAGATACCGTAAAAGACGAAGTAATTTTCGAACATCTTTATGAATTGTCTGACGGGAAACTTAATTTATTGCAAAGTTCAGAGGAGTTGTTAAACACGACTGATTTACTAAGAACCAATAAAAGGGTTTCCAATAAAATAGGCCCTGCAGGACAGCAAAAAAATCAAAACAACAATAAAAACAAAACGGGAAAACCAAAACTGTTTCAAAAAAAATAAAGAGACTAAGAGTCTTAGAAACTTAGAACCTAAAAATAAATAAATGGAAGTTTTCAAAATAGAAGGAGGCGTTCGTCTAAAAGGAGAAGTAATACCTCAAGGAGCAAAAAACGAAGCATTACAAATTTTGTGTGCAGTACTTTTAACTCCGGAAAAAATAACAATCAACAATATCCCGGATATTATCGATATCAATAAATTGATAAAACTTTTGGGGAATTTGGGCGTTAAAATTGAAAAATTAGGCCCAGGTTCTTATACTTTTCAATCAGATGAGGTAAATGTTGGATACTTGGAAACAGAAGCTTTCAAGAAAGAAGGAGGTTCTCTTCGTGGTTCTATTATGATTGTTGGACCGCTTTTGGCACGTTTCGGGAAAGGATATATTCCAAAACCAGGTGGAGACAAAATTGGACGCCGTAGATTGGATACTCATTTTGAAGGGTTCATCAATTTAGGAGCAAAATTCAGATACAACAGAGAAGACCATTTTTATGGAGTAGAAGCTCCTGATGGACTTACTGGAAATTATATGTTACTGGACGAAGCTTCGGTAACAGGAACTGCCAATATTGTAATGGCAGCAGTTTTGGCCAAAGGGACAACAACTATTTACAATGCGGCTTGCGAGCCTTATTTGCAACAGCTTTGCAAAATGTTGAATTCTATGGGAGCCAAAATTACAGGAGTTGGTTCTAATTTATTAACCATCGAAGGAGTTGAAAAACTTGGTGGCTGTACACATAGAATTTTGCCAGACATGATTGAAATCGGTTCTTGGATTGGTCTTGCGGCTATGACAAGAAGCGAAATCACAATTAAAGATGTAAGCTGGGAAAATTTGGGGGTGATTCCAAGTGTATTCAGAAAATTGGGGATTACTTTAGAAAAAAGAGGAGATGATATTTTTATCCCAGAACATAAAGATGGCTACGAAGTAAAAACAGATATTGATGGTTCAATCCTTACAATTGCCGATGCGCCTTGGCCAGGATTTACACCCGATTTGTTGAGCATCGTATTGGTAGTTGCCACACAGGCTAAAGGAGATGTTTTGATTCATCAAAAAATGTTTGAAAGCCGTTTATTCTTTACAGATAAACTAATTGATATGGGGGCGAAAATCATGTTGTGCGATCCGCATAGAGCAGTGGTTATCGGACATGATTTTAAATCAATCCTAAAAGCAACAACAATGTCTTCTCCAGATATTCGTGCGGGAATCTCTTTGTTGATTGCTGCACTTTCTGCCAAAGGAACCAGTACAATACAAAACATTGAGCAAATTGATCGTGGTTACGAACGCATTGACGAACGTCTAAGAGCGATAGGGGCCAAAATAGTTCGAGAAAAACAATAAAAATCAATACAATAATTTTCAAAATCGCTTAAAGAAATTATTTTCACGAGAAAATTAAATTTGTTTAAGCGATTTTTTTAATACAAAAAAGGCAAAAAAATGTCTAATGAACAAAAAGCCATTAAGGCAACTTATTTCAGTATCATTGGGAATACTTCCTTGGCTCTTATAAAAGGGGCGGCTGGTTTTTTTGGAAATTCTTATGCCCTAATTGCCGATGCGATAGAATCTACAACAGATATCTTTGCTTCGTTTTTGGTATTGTTTGGTATAAAATATTCCAGTAAACCTGCAGACGATAATCATCCTTATGGACATGGGAGAGCCGAGCCATTAATTACTTTTTTGGTGGTTGGTTTTTTAATAACGTCGGCTACAGTTATTGGTTACGAAAGTATTACAAATATTCAGACTCCACACGAATTGCCAAAATCTTGGACGCTTTATGTTCTCGGTGCCATTATTCTATGGAAAGAGTATTCGTTTCGATTGGTGATGAAAAGAAGCAAAGAGACTAATAGTTCTTCTCTCAAAGCAGATGCCTGGCATCATAGAAGTGACGCCATAACTTCGGTTGCCGCATTTATCGGGATTTCGACGGCATTGTTTTTAGGCAAAGGCTATGAAGCTGCCGATGATTGGGCCGCATTGTTTGCCGCATTGTTTATAATCTATAATAGTTATTTGATTTTTAGGCCGGCACTTGGCGAAATTATGGACGAGCATCTTTATGACGACTTAGTCGAAGAAATCAGAGAGGTTTCTCACCAAGTGGAAGGTATTATCGACACTGAAAAATGTTTTATCCGTAAAGCGGGAATGAAATACCACGTTGATCTTCATGCTCGTGTAAATGGGGATATTACGGTAAAAGAAGGGCACGATTTGTCACATTTGCTGAAAGATACACTTCGGGAGAAAATACCGGAATTGGGTCATGTATTGATTCATATTGAACCGGATTAGTAAAAATGAAAAAACCAATACAATTTTAAGTATTGGTTTTTTTGTAAAGTATTAAATAAAGGATTGTATGGCCAAATCGTAACTTTTCAGACCAAAGCCCAAAATTACTCCTTTTGCATTTCCAGAAATATAGGATTGATGTCTGAAACTTTCGCGGCCATAAGTGTTCGAAATATGAACTTCTATCACAGGTGTGGTTACTGCTTTGATGGCATCGCCAATTCCTATAGAGGTGTGTGTGTAGGCTCCCGCATTGAGGATTATACCATCATAAGTAAAACCGTATTCCTGAATTTTTCCTATCAATTCGCCTTCAATGTTGCTTTGATAGTAGGTCAGTTCCAGTTGAGGGAATTTGTTTTTCAAAATTTCAAAATAGTCTTCAAAAGTCTGACTTCCATAAATTTCGGGTTCTCTTTTTCCCAAAAGATTCAAATTTGGGCCGTTGATAATACAGATTTTCATAAATGGTTTTGTTTATTAAGGTTTGCTGGGATCAATTTTACATCTCAACAGATTATTTTACAATGCCTGTAAAAATAAAGAAACCCTTTTATATAATTAGTTCAGTTTTTATAAAAGTATGTGATATTATTTTTTTTAAAAGAAATAAAGCCGAAAAATTCGCCATTTGTTTTTTAGAATTAGGATTTAAGTGTTTGATTTACAGTTAAAAAAATTAAGAATTTTTTTATAATTTATTGTTTTAGAAAAAAAAATTACTAAATATTTTAGTTGTTTTTTTAAAATCTTAGTAATGTATAAGTTGTTGTTAATAAGGTTGTTATGTTTTAAAATGAAATTTTTTAACTTTTTTTAATAGTTATTTTATATTAAAACTTGATTCTTTGGCGTTTAATACCATAGTTTTGCCGCACGAATAACCAATTAATTTATCAAAAAAAATGAAAAAGATTATTTTATCAATGGTTGCAGTTTTAGCATTTGGTTTTGCAAATGCACAAGAACAAACAAAAAAAGGAAAATGGTTAGTTGAAGCTAACACAAATTTTGGAGCTACTCAAGTTGGTAACACCAGTTTTCAATTATCTTCTTCTGATGGAGATACTCAATGGAATATAGGAGCTGAAGGTGGTTACTTTGTTGCTGATAATTTGGCTGTTAAAGCAGGTTTAGGTTACGGAGATTTTGGTAACACTGTTTTCTCTTATAAATTAGGAGCTAAATATTATTTGCTAAACAAATTTCCTTTAGAGGCTTCTTTCACTGGAGCAAGTATTGAGCACGCTAGAGAAAATCCATCATATTTTGGATTGCAAGGTGGATATGCTTGGTTTATCGGAAAAAATATTTCTCTTGAGCCAGGTCTTCGTTACAATATTTCTTTAAACAACGATTTTTATGATGATGTTTTCCAATTGAATATAGGATTTGCATTGCATTTCTAATCCAAAAAGAAAATATATTTAAAACCTTCCCTCCTCAGGAAGGTTTTTTTTATGGTCAAAAATATGTTACTTTGGCTCTATGAATTGGGAATCGTATTTAAAAAGTTATCAGTCCTATCTTAAGATTGAAAGGGGTTTGTCAAAGAATACCATTGATAATTATTCTTTTGATATTGAACGATTATGTTCTTTTTTGCATCAAAATTCGATTAAGGTTTCACCGATTGCTATTGGCGAAGAAACGCTGCAACAATTCATTTATGCAGTTTCCAAAGAAGTAAATCCAAGATCCCAGGCCAGAATAATTTCGGGTTTGAAAAGTTTTTTTTCCTATTTGATTTTTGAAGATTTTAGAAACGACAATCCTTTGGAATTAATTGAATCTCCCAAAACCGGCCGCAAATTACCAGATACCCTCGCTGTTGAAGAGATTGATGCCATTATATCTGCAATTGACCTGAGTTCGAACGAAGGAGAGCGCAATCGTGCTTTGTTGGAAACTTTATACGGTTGTGGGCTTCGGGTTTCGGAGTTGGTTGCCTTAAAAATATCCGATTTGTTTTTTGAGGAAGGATTTATCAAAATTACCGGAAAAGGAAATAAACAGCGTTTTGTTCCCGTTGGTGATTTGACCCGTAAATATATAGAGATTTATAAAAACGAAATCAGAGTCCATTTGGACATTCAAAAAGGTTTTGAGGATACTTTGTTTCTGAACAGAAGAGGAAGGCAATTGACCCGAGCGATGATTTTTACAATAATCAAGGATTTGACGGTAAAAATTAATTTAAATAAAAAAATCAGTCCACATACTTTTAGGCATTCATTTGCGACTCATTTATTGGAAAATGGTGCCGATTTACGTTCGATTCAGTTAATGCTTGGACATGAATCTATTACGACTACAGAGATTTATGTGCATTTGGATAGAAAATATTTGACAGAAGTAATGAATGCTTATCATCCTAGAAGATAATTTGAATAAAATTCGGTTTTTTGTGTTAATGGTTGTGTGGAATTCAATATTTTTACAATTGTATTAAAAAATATTAGAATTAATGATTTTTACAGCTCATAAAAACCCGGAAGATTTAAATAGATTATACGAAAGTTCAATCAAACAGCTTCCGAATATTATTTTTCAGATAAGGGTGAATTCTCAAAAACAGATAACTGTCGATTTTTTGAGTAAGCCTATTGAGTTTTTAAATGAATTTTCGATAAATGAATTTTTGGAAGACTCCTACAAATTGTCAAATTATAAAATTTATGAGCCAGATTTAAAAAGCTTTTTGGATTCATATGAAACGGCACTTTCTAGTAATGAAAAATGGGAAATTGATTTTAGATTGCTGTTGCCTGAAAGCGGCTATAAATGGCTTCGTATTGATGCGACACCAAAGAAAAATGACAGTGGAGAAGTGGTTTTTTACGGACTTATTTCGGATATAACGGTTGTAAAAGAACAGGAAATAAGACTAAAAGTAGCCGATGAGAGATATCATTTTGCTGTACAAGCTTCAGATAGGGGAGTTTGGGATTGGGATTTGATAACTAATAAAGTATATTATTCTTCAGAATCGATGAAAATTCTGGAACTGACAGAATCGGATTTGGTTGCAGCACCCGAAGAATGGGACGAGAGAGTTCATCCAGACGACAGGGAAGAATATTATGGTAACATAAATCTTCATTTTGACAATAAAATTCCATTTTATGAGACCTGTCATCGGGTTTTGTGTAATGGTAGGTACAAATGGATTCTGGACCGTGGCAAAGTAATTGAAAGAGATGCTGATGACAAGCCTTTGAGAATTGTTGGTACTCATACTGATATATCTGTTCAAAAGGAAAGAGAAATCGAATTGGCCAAAATGCTCGAAATTGTAAATATTCAAAATAATAAGTTGCTGAATTTTGCGCATATTGTTTCCCATAATTTAAGGACGCACAGCGGAAATATTAAATCTTTGTTGGATTTGCATAAAGAAGCACTTTTGTCGGATGTTGACACTTTGAGTAATATTCAGATTGTTTCGGATGAATTGTTCTCCACGATTGAAAATCTGAATGATTTGGTGAGTATATATGCCGAAAAGGAAAGCAATATGCAGTCCTTAAAAGTCAATATTTTTATTGATAAAGTTCTCGACGTTTTGAACGACTCGATAAAACAAAAAGGGATTCAGGTCATGAATTATATCCCGTCGTCAGTTGAGGTGTTTTGTGTTCCTGCCTATCTGGAAAGCATCATGCTAAATCTGGTTACCAATGCAATTAAATATTCGGATCCTGGTAAAGAACCAAAGATCATTTTTACCACCGAAGCTAATGATGATTTCGTGGTTTTGAATGTAAAAGACAACGGATTAGGAATTGATCTGGAAAAACATAAGGATTCAATTTTTGGGTTGTACAAAACATTTCACAGGAACAATGATGCAAGGGGAGTGGGCTTGTATTTAACCAAAAATCAAATTGAAAATATGGGAGGGAAAATAGAAGTCGAAAGTACGCTAAACTTTGGAACAACCTTTAAGATTTATTTTAAGAAGGGGTAATATTTTTATTGTTCAAATGGCAAAAAAAAACCAAATCCCAATTTAAAAATAATTGGAATTTGGAATTTAATAACTTGGAATTTGAGAGCGCTTACTTTGCTATATTTACAGCTCTAGTTTCTCTGATTACGGTAACTTTCACTTGACCAGGGTAAGTCATTTCAGTTTGAATCTTTTGTGAAATTTCGAATGATAAATTAGCAGCATTTTCATCTGATACTTTTTCACTTTCGACAATTACACGAAGTTCTCTACCGGCTTGGATAGCGTAGGCATTTTTTACTCCGCTAAATCCGTAAGCAACATCTTCAAGGTCTTTTAAACGTTGAATGTATGAATCCAAAACTTGTCTTCTGGCTCCTGGTCTGGCACCTGAAATAGCATCACAAACCTGAATGATTGGCGAAAGCAATGATTTCATTTCTATTTCGTCGTGGTGAGCTCCAATTGCGTTGCAAACTTCTTCTTTCTCGCCATATTTTTCAGCCCATTGCATACCTAATAGAGCGTGTGGTAAATCACTTTCTGCATCTGGCACTTTACCGATATCGTGAAGTAAACCGGCTCTTTTGGCAAGTTTAACATTCAGTCCTAATTCGGCAGCCATGATTCCGCAAAGTTTAGAAACCTCACGTGAGTGTTGCAATAAGTTTTGTCCGTAAGAAGAACGGTATTTCATTCTTCCAACTACTTTTATCAATTCTGGGTGCAAACCGTGTATTCCTAAATCAATCACGGTACGTTTACCTACTTCGATGATTTCGTCGTCAATTTGTTTGGTAGTTTTGGCAACAACTTCTTCAATACGTGCTGGGTGAATACGTCCATCTGTAACCAATTTGTGCAATGCCAAACGGGCGATTTCCCTGCGAACCGGGTCAAAACAAGAAAGAATAATGGCCTCAGGAGTGTCGTCTACGATAATTTCAACGCCTGTTGCGGCTTCAAGTGCACGGATATTTCTACCTTCACGCCCGATGATTCTTCCTTTTACATCATCCGATTCGATGTTGAAAACAGATACACAGTTTTCAACAGCTTCTTCTGTTCCAACTCTCTGGATAGTGTTAATGATGATTTTCTTGGCTTCTTGTTGTGCAGTCAATTTTGCCTCTTCAATAGTTTCTTGAATATGCGACATTGCTTTGCTCTTCGCTTCTCCTTTCAGGCCTTCAACAAGTTGTTCTTTGGCCTCTTCAGCAGATAATCCAGAGATAACTTCCAATTGTTGTAATTGACTTTTATGAAGCCTGTCAACCTCTTGTTGTTTTTTCTCTAAATTTTCAATTTTTGAATTGTACTCAGCAGTTTTGGCTTCAAAATCATCGTTTACTTTTTTAGCTTTGGATAATTCATTTGAAACCTGAGATTCTTTGTCGCGAACTCTTTTTTCTACTTCGGCTACTTTTTTGTCTCGCGCCAAAATAACTTGTTCGTGTTCAGCTTTTAGTTCAATAAATTTTTCTTTTGCCTGAAGAATTTTATCTTTCTTTATGTTTTCAGCTTCAAGATTAGCGTCTTTTAGTATAGATGCGGCCTCTTTTTTTGCGCTTTTAATCAAATTAGAGATGTTGCTTTTTTCTATGAATTTGGCTAGACCAAATCCTAGTGCAATACCTGCAATTCCTGAAATAATTATTGTTATGATGTCCATGTTTGTAAAAAAAATTAATATATAAAAAAGCCTACATTAGAAGTTGTATAAACTCGAAAAGACAAGTTTTGGGCTAACTCACTGTTCAAGTTTCCTCGCCGAAGCGTGGCATACTTTAGTAGTGATGATTCGCTCATTCTAAATTGTTAGTGTTGAGTTTACCAATATGAACTAATGTAGGCAGTATCTTAGTCTATGTAAAGAACGTCTTGTGTTTAGAGATATTCGTCCAAAAGCAAATTGATTTTGTTCAATCTTTCAATGGTTTCCTCGCCATTTATGATGTTGTCAATCTGTTTTTGTTCTACTTGAGAGGCAAATTGTAAAGCGCACATGGCCAATACATCTTGTTTGTCTCTTACGGCATAATTTTCTTCAAATTGCTTTATCATTGCATCAATTTTTCTTGAAGCACTTCTAAGTCCTTCCTCCTGAGCAAAATCTACTGTTAATGGGTAAACTCTGTCAGCAATTGATATCTTAATTTTAAGCTTTTCGTCCATTTTTTTACTAATCTGATAGCTGTGCTATACAGTAATCAATTTCACGAATTATTGAATTTATTTTAAGCTTTGTATCTCTTTTATTGTCGTCACTGCCTAATAATGTATTGGCTATTTTGAGTGTTTCTATTTGTGTTTTTAGCGATTCAATCTCATTGGATTGATTTTGTATTAACACTGCAGCATTTTGTAACTCTGTATTTAATTCATGATTGTTTTGTTCTAAACTTTTTATTTTAATAAAAAGTTTTCCAATCTTATTTTCTAGAGTATCAATTATTTCTGCAATCACACTCATTATAATTCCTATTCATTACTTAATCTTACAAAGTTAGTATTCCTTTTTATTAATGCAATATTTTATCGATTTTTTTACGTTAATTTAATTAACTAATTATTAACTAGTGTGTTGTGTATTGTGTTTGTTTTGTCTTGTGGGGTTTGCTTCCTTTTTTTATCTTAGCAAAAATGTATTGTATGAAATTTTCCTTTTTTTCCATCCTCTTTACCACTATTCTTTTTGCCCAAACTGATTATCCTAAAGACTATTTTCGTTCACCGGTAGATATTCCGATTCAATTGTCAGGGAATTTTGGCGAATTAAGACCTAATCATTTTCACGCCGGTTTTGATATAAAAACTCAGCAAAGAGAGGGTTTAAATGTATATGCGGTTGCTGATGGTTATGTTTCTAGAATTAAGATTTCTACTTTTGGTAACGGAAAAACAATTTATATCGATCATCCAAATGGCTATACTTCGGTTTATGGCCATTTGCAAAGAGCAACCGACTCTATTGAAAGTTTTATAAAAAAAACGCATTATAAGGAAAAGGCTTTTGAAATTGAAATGTATTTTAAGCCTAATGAAATGCCTGTTAAGAAAGGACAATTAATTGCGCTTTCTGGTAATACAGGTTCTTCAGAGGGGCCACATCTTCATTTTGAATTTCGGGATACCAAAACGGAGAAAATCATTAATCCGATGTTTTTTGGTTTTGATGCTTTTTTGAAAGATACCAAAAACCCGATTGTTTCTAATTTGTATGTTTATCCACTTGATTCAAAAACAACAGTTAATCATTCCCAGCGGCCTATCCCAATTAATTTGTCTCTGCAAAAAGACGGAACTTATTTGGCTGACAAAGTTGTTGCCAACGGAAAAATAGGATTTGGTGTCATTACTTATGATTATGACGATGTTTCCTTTAACCGAAATGGCGTTTTTGATGTGAACTTGTCCTGCAACGGAAAACCAATTTTTGGGTATCAATTTAACACCTATTCTTTTGACGAAATGCGTTATGTAAACGCTTTAATCGATTATTCGAAGTATAAAAAAACAGGGCAAAGGGTTCAAAAATTATTTATGGATCCACGTTATAATTTGAGTATTATTAGGACTGATGAATCGAATGGGATTCTGACAGTGCAACCCAATTTGATTTCGGCTTGTAATTTGCAGGTTACGGATTTTTATGGAAACAAAACCCAAATTGCGATTCCGGTAGAGTACGATTTGCTTTCGACTATAATCGAAAAAGAACCTGTTGTTTCGAATTATTTTGTAAAAACGTCGAAGGATTGTTTTTTTGAAAAAGATAAATGTTCCGTGTTTTTTCCGGCGGGAACATTCTACAGTGATTTTAATTTGAATTTTGATGTAAAAAATAATGTTTTAACAGTTCATGATGATACTGTTCCGGCGCACAGCAATTTTACAATCACCATGGAAAATGATAGTTTTCCTGCTGATAAAAAAGACAAAGTTTTCATAGGTCGTATAGAGGGAACGAGGATAAGTTATAATACAACTCGTGAAAAAGGCAATGTTTATGAGACAAAAGTGAAAACGCTGGGTCAGTATAAATTAGCGATGGACACTGTTGCTCCTGTGATAAAGATTGCAAAACCAATTGAAGGGAAAAGATTGGATGCTCAAAAATTGCTGCGAGTTAGTATTTCTGATAGTATGTCGGGTATTAAAGCGTATAACGGCTATCTCAACGGAAAGTGGATTTTGATGGAATACGATAACAAAACAGGAGTTTTAACCCATGACTTTGATGACGGAATTGTAGCCGAGGGAGACAATGAATTAAAAGTTATTGTGGTTGATAATGTAGGCAATTCTACTACTTTTGTAACACATTTTCTAAGAAATAAGAAACCGTAAAACAAAATCTATTGAATATTTTTAAACCTCTTTATTGTTTTGTTTTTTTATGGATGGGAATAAATTCATTTGCTCAAACGGCTATTGTAAAAGGAGTTGTTTTGAACGAAAAGAATCTTCCGGCAGAAGGGGTGAATGTGACCTGTCTGACTGCTATTACAAAGACAGATGAACAGGGTTTTTATCAAATTTCAATTCCTGCCAATCAAGATGTTACGGTAGTTTTTACCCATGTTTCCTTAAAAAAAGTCAGTCTGAAAGTTTCATTGTCTCCAAATGAAGTTTTTGTTTTTAATATGAACATGAGTGATTATGAGGAGCAGATGGGAGAAGTTGTCGTTAATTCTACCAATAAAAAAGCAGTTCAGGGGATTGTTACTTTTGAAGCCAAAGACATTCGGTTTGTGCCTGGAGCCAATGCCGGTATCGAAAACGTTTTGAAAACTTTGCCCGGAGTCAATTCCAATAATGAGTTGAGTACACAATATGCTGTTCGAGGTGGAAATTATGATGAGAATCTGGTTTATGTTAACGAAATAGAAGTATATCGCCCTTTTCTCATCAGATCGGGACAACAGGAAGGATTGAGTTTTACCAATACCGATTTGGTTCAGAATATTGATTTTTCGGCGGGAGGTTTTCAGGCTAAATATGGAGATAAAATGTCTTCGGTCTTGGATATAACGTATAGAAATCCGACACAATTTGGTGCTATTATGGAAATGAGTTTCCTTGGTGGAAGCCTTGCCGTGGATGCGGTTTCCAAAAACAAAAAATGGTCGGCAATAACGGGAATCAGGTATCGAAACAATAGTCTTCTTGTTAACAGTGAGGAAACCCAAACCAATTACACTCCGACTTTTGCAGATATACAGGCCAATATCAATTATCAGGCTTCTCCAAAATGGCAATGGAGTTTTCTGGGGAATATTTCGCAAAACAAATATTTGTATCAGCCTTTAACGCGTCAGACGAATTTTGGCACTGCCGATGCTCCAAAGGCTCTTGCTGTTTACTATAATGGCATGGAAAAAGACAAATACGATACTTATTTTGGAGCGTTAAAAACAACCTATCAGGTGAGCGATACTTTTACACTGAAATTTATAGGTTCCCTATTTCATACTATCGAGCAAGAGTATTTTGATATTTACGCACAATACCGTTTGGGAGAAGTTGATACCAATGTTGGTTCCGATACTTATGGAGATATTATGTATTCAAGAGGAGTGGGCTCTCAGCTCAATCACGCGCGAAATGATTTGGATGCTTTAATTGCCAATTTGGAAGTAAAAGGGTTAAAAAATTGGAAGCAAAATCAAATTCAGTGGGGGGTAAAATATACTAGAGAATCCATTCGAGACCGAATTTCGGAATGGGAAATGATTGATTCAGCTGGGTTTGCGATACGACCGCCAAAAGTGTTGCCCAAAAACGATGAGCCCTATCAGCCTTATGAAGGATTGTTGCTTCCGTACCAATATGTAAAAGCGACAAATTTTACCAATATCGATAGGTTTTCGGCTTATGGACAATGGGGGCATAAGGGTAATTTGGGGAAAAATGAAATTTGGTATAATTTGGGTGTTCGTATGCAAAGTTGGGAAGTTTCTGGGGACAATTTAAACGGGAATTTTCAAACGGTTTTTAGTCCGAGAGCTCAATTTGGCATAAAGCCAAATTGGAAAAAAGATATACTTTTTAGGTTCTCGGCAGGGATTTATAATCAGCCGCCATTTTATAGGGAATTGCGCGATTATGATGGGGTAGTGCAGACCAATGTCAAAGCTCAAAAATCGATAAATTTTGT
Source organism: Flavobacterium gilvum (assembly GCF_001761465.1). Classification (NCBI taxonomy): domain Bacteria; kingdom Pseudomonadati; phylum Bacteroidota; class Flavobacteriia; order Flavobacteriales; family Flavobacteriaceae; genus Flavobacterium; species Flavobacterium gilvum. The sequence goes on along the minus strand of NZ_CP017479.1, from coordinate 4,339,375 downwards.
TTTAGGAAATGATTATAGTTTCAAAATATGGCAAAGACCTTTTAAACTGGTGACAGAGGCCTATTATAAAAAAATGACTGATGTTAATCCTTATACGATTGATAATGTAAGGATTCGTTATGCGGCCGATAACAATGCGGTTGCTTATGCTCAAGGTTTGGATGTACGGTTGAATGGAGAATTTGTTCCCGGAACCGATTCATGGATTAGTTTTGGTTATCTAAAAACAGAAGAGAATATCGATGACAAAGGATATATCGCAAGGCCAACAGACCAAAGATTAAAATTTGGTCTTTTGTTTCAGGATTATATGCCAAAGATTCCGAGTTTGAAAGTATATCTTAATTTGGTTTACAACACGGGATTACCCTGTGGTTCGCCCGCTTATGCCGATCCTTATTTATACCAAAATAGATTGAATGACTACCGGCGTGTGGATATTGGTTTTTCAAAAGTTTTCATTGATCAAAAGGTAGGAATGTCCAAAAGGAAATTCTTCAAGGAATTTAAAGAACTGTCTTTGGGTTTTGAAATTTTCAATCTTTTTAATAATCAAAATGCAATAACAAATACTTGGGTGCGCGATGTGTACACCAAGACAGAATATGCAATTCCGAATTACATGACTACACGAGTTTTTAACCTGAAATTGAATGCTAGGTTGTAAATTCCACTCCTTTGGAGGGGTGGCTGTAAGCCGGGGTGGGAAAATGGTGTTTTTTTTAATGAATTTGTGGTGAAACACCCCGCCCTACGGGCACCCCTCTTCAAAAGAGGGGAAGTTGCTCTTCATTTATATTTAGTATTAAATCCAATTATATTTCTTTGCATTTTTCAAAAATGATTACATTTGAGTATATTTTTAATAGTAAGACAGTATGAGAACATTATATTTTGCCTGTATTGGGATTTCGCTTTTGCTTTTGGCAAGCTGTAAAGAAGACGTAGAAAAACCGAAAGTAATTTATGATGCTTCAAAAGGGGTGAAAGAGCCTGCAAAAGTGGATACAACTCAGATAAAAATTGCCGATTTGCCAATACAAATGGAGGGAACCAATTATTTGATCCATCCGGTAGGTGATTTGAGTGTTTATGAAAAAGGAGCGAAAACTAAATATGGCTCTTCGAGTGTGAATGATTTGAGTTTCACGATTTCCAATGAATCGGAGAATGAAATTACGGGTTATTTGCAGAATCTTAAATTTCAGAAAATTGGTTCTGATTCGATAAAAGCCTTAACAGATAAACCGGTTTTGATTCAGACTGCGACTTATTTAAAAAAGGTTTCCGACAAACTCAAAAAGCAAATTATGGTCTATGCCATGATGGATATGGATACCAATAAAGACGGAAAACTCGATGTGAGCGATATTACAACTTTGTATTTGAGCGAAATTAGTGGGGAAAAATTAACCAAAGTTTCTGCTGATTATCAGGAATTGATTGACTGGAATTTAATCGAATCCCAAAACCGCCTCTATTTTAGAACCGTGGAAGATACCAACAAAAACGGAAGATTTGACAGTAATGATGTAGTGCATTATAATTACATTGATTTGACAAGTAAAGACTGGAAAGCAGAAAGTTATAATCCGATTTAATGAGGTTAAGGTCATAAACGGAAAATCAGCTATGCGTTGCGCCAATTTTTATAAATTGACTGCAATGTTTAAAAACAGATGCAATAACATGATTGGTTGGATTTTATTTTTCTGCGGTATTTACATCTTACCATTCATGGTTGGTGAAGGGAAAATACTTCGAAAGTGTAATTATTTTAAGTTTTTTCTTGTTTTGTCTCTAATTCCAATAATTCTAGAAATTGTCCAGCTATTTAAAAATAATGACAAGTTTATTTTTGTGTGTTTAATACCAATATCAATTTTGTTTTTATTTAAATGTGCAGATAATTACATACTCAAAAAATTAAATCGCCATTTTTATTTTTCAAAAAAACACTGTACTGATATTGAATCAAAAGATGCAACTTGGCTTGAATTTTTCATACAAATGTTTATTGCTTTTGGGCCATTATTTTTTTGGATTTTTATTAGTGAAATACTACTCTAATTGTACTGTAGACAATCATCGCTTTAAAAGGTTGTAGTTTTTTCGGTAGTCGGAGGTTGTGATTTTCCATCTAGTGCTCGTTTGCAACGAGTATGAGTAAGTCCAAATTTCTCTCAAAAAGAAATCAGTGCTAATTTGTGTAATTTGTGGCAAAAAAACTCAAACCACCTAAATCAAAATATCACTTTCCAAATCTGATTTTTCTATTTTAAAATCAAATCCAAGCTGCTTTACCAACTGAATCACTAGGTTTTTATACCAATTCTCTGATTTGGGATGGATGTAGATTTTATCAATCAATTGGGAGATATCAACGTTGATTTTGAGACCGTCGTTTAGTTTGATGTTGCTGTCGGTTACATCAGAGATGATGCGAACTTCACGCTCGTATTGAAAACTTTTTCGTTTGAATAAAAAAGGGAAAAACATATCGTCAAACGGAATATATTCTTTTTTATAATCGATATAATTGACTTCGCCTATATATTGTTTGTAGTTGTTTTCGGGTCGAAGCGCATCCTGAAGTCTTTTCACGGTAGACTGAATGGCTAAACCTTCGCTGTTTTGGGTGAAAATTTGCCACATCGCAAATGATTCGTATTCATTGATATGCCAACTGCTGATAGCGACTTTTTCCCGATGTGTTTTGTAGTAATTCAGGAAATCGGGATTGTCTATGGAGAGTTTTTTTATTTCCTCAAATGTTGGCTCGCTAAAAGTACCTTCATATTGATCCTCAAATTTATCGGAACGGGACATGAATAATTTTTGCGAAAGCAATAAATCCAAAAACTTCGACAGGTCCAAGTATTTCCATACGATGGTATCTTGGTCTTGCGGAAGTTTTATGTTGGGATTATTGAGATACATAGTTTGAATTTAATTCAATTTTTCAAAAAGCCATATGACTGTCATTAACTCCTACTAAAAGCCTAAAAGCTAAAAATCGCTTTGACCCTCATTTTTGCGTAAAATTTGGCTCGCAAAGCCGCGAAGACGCAAAGAAATTGATTTCAAACTTTGCGTCTCTACGCCTTTGCGAGAAAAGACCAAGCTTAACTTAATGGCTTTGCACGAGCCCATGGAGTGAACTGTCGAAGCAAATCTAAAATCATTATTCAAGAGACTGCATATTTACTAATTTGTTGTAAGTACCATTCATGGCAATAAGTTCGTCGTGTCTGCCTTGTTCAACGATTTTTCCTTTTTGCATAACTACAATCAAATCAGCTTTTTGAATGGTTGAAAGGCGGTGGGCAATTACAATCGAAGTTCGGTTTTCCATCATATTTTCAAGAGCGACCTGAACAAATTTTTCGCTTTCGGTATCCAAGGCTGATGTGGCTTCGTCCAAAATCATGATTGGAGGATTTTTCAACACAGCGCGGGCAATGGAAAGACGTTGTTTTTGTCCACCCGAAAGTTTGTTTCCGCTGTCGCCAATGTTTGTGTTGATGCCTAGAGGTAAATCTTTTACAAATTCGTAAGCATTGGCTATTTTTAATGCTTCGATGATTTCTTCATCGGTTGCATCTTCTTTTCCTAAGGAAATGTTGGCTTTTATGGTGTCATTAAACAAAATACTGTCTTGCGTTACCAATCCCATCAAGTTTCGAAGAGAGTGCATTTCCATGTCTTTAATAGAAATCCCATCGATGGTGATGCTTCCTTCATTTACGTCATAAAAACGGGTAAGCAAATTGGCGATAGTACTTTTTCCACTTCCGGATTGTCCTACAAGGGCAACAGTTTGTCCTTTTTTGACATCTAGGGAGAAATCTTTCAAAACATTTTCTTTTGCATATCTGAAGTTAATGTTTTTTAGGGATATGGAATCATCAAAGGTGGTTTTTACAATGGCATTTTCTTTGTTTGTAATCTCGTTTTTGACTTCCAATACTTCAAAGACACGTTCTGCAGCCGCTAATCCATTTTTTACAGAGTAAGAAGCTTTTGAAATTGCTTTTGCAGGAGTTAGGATGTTATAGGCCAAGGTTAGGTAAATAATAAATTCAGCTCCATCTAATGTCTTTTGCACTAAAACCAAATTACCTCCGTACCATAGTAATATAGCTATTGTAGTAATACCCATGAATTCACTTAGCGGAGAAGCCAAATTGTTTTTGTTACCTATGCTGTTGGACAGTTTTAGAAGTCTGGTTATAGAATCGTTAAAATTCTTTTTAAAGCGGCTTTCCGCATTATAGCTTTTGACCACTTTTAAACCTGTTAAACTTTCTTCTACAATTGAGATTAAGTGTCCTCCTTCGTTTTGGGCTTGTAACGATTTCGCTTTTAGATTTTTTCCTATTTTGGAAATAATCAATCCCGAAATAGGGATGAAAATCAATACGAAAAGTGTAAGGTCCCAACTGATGACATACATGGTAATTAATGCAAAGACAATTGTTAGAGGTTCTTTTACGATAAGTTCTAATATTGAAAAAAAGGAATTTTGAACTTCTCCAACATCTCCAAGCATTCGGGCCATTACATCTCCTTTTCTCTTTTCGGAATAAAAAGAGACAGGAAGCTCAATGATTTTGTCGTACATTGTTTGTCTTAAGTCTCTTAGAACACCATTTTTAAGATGCATAATATGGAATGATGCCAAATAGTTGAAGAGATTTTTTAACAAAAATGTAAAAATCACCAATGATACAACTAATAACAAGGCAAATTGGGGACCACTTTCTCTGTTTAATTCTGAGATATAGTAATAAAGCATATCTTTGCCATAATCCATTATTCCTCCGATTCCTTCAAAAACTGGCTCCTTTGGGATAGATTTTGTTTTGCCAAAAAGAACTTCCATCATCGGAAGTAATGAAAGCATCGAAATGGTGCTGAATAAAGCATACAAAATGTTGTAAATTATATTCCAAACAATGTTACTTGTATAGGCTTTAGTGTATGGAATTAATTTAAGTAAATTAGAATCTATCATTTTTGATAAGTGTGTTGAAATCAATTTAATTAGTATGTTTTCAACTAATTAATTCGATTTTTTTTTGTTGCAAATGAATTAGTTCAACTGCATAGCAGCAATTATATTTTTAATTTTTTCGTCCAATTCTTGTTCAACTTTGGTGAAATTGGCAACGCTGTCCAATTCGGTTTTTACGCTGATATAAAATTTAATTTTCGGTTCTGTTCCACTTGGTCTGGCGCATATTTTTGATCCGTCTTCAGTATAATAAATCAATACATCCGATTTTGGTACGGCCATAGTTTCTTCTCCGTTTGTAAACAGGTTTTTGGCAATAGATGATTTATAATCTTCCACCATAACCACTCTTTGTCCGTTGATTTCTTTCAAAGGATTTTCACGCAAGGAAACCATCATTTGGTTGATTTCTGCTAAACCTTCTTTTCCTTTTTTGGTTAAAGAAATCAGATGCTCTTTGTAAAAACCAAAATCAACATAATATTGTAATAAAGTATTGTAAACAGAACTTCCTTTAGCTTTTGCCTGAGCTGCAATTTCGCAAATCAATAAAGTGGCTGCAACGGCATCTTTATCGCGTACGGCATCACCAACCATAAATCCAAAACTTTCTTCTCCACCGCCAATAAACTGCAGTTCCGGAAAATCCTTAATCATTTTGGCAATCCATTTGAAACCAGTTAATCCTACTTTGCATTCTACACCGTAAGCTGTTGCCAATTCCAAAATCATAGGAGTGGAAACAATAGTAGAACCCACAAATTGTTTTCCGTTTATTTTTCCGGCTTTTTTCCATTGTTCCAATAAGAAAGCCGTCATCAAAATCATGGTTTGGTTTCCGTTTAGCAAAATCATTTTGCCTTCGTTGTTTCTTACGGCAACCCCCAAACGGTCACAGTCAGGATCTGTTCCCACTACGATATCGGCATTTAGTTTGTCTGCAAGCGCAAGTGCCATTGTCAATGCTTCCGGTTCTTCAGGATTTGGAGATTTAACGGTTGGGAAATTCCCATCTGGTTTGGCTTGTTCCGGAACGATATTCACATTTTTATAGCCCGCTTTTTCCAAAGTACCAGGAACAGACATAATCGAGGTTCCGTGCAAAGAAGTAAACACAATGTTCAGGTTGTCTTTGGCTGCTGCCGATGTGTTGAAACTAGCATTTTCAACCGATGATTTTGCAAAAGCTTCATCGATTTCAGTATCTATATATTGTATCAGATTTTCATTTGCCGAAAAATTGATTTGGTCATAATTCAAGCTTTCGATTGCCTGAATAATTTCACCGTCCTGCGGAGGAACAATCTGTCCACCATCTTCCCAGTACACTTTGTAACCATTATATTCTGGCGGATTGTGCGAAGCCGTAAGGACAATTCCGCACTGGCAACCCAAATATTTAAGGGCAAAAGACAATTCCGGAGTAGGTCTCAAGTCCGAAAACAAATACACCTGAATACCATTTGCAGAGAAAACATCGGCAACCACTTTGGCCAAAGTTTGGCTGTTATGACGACAATCGTAGGCAATAACGACCTTTAAATTTTGCCCCGGAAAAACGCTTTTCATATAATTGGAAAGTCCCTGAGTGTTTTTTCCAAGCGTGTATTTGTTGATGCGGTTGTTTCCAACACCCATCACACCGCGCATTCCGCCTGTTCCAAATTCTAAATTTTTATAAAAGCTATCTTCAAGTTCTTTTGGCGAAGTAGTCATTAATTCTTTAATAGCTACTTGAGTTTCATTGTCGAATGATGGAGTCAACCATTCGTTTACTGCATCTAAAATGTTTTGTGCTATGTACATTGTATTTAGTTTAAGATGTTTTTCTGTTTTTTTGGAGCTATTCCTGCTATTCGCTATATCTTTTCTTGCTTAAAGAAAGCAAGAAAAGGATGCCGCTTCTATCAGGGCTAGGTCCATAAAGCAAGAAAACCAGTTTTTATAACCTATTTTGATTCTTTGTTTTGTTTTATTTTTTTGAGGGCGCAAATTGCGTCCTCAAAGAGTATTATATTTATCCTTTCCTGCTCCCCTCTCCTTCGGAGAGGGGCCGGGGGAGAGGATTAAAAATTCACCTCGGTTGCAACCTTGTATCGTTCTTCATTGTGTTTGGTTCTCAAAATAATTTCTCCAAGAAATCCTGCCAAAAACAATTGCGTTCCCAAAATCATTGTTGTTAATGAGATATAAAACCAAGGGTTATTGGTTACCAAATTATAACGCATTCCCATATACATATGGTATAGTTTTGAAGCGCCAATGTAACCGGCTGCCAAGAATCCCAGAATAAACATGACAGAACCAATCGCACCGAATAAGTGCATTGGTCTTTTTCCAAATCGGGATAGGAACCAAATTGTAATCAAATCGAGAAAACCATTAATGAAACGTTCCATTCCAAATTTTGTTTCCCCATATTTTCGGGCTTGGTGCTGAACCACTTTTTCGCCAATTTTTCCAAAACCGGCATTTTTTGCCAAAACCGGAATGTATCGATGCATTTCGCCAGAAACTTCAATGTTCTTTACAACAACATTTTTGTAAGCTTTCAGTCCGCAATTAAAATCGTTCAATTCAACTCCAGAAGTTTTTCTCGCAGCCCAATTGAATAGTTTCGAAGGAAGATTTTTGGCTACAACAGAGTCGTAACGTTTCTTTTTCCACCCCGAAACCAAATCGTATTTTTCTTTGGTAATCATTTCATACAACTCAGGAATTTCATCCGGGCTGTCCTGCAAATCGGCATCCATTGTGATAATCACGTCACCTTTTGCTTTGGCAAAACCGGCATGCAAAGCCTGTGATTTTCCAAAATTTTTCATGAATCGGATTCCTTTTACATTTGTGTTTTCTGCTGCAAATCCCGAAATGATGTTCCAGGACTCATCGGTGCTTCCGTCATCAAGGAAAATGATTTCATAACTATAATTGTTAGATTTCATTATCGAAATAATCCAAGTGTATAATTCCTGCAGGGATTCCTCTTCGTTTAGAAGCGGTATGAGTATTGATAAATTCATTATTTGTATACTTGCTGTGTAGTGTTGCTTTTAAAGAATGCAGCCATTATTAATCCGAAAATACAATTGACAACGACACTGTAAATGGAGCCTTTTAATAGTTCAATTATGGAATAAGGGTTGCTTTCGTTCAGTTTTTTCATGGCTTCATTGATGGCAGCGGTTGGTGTTCCAAATTTCTGCATCATTTCCATAGTATATTTTGCTGTTAACTCTTTTAAAGTGTCTTTTATAGATGGGTCAATAAAATTGAAAAGAATAATGTTGAAAGTTGTAGATATTGCTACTCCAATAAGTGCAGCAATAAAATAAGTGGTAAAAGCTTCTTTGAAAGGGAAAACTCCGTTTAAGTCTTTTTTGGTTTTTACCAGTAAAATAATCGAAATAATAATGTAGAGTCCAATAATGGTGGCGCCAAGCCAACCCGATATGAAAAGATTGATGTCTATAGCATATATCGTTGCAGTTATTAAGGCAGAAACAACGCCTATTATTATACCGAAACTTATTCCGTTTCTTTTTACGATTTCGTTTACCATTTGGTATATGATTTTTAATTAATCCACAAATATAGTAATTCCCAAAATAATGGCAGGCAAAAAATGATTTTTACGCCTATTTAAAAAAAGTAACACAAAGGTTTGTATATTAAAAAATAAGTGTAAATTTGCAGACTCAAAATAATAATGTTAAAACAAAAAGTTATGGTGCGTCTATACCTTTTCTGTCAGAAGAAAAGCTTCAAGGCAAATTATAATTAACAAATAAAAAAGATTCAAGATGAAAAAAGGTGTACACCCAGAAAATTACAGATTAGTTGCTTTTAAAGACATGTCAAATGAAGATGTTTTTATCACTAAATCTACTGCTGAGACTAGAGAAACTATTATCCACGAAGGTGTTGAATATCCAGTTGTAAAAATGGAGATTTCTAGAACTTCTCACCCTTTTTACACAGGTAAATCTAAACTTATCGATACTGCAGGACGTATTGATAAATTCAAAACTAAATACGCTAAACACGTTAAATAATTTTAACTGTTCAAATACATCAAAAACCTCGCAATTTGCGGGGTTTTTTTATGCAAAAATTTAGTGTGCTCGTTCTTACTACTGCTTCTAAACTTTTATCAACATATAAAATTAGTTGTAACTTTGCATTGATAACCAAATCAGATTTTAATAATTTTTAACTTAATTTATGAACTACATACTTTTTGACGGCCCCGCTCGAAATGCTTTGTTACCATTTACTTTTACCCGTCCGGTAGCCGATATTCTTGTAGGCATTATGACCATTCGTCAAAAATGGGAAGCTTATTTGGGTTCTACCACGACAACCGTGACAGAGGAATATTTGTCAGAGAAATTCCCAATGGTTGAATTGGATGAAAACATAATGATTAATGCCTCATTTTTGCCTAATGCTGTTTTGGCGGAAATGATTATTAATTTAGGGCCAAACCAAGCTGTTTTTAAGGGTGATAATGTTGTGGCTTTTTATACAGATGATAAGCAAGAATCGGTAGATTTTGATACTTATGATATTCTGGAATATAATGATGATTGTATTACGATTGAACATATTTGGGATATTTTTTCGAAGAATGATGCGGCAATTCGAGCCGATTTTGAGTTTTTGACCGAGGATAGAAAGTCGCAGCCAATTCCTAGAAGTGTGAATGTAATTGCGCCTGAGAATATTTTTATCGAAGAAGGTGCGAAATTGGAGTTTGTTACATTGAATGCTTCGACAGGACCTATATATATAGGAAAAGATTCTGAAATTATGGAAGGCGCAGTGATACGTGGTCCATTTGTTTTGTGTGACAATGCTCAGGTAAAAATGGGATCCAAAGTTTATGGAGCAACTACTGTTGGGCCTCATTCCCGAATAGGAGGAGAGGTGAAGAATGCAGTTATTTTTGCAAATTCTAATAAAGGGCATGAAGGTTATTTAGGGGATTCTGTTTTGGGCGAATGGTGTAATATTGGTGCAGACAGCAACAATTCGAATCTGAAAAACAATTACGAAGAAGTGAAATTGTGGAGTTATGAAACAGAAAGTTTCGTAAAAACAGGTCTTCAGTTTTGTGGATTGATGATGGGAGATCACAGTAAATGCGGTATCAACACGATGTTCAACACAGGAACCGTAGTAGGTGTAAGTGCTAATATTTTCGGAAGTGGTTTTCCTCGCAATTTTGTTCCAAGTTTTTCTTGGGGAGGAGCAACCGGATTTACAACTTATATTACCAAAAAAGCTTTTGAAACGGCGAGATTGGTTATGGAGCGTAGAGGTGTGGAGTTTGATGATAAAGAAGCAGCTATTTTACAGCATATTTTTGATGAATCCAAAAAATGGAGGAACGATTGAGAAGTAATTAGATAATGTGTCAATGTGACAATGAGATAATTAAAATGAATTGCTTCGTGAAAGTTTTGTGCTTTTGCGGAGCTTTTTTGCTTAAAAATAGATTTTTGGATGTAATGAAAATTATATAATTATCTAATTGGCACATTGTCTTAATTAAATCTATCTTTGCACCTTCAAAAAAATGGGTAATCAAATAAACGATTAACCGATTAAACGAATTCACAGAAAATAATGATTACAATAAACGATATTTCGGTTCAATTTGGTGGAACAACTCTTTTTAGTGATGTTTCTTTTGCAATAAACGAAAATGATAAAATTGCCCTTATGGGTAAAAATGGTGCAGGTAAATCGACTCTGCTAAAAATTATTGCCGGAGAAAGTAAGCCTAGTACGGGAAGTATTTCGGTGCCAAAAGAAGCTGTTGTTGCCTATTTGCCTCAGCATTTGTTGACAAAAGATAATGCTACTGTAATGGAGGAGGCTTCCAAAGCATTTGGCGAAATTTTCAGTATGAAAGCCGAAATCGACGAAATCAATGAGCAATTGACTGTTCGTACAGATTATGAAAGTGATGCTTATATGAAGTTGATAGAAAGGGTTTCGGATTTAAGCGAAAAATTTTACGCTATCGAAGAGGTGAATTATGAAGCCGAAGTCGAGAAAACCTTGATGGGACTTGGATTTGTACGTGAAGATTTTACGCGTCAAACATCAGAGTTTTCAGGAGGTTGGAGAATGCGAATTGAATTGGCAAAAATACTTTTGCGTAAGCCAGATTTGATTTTACTGGATGAGCCAACGAATCATATGGATATTGAAAGTATTCAATGGTTGGAAGATTTCCTGATTAATTCGGCAAAAGCGGTAGTGGTAATTTCCCACGACAGGGCTTTTGTGGATAATATTACCAATCGTACTATTGAAGTAACAATGGGGCGCATTTATGATTATAAAGCAAAGTATTCCCATTATTTGGAATTAAGGAAAGATCGTCGTATTCATCAGCAGAAAGCCTATGATGAACAACAGAAAATGATTGCTGATAATAGAGCTTTTATTGATCGTTTCAAAGGGACATTTTCTAAAACAGACGCGGTTCAATCTCGTGTTCGAATGTTGGAAAAATTAGAAATTGTTCAGGTTGATGAGGTAGATACTTCGGCTTTACGTTTGAAATTCCCGCCGGCAGCTCGTTCCGGACAATATCCTGTGATTGTAAAAGATATGTCCAAATCTTACGGAGATCACATTGTTTTCAAAGATGCAAATATTGTTATCGAAAGAGGTCAAAAAGTGGCTTTTGTTGGAAAGAATGGAGAAGGAAAATCAACAATGATCAAAGCTATAATGAAAGAGTTTGCTCCTGATAGTGGTTCGGTTGAAATTGGACATAATTCTCAAATTGGTTATTTTGCTCAAAATCAAGCGGCATTATTAGACGAAAACGCAACCATTTTTGAAACGATAGATGATATTGCAGTTGGGGATGTAAGGACGCAAATCAAAAACATTCTTGGCGCTTTTATGTTTCATGGGGATGATATTACCAAGAAAGTTAAGGTGCTTTCTGGAGGAGAAAAAACACGTTTGGCAATGATTAAATTATTGCTTGAACCGGTTAATTTGTTGATTCTGGATGAACCTTCAAATCACTTGGATATGAAAACCAAAGATATTATCAAGGATGCTTTGCGTGATTTTGACGGAACTTTGATTCTGGTTTCTCACGACCGTGATTTTCTTGACGGATTGGCAACAAAAGTTTTTGAATTTGGAAATAAACGTGTAGTTGAGCATTTTGAGGATATTGCCGGCTTCCTGGCTCACAAGAAAATGGACAGTATGAAAGAAATCGAAAAATAATTTTTTATTTTTTATAAATCAAATGAGCAGAAGTTTAATTTCTTCTGCTTTTTTTATTATTTAGCTCGGATACTCTAATAGCCACAAATTACACAAATTAACACAAATTCGAAGAGAGATGTTTTTAAGAAAATTAAGCTTTTGGTACGAATTGTCTTTTTTTTTTTTGATAAAAAATCTGCGTAAGTCTGCGGATTCTGCGTGAAAAAATAATGATAATTTGTGATTTTATATGCGAATACCCGGCGGAAGTAATTCTTTGTAGATTGGATTTTTTTTAAAGAAAAGAACAATTTTTGGATGAATGGGCACCACTTTTAGTTTCTTTTCAGTGGCGGTTTCCATAATGTTTTTTAGGAAATTTGAAATAAATTCTTCGTCGGTGTGATTATCGGGAACATTGATTTTGGTTAAAAATATTTTTTTCTCCTGAAACGAATATTCAATAGATACTATCCCGGATTCTACTTTTGTTTCAAATTGTCTCGCAAAAGTATTGTCTTTGATTTCTAATTTTGTAATGGTTTCCATTTTTTATTTTTTAAGTCTGAGGAAGATTTTTTTAGATTATGCAAAGGTAATCAATTGATAGTCAGTTTTAAGTGTTTTTGTGATTAACTTGTGAAACGGAATTATTAAGATGCTGTTTTTTGTTTGGGAATTGTTTTGATCATTGGCTGGTTAGATTTTTTTTTTTTTTTTTTTTTTGAAATATCAGTAATGAGACTCTTAAAATGGAAATAAAATATTTAATTTTAAAAGGCGTTTTGATAAGTACTTGTATTGATTAATACTGCTTTGGTTATGGATAAAATTCCTGTTTATTTTATGCCGGGTTTGGCGGCTAGTTCGGCTATTTTTGAAAGGATAAAACTTTCTGAATCCGAATTTGAAATGTTTTTTTTGGAATGGGAAATTCCAAAGGAAAAGGAATCGCTGTCTGGTTATGCTAAAAGGATGACAACCAAGATTAAGCATGAAAATCCGGTTTTGATAGGGGTTTCTTTCGGAGGGATTTTGGTTCAGGAAATGAAACGCTTTATTCCCACGCGTAAAGTTATAATTATTTCGAGCGTGAAAAGTAATTTGGAATATCCTAAAAGAATAGTGATTGCAAAAAAAACGAAAGCCTATAAATTAATTCCTGTAAGTTTGGCTCAAAATATTGAAAATTTTGCCCGATTTTCTTTTGGTAAAAAAGTAAATGAGAGGCTGAAATTGTATGAAAGATTCCTTTCGGTGCGAAACGAACATTATTTGGATTGGGCTATTGAGCAGGTTGTTTTGTGGAATAGGAATGTTGTTGACCAAGAGGTGGTTCATTTACATGGCGATGTTGATGATATATTTCCGATTAAGAATATAGATGGTTGTATAGTTGTAAAAGGAGGAACTCACGTGATGATTTTGACTAAATTTAGGTGGTTGAATACAAATTTGCCGAAAATAATATTGGGCCAAAACAAGGTTGAGTGAAATTTAAGATATACTAATTGTGAAAGTTGAGTTGTACTCTGTAGGGCTCTTTTTTTTGGTCAAAGAGCTTTTACCATATTTTCGTTAATGTCTTTGCTGAAGTAATTGTAGCTGCAGGTAATGGCTTCTTTGATTGGAGTTTTAATTTTTATTTTACTGTCAAAATGTTTGATGGCAATGACATTTTTATTCTCGTCAAGAAAAATCGAAGTAGGAAAACCTAATGTGTGTTTGATGCTAGCTACGATATGCGAATCTTTGGAGTAGTATTCATTGGCATAACATACTTTGATATTGTCGTTGAATTTCTTGGCAATATTTTTTAAATCCTTCTTTTTGTCCCAAAATACCACAACAATTTGCAGGTCGTCATGATGTTCTTTTGCCAAAATGTTTAAAGCGGGAATTTCTCCTTTAGGGATTACGCACCAGGAGGCGTAGGTTATAATGAAAACAGGTTTTTGAATTCGGTTTATTTTTACGTTTTTGTCTTTGTAAACCTTTAGACTAAAATCGTCAAATTTTGTCCCGACCAATTTGTTTTTTACCAAAGAATCAAAAAGATTTCTTCCTTCTTCAAAGTCTCTCTTTTCGTATGCTTTATTGCTTGCTTTTTTGTAGGGATTGATATTTTCTTTTATGGCTTCAGATAGGTAGGTGATCGTGTCTTGGCCATAGGAAATGGTTAAGGATAACGACAAAATTAAGGCGTATAAGAATCTGCGCATAAATGATTTAGGACGAAAAATGTTCGGCAAAAGTACTCCTTTGTTGTTAAAGATACAAAAATAACGTTGAATAGCAAATTAATCAGATATAATGCATTTAGGCGTAAAAAAAACCATCCTTTTTTTGGATGGTCTTGAGAAATTAGGATAAAATGAGAAATTAATCAGGGATTATATTTTCTTCATTTGTTCTTTCATCATTGTGATTTGTTCTTTAAGCATGTTTTGCTTGTCTAGCTTTTTTGCTTCGTTCAACAAAGCAGTAGCTTCCAGTTTTCTTCTGCGGGACATGGCAACACCGGCAAGGTTTAATTTGGCAACAGCCAAATCCATGTCCATAGATAATCCAAGTTCAATAGCTTTTTTGAAATGCTTTTCGGCTTGGTTGATGTTTGTTTGCGAAAGCATAATTCCATGCAGGTAATTGAAATATCCTTGTTGTTTTCTGACCAAAGCTGTTTCCGGATTTTTGATGTATGCTAACCATTTTTTGGCTCCTTCAAAATCTTGTTTTCTTAGTTTTAAAAAGGCAAGTAGGATAAATTCGTTTTTGAAATATAAAAAAAGTGGAATTCCAGACAGCAGAATGAGAAAAATTCCGTTTCCTATATTACTTTCTGTAAATTGCCAGATACCAGTGATTATAATGAGTCCGACAAGAATAAGTTTAATATTTTTATGAAACATAATATGTAAAGATTTATGCGTGCAAAGATAGTAAAAGGATTTAAAAATATTTTTTAAAAACTACTTGCCAGAAAAAAAAGTCTTTGTATATTTGCACTCGGTTTTGAAGGAAGCAAAACTCAAAAAGAACTAGATACTATAATTAAGATTTAAATATACAAAGCAATGAGCAAAAGAACGTTTCAACCATCGAAAAGAAAAAGAAGAAATAAACACGGATTTATGGATAGAATGGCTTCTGCTAATGGAAGAAAAGTTCTAGCGCGTAGAAGAGCTAAAGGAAGACATAAATTGACTGTTTCTAGCGAACCTAGACACAAAAAATAATGTTTATGTAAACATCTATAAGGCGTTACTTTTTTTAGTATCGCCTTTTTTTATACCCAAGCGGTACTGTCTTAGTTGAGTTTGATATTTGTGGTTTTTATAACAAATTTCAAATTTTAAGTAATAAAAAAACAACAACTACAATACATAATAAAATGCCAAAAGATACATCAATTAAATCAGTTTTAATAATAGGTTCAGGTCCGATAGTTATTGGTCAAGCATGTGAATTTGATTATGCAGGTTCACAATCAGCTCGTTCCATTCGTGAAGAAGGGATTGAAGTGATTCTAATCAATTCCAATCCGGCAACAATTATGACTGACCCGTCTATGGCGGATCATATTTATTTGAAGCCGTTAACGACAAAATCTATTATTGAAATCCTTAAAGAACATCCGCAAATTGATGCGGTACTTCCAACAATGGGAGGGCAAACTGCCTTGAACTTATGTTTGGAGGCAGAAGAAAAAGGGATTTGGCAAGATTTTGGGGTAAAATTAATAGGTGTTGATGTAAATGCTATTAATATTACCGAAGATCGTGAGCAGTTTAAACAACTTTTGGAAAAAATTAAAGTGCCAACCGCACCTGCAAAAACGGCTACTTCGTTTTTGGAAGGTAAAGAGATTGCTCAGGAATTTGGCTTTCCATTAGTAATTCGTCCTTCCTTTACACTTGGAGGAACCGGAGCTGCTGTAGTGTATAAAAAAGAAGATTTTGATGTGTTATTGACTAGAGGTCTTGAAGCTTCACCAATTCATGAAGTTTTGATTGACAAAGCTTTAATGGGTTGGAAAGAATACGAGTTGGAACTTTTGAGAGATAAAAATGATAATGTAGTAATCATTTGTTCTATAGAAAATATGGATCCTATGGGAATCCACACAGGAGATTCAATCACTGTTGCTCCAGCAATGACTTTGTCTGACAGAACATTCCAGAAATTACGTGATTACGCTATATTGATGATGCGCAGTATCGGGAACTTTGCGGGTGGATGTAACGTGCAGTTTGCCGTTTCTCCAGACGAAAAAGAAGATATCGTTGCTATCGAAATCAATCCACGTGTATCGCGTTCATCTGCTTTGGCGTCTAAAGCAACAGGTTACCCAATTGCTAAAATTGCTTCAAAATTGGCTCTTGGATACAATCTTGATGAATTGCAAAACCAAATTACAAAATCGACTTCCGCTTTATTTGAGCCGACTTTGGATTATGTGATTGTGAAAATACCACGTTGGAACTTCGATAAATTTGAAGGAGCCGACAGAACTTTGGGACTTCAAATGAAATCGGTAGGTGAGGTAATGGGAATCGGTCGTTCGTTCCAAGAAGCACTTCACAAAGCAACCCAATCTTTGGAAATCAAAAGAAATGGAATTGGTGCCGATGGAAAAGGATACAAAAACTACGAGCAAATTATCGAGAAACTGACGTATGCAAGTTGGGATCGTGTTTTTGTGATTTATGATGCTATTGCGATGGGAATTCCGTTGAGCCGCATCCACGAAATCACAAAAATTGATATGTGGTTCCTAAAACAATACGAAGAACTTTATATTTTGGAAAAAGAAATTTCAAACTATAAAGTGGAGACATTACCAAGAGAATTATTGCTTGAAGCCAAACAAAAAGGTTTTGCCGACAGACAATTGGCCCATATGATGAGCTGTTTGGAAAGCGATGTACATACTTTGCGTCTGAACATGAATATCAACCGTGTGTTTAAATTGGTTGATACTTGTGCAGCTGAGTTTAAAGCAAAAACACCATATTATTACTCTACTTTTGAGGCTGAAATCGAAAAAGCCAACGGAGAGCGTTATGTTGACAACGAAAGTGTTGTCACTGATAAAAAGAAAATAATCGTTCTTGGGTCTGGACCAAACAGAATTGGGCAAGGAATCGAGTTTGATTACTCTTGTGTGCACGGAGTTCTTGCCGCAAAAGAATGTGGATACGAAACCATCATGATCAACTGTAACCCAGAAACGGTTTCAACTGATTTTGATACAGCCGATAAATTGTATTTCGAGCCGGTATTCTGGGAGCATATTATTGATATTATCAACCATGAAAAACCGGAAGGTGTAATTGTACAATTAGGAGGTCAAACTGCATTGAAACTGGCTGATAAACTTTCAAAATATGGTGTAAAAATCATTGGAACTAGTTTTGATGCCTTGGATTTAGCTGAAGACAGAGGTCGTTTCTCTGATTTATTAACAGAATTACATATTCCTTTCCCTAAATTCGGTATTGCTGAAACAGCTGAAGAAGCATCTGTATTGGCGGATACTCTGGACTTCCCGTTATTGATTCGTCCTTCGTATGTATTGGGAGGTCAAGGGATGAAAATCGTAATCAACAAACAGGAGTTGGAAGAACACGTTATCGATTTGTTGAAAACGATTCCAGGAAACAAATTACTTTTGGATCATTATTTAGATGGTGCGATTGAAGCAGAAGCTGATGCAATTTGTGATGCAGATGGTAATGTTTACATCATAGGTATAATGGAGCACATCGAGCCTTGCGGAGTTCACTCTGGGGACAGTAACGCTACATTGCCTCCTTTTAACTTAGGAGAATTCGTGATGCAACAAATAAAAGATCATACTCACAAAATTGCGAGAGCATTAAAGACAGTTGGTTTAATCAATATCCAGTTTGCGATAAAAGACGATACGGTTTTTATCATAGAGGCGAATCCTAGAGCTTCAAGAACGGTACCGTTTATTGCAAAAGCGTATGGAGAACCTTATGTAAACTATGCAACCAAAGTAATGTTGGGACATAATAAAGTAACCGATTTTGACTTTAATCCTCAATTGAAAGGATTTGCCATCAAGCAACCGGTTTTCTCTTTCAGCAAATTCCCGAATGTAAACAAAGCATTAGGACCAGAAATGAAATCGACTGGAGAAAGCATCTTGTTTATTGATGACTTGAAAGACGATCAATTCTACGAATTGTACTCCAGAAGAAAAATGTATTTGAGTAAATAAGCTCAAGTTTATATATTGAAAAAGCCCCAATTTAGGGGCTTTTTTTTGTTTAAAGTTAGGGAGCGCGGATTTGCAATCACAAGTGTTCGGAAGATTAACAATATATTATTCGACTCATTTTTTACACTATATTGTCATTCCGAGGAACGAGGAATCTTAGATAGCGCGGATTTGCAATCCGTGCCCACAAAGTATATAGCCATAGGAAATAATAAAATAAAGAGGGTTAAAGGATAGAAAAATAAAGTTGACTGATAGTAGGAACGGGCACGGATTGCAAATCCGCGCTATCGGGTTAAAAGAAAATCCGTGTAATTAGTGACAGTAATATTCTATTTTTCTTGTAATTAATGATGTAGTGATATTATCTTTGGAATATTTTTTCTTTATCCAATTATTATAAGTATCATAATCAGTTTCAATATTAATTGTTTCTGTTTTTTCTTTATTGCTATAAAAACTATCTGATTTCCAATTTGAAACTATGCTTTTTGGAGTCGTAATTGTTTTGAAAAAACTGCGAATTTGTCTTTTTTCATCATAATAATATGTACAATCAGAAATTGAGTCTTTGGATTTATATATGTGTCTGGAATTTCCTAAAAAATTTCTATTATATGTTTCTAAAATCTCTAATGAAAAGTTTTTGTGTTTTATCTCTTTTTTAATTTCTTTCCAAAGTTTCGTTCGATATTTTATTGTTATTAAAGTGTCTTTTATTTTTTTGTATTCAAAAATTATAGAATCGTTTGGGTTTAGTGTTTTTTCATCCTTATCACCCGTAATACTTGCTCCCAAAGTGATACCAAAACCATTTTCTGTGTTAATGAAAAAATCTTTTATTAACCTTCCTTTTTTATCATAAATATAGGTGTTGTAATGTCTTAATGTATCTTGGGTATAAAATTCTTGTTTTATTAATTTTTTTTTATCGAAGCGGTTAATGTATTGCTCTTTAAAATTGTTGTAATAATACATATTTGTAGAATCTGGGTAATCTGAGAAATTATTAAAAAATTGTTCTGAAATTATTCTGGTTTTTCCATCCTCTTTTATTTTTATGTTTTTTATTCTTTCTAATGCATCATATTCGATAGTCTTCCATTCATTATTATGCGATTTGTCAAAATATACATGCTTTGTTATGTTTCCATTTTTAGCAAAGAATACCTTATTAGCAGCTGTAGTTGTATCAATAGTTTTGTTTTTTTCATTAAATGAAGAACTTTTAATTTCTATACTTTTTACGCAACCATTAAAATCTATGGAAAGATTGTTATTAATATCTCCTTCAATTGGTTTTTTTTGAGAATAGATGAATAGATTTGAAAAAAATAAAAAAAGGAATATTATGTTTGTTTTCATTTAATTGGATTTAATGGGGGCTTTTAATAACTAATTTTTTTTTTTACATACCTAATTCAATTCTCTGTTTAAAATAGAGCTAAATTCTTTCTTGTTTTTTTGAAGTTTTTTAAGCCTTAAATTTAAAGAAAAAAGCCATTATTAGGTTTTCTTCTAATTCTGGTTATAAAATTATCATTCTGTTTGGTTTTGTGTTTTTAAACTCATTTATATCAATACTGTAAAGATTTGGAGAAGGAAATTTAGAATAATAATTTTCAATATATCCCCCGAGTAAATACAGTTTTTCGTTTAAGAAGAATAGTTTGGAGGCTTTCATGGGTAAATTAATTAAGTATTCTTTTAGTTCTTTTGAATAAATATTGTAAGTATAGATTTTTTCGTTTTCAAATAAGTAAATCAAATCGTTGTTTGAGCCAATTGCAGGGCTACTTAATGTACAAAACATATTTCCTTCTGTTTGCCATTTTTCGGTAACTAAATCAAAACTTTCTATTATTGACAATGGATTTCCGTTAAAACCACCAAATAGGAAGATCTTGTCTTTAATCAGAATCCCCGTAGTTTCTTTGGCAATTGGCATTGATTCTAATTCATACCAATAACCAGAATCAAAATCATAGGAATGAACTTTGTCTGTGTATTGCTTTATTCCTTTTTGACTCATTTTTATAGAGCCTCCCATGACAATTAAATTGTTTTTATAGGTGAAAGAAGCAAATTCTGCTGCTTGATGAGGATTGGTGTTATCAATTGTAATGGTTTGTCTATTTATGTCAAATACTTCGATTTTATTATCCAGATATTCGAATAAACCATTCGCAGAAATGCTTTTACCTCCTATGACATAAATTTTATTGTTGTATTCGTTTAGATTATGATAAGCTCTTTTTCTAAATTTTATTTTCGAGACATCCCAACGATCATTTTCTATGTCATAAACCATGATGTTTCCTTTGTACATCTGAGCTGAATTTGGATATTTAAGTTCATTGATGAAATCTGTCAATGTTGGATCAGGGTTTTCATATTGTAATTTTTTCCAAGCATCTCTTTTAAAAGAGGCATCACCGCCAATTACATAGATTTTATTATCCTTTAAAACCGAACCAAAATTAGAAATTGCATATTTTAGCGGAGCTAGTTTTGTATATGAAATTTTTGATTTTAATTGTTTGTTTTGGGAAAATGAAAGAGCCACTTCATCTAAAAGTTCTGTTTGTTCATCAAGAAAAATTGTGAATTCATTTTTCTCAAATTCGTTGAAGCTTATTTTTTTTGTAGTATAACCAATATGAGAGAAATATAAAGTGTCAATTTTTTGAAGTTCTGTAATTTTTTCCAATTTGAATTTGCCAGCTTTATCAGTTGTAGTAGTTGAATTGAAAGGCTTAATGGTAATATTTACTCCTTCAATGGGGAGGTTGCTTTTTTTGCCAATTACGGTGCCAATACTATTTTGTGCGATTGAAATTGCAGGAAAAAAAAGTAGAAATAAAATTACTGTTTTCAAAATGTATGTTTGTTTATGGGATTTTAAAAAGATTAAAAATAAGTAATTTCTTTAAAATGATTCATGAAAACTGCAATATTCTGATGTCGTGAATTTTTTATCCGCAGCTTTCACACAGATTATATGTATAATGATTATTATTAAAGAAATCCGTGTGAATATGTGAAATCTGTGGCTGATTTGTCGTGACGAAATCCAGTTTAATTTTGCCTCATAAAATCAAAGGCTCCTTTTCGGAGTTGTATTCCGTATTCGAGATAGGCTTTCATGCAGGCGAGGAAATTGGCCCAGCCTTCGGTGTTTCCCAAAGCCCATTTTAGGTTTTTTTCGTTGTAAGGTTTTCCGTCTTCGGTTACTTTTACAACGGTGCTTTTGTCGGGTTGTGCTTCTAGAATAATTGTTACGACGGTTTCTGGATCCCAAACAAATGAAACGGAATGATTGATTTCGGTTTTGATGTTTTTTACGGGAACTTCCATTGGGAATTCGGGAAATTTCCAGATTAGTTCTTTTCCTGTTTCCATTCTACCAGTGCTTTCGGAGATGAAATAATTGGTCATTTTTTCGGGATTTACGATGCCTTCAAAAACGGCTGTGATTGGTTTTTGAATTTGTATTGTTGCTTTGGCTGTTAGGTTCATAAGTTTATTTTTTAATTTTTTTGGGAATGATCTTAAAAAAGCAAAATGCCGATTTTTAGCCCCGATAGCAGTGAAAATCCTTGTGTGCCGGGGTTCGGCACACAAGATTGTAACGGATAGCGGGAGGATATTTCTTAAAAGGCGAAATGTTTCTGCTCCCAAAAATCGGCATTTTGCGATTATTTCTTTTTCAGTTTTTCTTTGAAAAAATCAATGGTTCTCGTCCAGGATAGCGTGGCGGCGGCTTCGTCGTATCGGGGAGTGGTATTGTTGTGAAAACCGTGATTGACTCCGGGGTAAATGTAAGCGGTGTACTCGACTTTGTTCTTTTTGAGTACGGTTTCGTAGGCAGGCCAACCCTCGTTGACGCGCGTGTCCAGTCCTGCATATTGCAATAGGAGTGGGGTTTTGATTTTTTCGGCCTCTTCGGCGGTGGGTTGTCCTCCGTAATAGGGAACTGCCGCGGACAAAGTTGGGATTTTGACCGCCATCATATTGGCAATCCAACCTCCAAAACAAAATCCGACAACTCCTATATAACCGTTACAGTCTTTGTGGGATTTCAGGTATTCGTAGGCAGCAATAAAGTCTTCGAGCATTTCTTCTCGGGTGCGTTTTTTTTGAAGTTCTCGTCCTGCGTCATCATTTCCGGGGTAACCGCCCAGTGGTGTTAAGGCATCTGGAGCCAGGGTGATGAAACCTTCCAGTGCAGCTCGTCTTCCCACGTCTTCGATATAAGGATTTAGGCCGCGGTTTTCATGAACGACAATGATTCCGGGTAATTTTTTCTTGGCTTCTGCCGGCTCCGACAAAAGCCCTTTGATTGATCCTCCGCCTTTTGGTGATGAATAAGTAATATAGTCCGATTTCAGTCTCGGATCATCGGGTTTTACAGTGATGGAATCCACATAATTGGGAGTCATAAAACTAAGGAGCGAAGGAACCGTAAGGCTTCCTATTGCGAAAAGTGACAGTTTTTCGATAAATTGTCTTCTCTCTATTTTGTTGTGGGCGTAGTCATCGTACAGGTCAAAAATTTCCTGACTGATATCTTCTTTGGTTAGTTTTTTCATAATTTTTTTGGTTTGAACCAACTAATTTAGGAAAAAAAGTGATTGTTTTGGTAAAAACTCAATTTTCTGATTATGGAATTGAGGTGGTTTTTAGCATTGATTTTACTGATTAATTTGTAGAAATCAATTACTTTAAAAGTATTTTCATGATTTAAAAATGAAAAGATTTTTTTACTTTTGCGCCAATCAATATTTGAACTATGTACAAGACTTTTATACGCCCCATTTTTTTTTGTTTTGATCCCGAAAAAGTACACCACTTTACTTTTTCATTTATCAAATTAATCTCAAAAATACCTGGAATTCCATCGCTTTTAAAAGTGTTGTATCAGGTAAATGACAAAAGATTGGAAACGGAAGTTTTTGGTTTAAAGTTTAAAAACCCAGTGGGATTGGCAGCAGGATTGGATAAGGATGCCGTTTTGTACAAAGAGTTATCAAATTTGGGTTTCGGTTTTATAGAAATTGGGACACTTACCCCAAAAGCGCAACCGGGAAATGATAAAAAACGTTTGTTTCGACTTATAGAAGATTCCGGAATCATCAATAGAATGGGTTTTAATAACGGGGGAGTTCTGGAGGCAGTTGATCGATTAAAGAAAAATGACGGCGTACTTATTGGTGGAAATATAGGGAAAAACAAAGTGACTCCAAACGAAGATGCCACTTCTGATTATGAGATTTGCTTTGATGCTTTATATGATTATGTAGATTATTTTGTGGTAAATGTTAGTTCGCCCAATACGCCAAATCTTAGAGAGTTACAGGAAAAAGAGCCGCTTACCCAATTACTTCAAACTTTGCAGAATAAGAATTTGGCAAAGCCAAAGCAAAAGCCAATATTACTTAAAATTGCTCCAGATCTTACAGATGAGCAATTGCTGGATATTATTGATATCGTGAATGATACCAAAATTGCAGGAGTAATTGCAACCAATACAACAATCTCAAGAAGCGGATTACGTTCTGTAAATCAAACGGAAACAGGAGGGTTATCTGGAAAACCATTGACTTCACGTTCTACCGAAGTGATTCGTTTTTTGTCTGAAAAAAGCAATAAAGCATTCCCTATTATCGGGGTTGGCGGAATACATTCTGCACAAGATGCTTTGGAAAAATTGGAAGCAGGTGCAAGTTTGATTCAGTTATACACTGGCTTTATTTATGAAGGTCCGGCATTAATAAAAGAAATAAATAAAGCAATTTTGTCAAAAAAATAGTAGGATAACGATTTTTATATCTGTGTAACCCAAAACCTTTTTATATATTTGAAGGTTATGAAGGCAATAAAAATTATCGAATGTCCGCGAGATGCAATGCAAGGCATAAAAGCCTTCATTCCTACCGAAAGAAAGGTGAGTTATATTCAATCTTTGTTGCGCGTGGGGTTTGATACCATTGACTTTGGAAGTTTTGTTTCGGCCAAAGCCATTCCTCAAATGCGGGATACGGCCGAAGTCTTGGCGCAGCTTGATTTATCTAAAACAAAAAGTAAATTATTGGCTATTATTGCCAATTACCAAGGGGCCGAATTAGCATCCCAGCATTCGGCTATTCAATATCTAGGTTTTCCTTTTTCGATTTCAGAGAATTTTCAAATGCGGAACACGCATAAGACAATTGCGCAATCTTTGGTGACATTAGAAGAAATATTAAATCTTGCTGATAAAACCAATAAAGAAACCGTAGCGTATCTTTCCATGGGTTTTGGTAATCCTTACGGAGATCCCTGGAATGTTGATATTGTAGCGCAATGGACCGAAAAATTGGCTTCGATGGGTGTGAAAATTTTATCCCTTTCCGATACCGTCGGGAGTTCTACACCCGAAGTGATTGATTATTTATTTTCCAATCTGATTCCGCAATATCCTAATATTGAATTTGGTGCTCATCTTCATACAACACCAGATAAATGGTTGGAAAAAATTGATGCGGCTTACAAAGGTGGCTGTCGCCGTTTTGATGGAGCTATTCAGGGTTTTGGAGGTTGTCCCATGGCAACCGATAAGTTAACTGGAAATATGCCTACAGAGAAATTATTGTCTTATTTTACGGTTCAGAAAGAAAAAACTAATTGTAGTCCAATGAGTTTTGAAAGTGCTTATAATGAAGCATCAAAAATCTTTTGGGAATTTCATTGATTATTTGGCTTAAAAGCCGTAAATTAATTGGAATTAAACCAAAAAATAATTGTTGTTTTTAAAATGTTTTTTAGACCTTTAAAAAATAATTACATATAGTGGCAATGCGATGAAATATAGATTTTACAATAGGATTGTTTTAATTACTCTACTGATGTTATGCTCTTTTTCGTGTAGCAGTGATTTGAATTACGATCAGGTAAATAAATTTAATGCAAAGCCTGTTGTAGTTGCAAATCTGGCATATTTTCACGCGGATGCACCCGATTTTGTTGTAAACGGAAACGAAGTGCCTCTTCCTCCCTATACGGGCCCAGTCGGTTTTTTTGATAATTCTTTCGTAAACCAAAACTTGATAAAAGCCGAATTGAATTTTAGAGTTAAAAATACTATAAACAGATCCTTTACTATTTATATTACCTTAAAAGAAAACGATGGAACAGTTGTGGAAAATATTCCAATTTCTGTAGAAGCCTCTGTTGATGGTTCTGAAAAGTTAGGATATTCGGATCCATCACCTTTCGTATTTCCTGAATCCCAAATCGATTTATTAAAGAGGACAACCCAAATGACTTTTGAAGTTAATATGGATCCGGGGACACCGTTAACGGAAAACAGCCGGGGCAGAATTGAGCTGAGCTCAAGTATAACCGCATATTTTGATGTTAAATGAGAAAAATGACAATCCTTTTATGTCTAACAATTTCCTTTTATTGTTTTTCCCAAAATAAAGAAGTTTTATATAATTTCACCCCGCAACCCCAAAGTTTATTGCTTAATCCAGGAGCCGATGTAAAATACAAATGGTTTTTTGGAGTGCCTTTGTTGTCTGGAATTTCTGTAAATGGAGGTTCAACAGGTTTCGATGCTTATAGTTTGTTTGCAAACAATAATGTGGATTTTTCCATCAAAGTACAAAATGTAGTTGATTCAACCAGCAGGAACGATTATGTTACTGCCAACCAGCAGTTGGAAATATTTACCGCTGGTTTAAGAATTGGTGGAGAGGAAAATCCCTCGTACCTTTCTTTTGGAATGTATCAGGAATTGGATTCCTTTATTTATATCCCAAAAGATCCGGCTATTTTGGCTTTGTATGGGAACAAAGATTATATAGGCAAGTCGTTTAATTTGGGCGATTTGAGTGCCAAAGCGGAGGTGCTTTCGGTATTTCACGTTGGATTCAATAAGCAACTGAATGAGAAGTTGACAGTTGGGATTCGCGGAAAAATTTATTCCAGTATTTTTAATGCAACTTCTACCCATAATTCGGGATATTTTTATACTGTTCAGGGGAGTAATTTAATTTATGACCAGGTTATAAAATCCGATATACAGCTTAATACTTCGGGAGCTGCAAAGTATTTGGACGAAAACTATGATGGTGATTTAGCAACAGATTTCAGGAAAGATATTCCAAAAAAAGCTTTCTTTGGAGGAAATCTTGGATTGGGAATGGATTTGGGACTTACTTATTATCCTCAAAAAAATATTCAGTTGACAGCAAGTTTAGTAGATTTTGGGTTTATAAGCCATTCAAAAGACGTTGTGAATTATACCTTCAAAGGAGAATATGATCACAAGGGAGTTGTAAACGATTTTAATGACCAGGGAACTGCAGAAGATGCTTATCAGGATTTTAAAAAAGCCATTCCGAAGGAGGCTTCATATGATAAATATACTACACAACGTCCTCTAAAATTTTATTCTTCTTTCCAATATTCATTTGAAGAAGAAAGACAAACCGAATGTGATTGTGCAACCGATGAGGAATCCTGGTATCGAAGTGCAGTGGGCGCACAGTTTTTTGCTATGTCAACACCAAGAACTCCCATGCTGGCATTGACCGCTTATTACAGAAGAAGAATTCTTAAAGGATTACAAATGAAAGCTACTTATACTATCGATTCCTATTCTTTTTCAAATATTGGTTTGGGGCTGACAACAAAGATTGGTATGTTTAATTTTTATGCAATGGCTGATAATCTTTTGGCTTATAGTGATCTTTCCAAGGCAAATGCGCTCACATTTCAGATAGGATTTAACATAATAGCAGGCGGAAGCAGTAAATAGGGCAGAGAAAAATGATGAGGGGTTTTACCCACAAATTCGCAAATTTTAATAAAAAAATCACTTCTGAATTAGACTTTTTTAATGGAATTAATAATAATTAGTTTCTGAAAAAAGTAAAATTCAGGTTTTAGGGGGAATAAATTTGCGAATTTGCGGTCATTTTGAAAATTAGTGCTTTTGTCTTGTACATATTCGTATTGCAAATAAAAAAAGAGAGTTAAGTTTTTTTAGGTCGTCAAGATTATGTATATTTGCACGCAATTCAACTAGAAATTGCAACATGAAAGCACATACCTCCAAGATTGTCGGCGAAGGTTTAACCTACGATGATGTACTATTAGTTCCCAACTACTCGACTGTTCTTCCGCGTGAAGTGAGTATCAAATCCAAATTTTCAAGAAACATTACGCTAAACGTTCCTATTGTATCTGCAGCTATGGATACAGTTACCGAAAGTTCTATGGCAATTGCTATGGCGCAAGAAGGAGGAATAGGTGTTTTGCATAAAAACATGACAATCGAGCAACAGGCAGCCAAAGTGCGTAGAGTAAAGCGTGCTGAGTCTGGTATGATTATCGATCCTGTTACATTGTTAATGAACTCAACAGTTATTGATGCCAAGAATGCCATGAGAGAATATGGTATTGGCGGTATTCCTATTGTTGACGAAAATAAAATTCTAAAAGGAATTGTTACCAACAGGGATTTGCGTTTTGAAAAAAATGGTTCAAGACCTATTGTTGAGATAATGACTAGTCAAAACTTGGTAACTGTTGCCGAAGGAACTTCCCTTGAAGAAGCTGAGGTAGTATTGCAAGGTCATAAAATTGAAAAATTACCTGTTGTAAATGATAAAAATGAGTTGGTTGGTTTAATCACTTTTAGAGATATTACCAAATTAGCTCAGAAACCAAATGCCAATAAAGATAAATTTGGACGTTTGAGAGTAGCTGCTGCTCTAGGTGTTACTGCCGATGCTGTTGAAAGAGCAACTGCTCTTGTAAATGCAGGGGTTGATGCCGTAATTATCGATACCGCTCACGGACACACAAAAGGGGTGGTAGATGTATTGAAAGCGGTGAAAGCCAAATTCCCAAAACTAGATGTTATCGTTGGTAATATTGCCACTCCAGAAGCTGCTCAATATTTGGTCGAAAATGGTGCCGATGGGGTAAAAGTAGGAATAGGACCTGGTTCTATTTGCACAACCAGAATCGTTGCAGGGGTTGGTTTTCCTCAATTTTCAGCCGTTCTTGAAGTCGCTGCCGCTATTAAAGGTACAGGGGTCCCTGTAATTGCTGATGGTGGAATTCGTTACACGGGAGATATTCCAAAAGCAATTGCTGCGGGTGCTGATTGTGTAATGTTGGGTTCATTATTAGCTGGAACAATGGAATCTCCAGGGGAAACTATTATTTTTGAAGGAAGAAAATTCAAATCCTATAGAGGAATGGGATCTGTAGAAGCGATGCAAACAGGTTCAAAAGACCGTTATTTTCAAGATGTTGAAGACGATGTAAAGAAATTGGTTCCAGAAGGTATTGTGGGTCGTGTGCCTTACAAAGGAGAGTTGAACGAAAGTATGCTGCAATTCATTGGCGGACTTCGTGCCGGTATGGGTTATTGCGGAGCTAAAGATATTCCAACATTGCAGGAATCAGGGCGTTTTGTTCGTATTACCTCTAGCGGAATCACCGAAAGTCATCCGCATAACGTAACCATCACAAAAGAAGCTCCGAATTATTCGAGATAAGATAGTCTAAAGACGAAAGTCTAAAAGGCAAAAGGTGTAGGATTAAGTTCTTGCACCTTTTTTTTGTTTTTTGGGCGTGACCCTTCGTGAAAAACTTCGGGTCGGGCTTTCCGTTCCCGCTTTTTTTCTTTTCAATTGCCCTAGGTTTAGACCTAGGGCAATTGAAAAGAAAAAAGAGCTCCACTTCAATCCCTCACGCGGAACAACTTTAGAATTAAAAATGTGATTTTTTTTCAGGAGAAGTCACAATATTTTGTTGAGATATTTGTTGAGATTTCTTCATAATATTCTTCCTCAAAATTGTCATTCCGAGGAACGAGGAATTCTCAGCTAGCGCGAGCGCAATGCCATTAAGTTAAGGATAAAAACCATCGTTTTGTCATTCCGAGGCACGAGGAATCTCACTAGAGACTCACGTTATGTGATTTCTCCTCCGTCGAAATGACAAAAAAAGCTTAACTTAATGACATTGAGCGCGAGCGTCCCGCTCGTGCCCGCAATCAAAATCAATTCCTTTTTAAATTTTCTAATCATGCCCCAAATCAGACAATAACTTTTTGTCACCAACTATCCATAAAATATCATCTTTTTCCAGAATAACATTCGACTCGGGATTTAGAGTTCGGATTCCTCTTTTTTCGATTCCCACTATCAATCCTTGTGTTTTTTCACGTAGTTTGGATTCCTTGATGCTTTTACCAATAAAAGTGTGGTTTTTCAATTCAATTTGGCGCAGAACAATGTCGGGTTCTACCACTTCTGGTGAAACATCCATTTCGTGTTGGTCAAGGTATTTTTTAAATTCCTGTACTTGGGCATCTGTTCCTATTACACAAATTTCATCTCCTGGAAAAATACGTTCGTTTCTACTCGGAATATGAATGGTAATGTCACCACGTTTTATCGAAACAAGATTAATACCAAGATTCTCCCGAACTTGAAGGTTTTTCAGGGATTCGCCGGCAATATTGGATTCGGCTGCAATGTCGAATACAGCCATGTGACCGTCCCAGGGAGTTAAATCACTACGGCTTCTTTTGGCTCTGGAAATCTCTCTATCGTGCAGATTGCTCAGAAAATGATTTTCAATTTTGTGGTATTGAAAGTGGAGTTTCTTTTGAAAAATTAAATAAATTACAACAGCAATTACCAATGAAATCAGTGCAATTTTTGAAGAAAAGAAAGTGTTTAACAATAAACCGATAAAGAAAATTGTCAATACTATACGGATGAAAAACAACATTGTCAATGGGCCGCGCGATTTTCGGTCTAGCATTAGCTGTTCCACTTCGCGGGTGGCGACTCTGCGGAAAGCCAGGGCCCACAAAAAAGGGGACACTATTGCCAAAGTTATCAAGGCAACCAAAGGATTTCCTAAATGATAATCTATAACCAAAGGCTGAATGAAACGGGCAGAAAGCAAGATGATAGCAAGTATGATTACTACAAGAACAATCACCTGAATTAAAAAAGCATTAATCACCGTTTGCCACAAACTGACTGTTTTTATCGCTTGCGTACTCGCTGAATAACGCTCAATTCGTTTGGTCCATTTTCGGGGTAAATTATGCGATAAATATTCGGAAAAAGGAAGCGAATATTTAATCATAAAAGGAGTGGTAAATACGGTTACCGCCGAAACTGCTACTACAATCGGATACAAAAAAGAATTGGTTGCTTTTAGTGTTACTCCCAAAGTTGCAATGATAAAGGAAAACTCTCCAATTTGCGACAAGCTCATTCCGGTTCTGATGGAATCTTTTAAGGGTTGTCCTGATAAAATGGCGCCAAATGTTGCGCTGACGGATTGGCCAAAAATGGTGACGAAAGAAAGAATAATCACTGGAATGGCGTGTTCGTATAAGGCGTGTGGATTAATTAACATTCCGACTGATACAAAAAAAACGGCTCCAAATAAGTCTTTTACGGGTTTTACAAGGTGTTCAATGTGTTCGGCCTGTGTTGTTTCGGCTATGATGGATCCCATTATAAAAGCCCCAAGAGCTGGAGAAAAACCAACTTTGGCAGCAAAAATAACCATCACCAGGCACAACGCTAGCGAAATGATAAGCAGCATTTCATCGGTGAGTAGGTGTTTGGTTTTTTTGAGAACGGTCGGAATGATGAAAATTCCTCCTAAGAACCAAATCACTAGAAAAAAGACCAATTTTAAAACCGACATCAATAAATCACCTCCAGAAAACTGATTGCTGACGGCAACTGTTGATAATAAAACCATCATCAAAATGGCCAATATGTCCTGAACGATTAAGGAACCAATAACGATTCCGGCAAATTTTTGGGTCTTAACGCCCAATTCGTCATAGGATTTTAAAATAATTGTAGTGGAGGAGATAGACAGAATTACGCCGAGAAAGATACTGTCCATATTCGGCCATCCCAACCATTGGCCAACGAAATAGCCCAAAATACACATACTCAAAATCTGAATTCCAGCAGTGATGGAGGCTGTTCCGCCTACTTTCATTAATTTTTTGAAACTGAATTCAAGTCCGAGGCTAAACAGTAAAAAGATAACACCAATTTCGGCCCAGACTTCGACACTCTTCATTTCTTTGACCGAAGGGAAAAAATCAAAATGATTCCCTGCCAAAAATCCAGCAATCAAATATCCCAATACCAAAGGTTGTTTAAGTTTTCTAAATATCAAGACAGCAATAGTAGCTGTCATCAGGATAAGGCCTAAATCACTGATTAATGGGTTTAAATGGCTTGTAGT
Organism: Flavobacterium gilvum; assembly: GCF_001761465.1. Classification (NCBI taxonomy): domain Bacteria; kingdom Pseudomonadati; phylum Bacteroidota; class Flavobacteriia; order Flavobacteriales; family Flavobacteriaceae; genus Flavobacterium; species Flavobacterium gilvum. Next base: position 4,307,564 of record NZ_CP017479.1, on the reverse strand, counting down.
TTCGGATGCATCGGTTAAAAGACTCATAAATTGGAATTCTTGCTTGTCAAAATAATTAGTTTTAACAATCGTGAATGGCTAATTTACGAAAAAAGAAAATTCTTTTGGCTTTCACGGCGGTTGCTTGGGGAAAATTCAAACGCAAGGTTCGCAAAAGAAGCGCAAGACACGCAAAGCTTTGAGAACTTAGCGTAAATCTTTGCGAACCTTGCGGTTATTTTTTTGTTTTTTGTCGAGTAACTTGATGCAGAAACAAAAAAAGCCACCCTAAAAAGGATAGCTTTTGATATAAAATATTTCAAGGGTTTATTAAATTCCTATGAAATTGCTTGGTGTAATTTGTAATAGTTCTGCTTTAATCGCATCCGAAACATCAAGCGTAGCGATAAAACTGTGAATAGCATTTTTGTCAATAGCTTCGTTGGTTCTTGTTAATCCTTTTAAAGCTTCATACGGATTTGGATAGGCTTCACGTCTCAAAATTGTTTGAATAGCCTCTGCTACAACAGCCCAGTTTTTCTCTAAATCTTCGTGGAATTTGGATTCATTCAGCAATAATTTGTTCAATCCTTTCAAAGTGGCTTCAAAGGCGATTAAGGTATGTCCCATTGGTACGCCAATGTTTCTCAAAACAGTACTGTCTGTCAAGTCGCGTTGCAATCTTGAAACCGGTAATTTGGCCGATAAATGTTCAAAAATGGCATTGGCAATTCCTAAGTTTCCTTCGGAGTTTTCAAAATCAATTGGGTTTACTTTGTGTGGCATTGCCGATGATCCAATTTCTCCCGCTTTGATTTTTTGTTTGAAATATTCCATTGAAACATACGTCCAAATATCTCTGTCCAAATCAATAATGATGGTGTTTATTCTTTTTAAAGCGTCAAAAAAAGCTGCAAAATGGTCGTAGTGTTCGATTTGTGTTGTTGGGAAAGAGTGGTGTAATCCAAGGTTTTCCTCAACAAATTTGTTCCCGAATTGTTTCCAGTCAATTTGCGGATAAGCTACATGATGTGCGTTATAGTTTCCAGTTGCTCCACCAAATTTGGCCGCAAAAGGAGTGTTGAACAACAAACGCATCTGTTCTTCCAAACGCTCCACAAAAACAGCAATTTCTTTACCCAAGCGAGTTGGCGATGCCGGTTGTCCGTGTGTACGGGCTAGCATAGGAACATGTGCCCATTCCTGTGCCAATTCTTTTAATTTGGATGTCAAAGAAATCAACGATGGCATATATACTTTTTCAAAAGCGTCCTTTGTAGAAAGCGGAATTGCGGTGTTGTTGATGTCTTGTGATGTTAATCCAAAGTGGATAAACTCTTTATATTCGGATAAGCCTAGTTTTTCAAAAGCATCTTTAATAAAATACTCAACGGCTTTTACGTCGTGATTGGTAACTTTTTCGGTTTCTTTTATCCAAAGAGCATCTTCGGTGGAGAAATTTTTATAAATATTACGAAGGCTTTCGAATAAAGAAGCGTCAACATTTTTTAGTTGAGGCAAAGGCACTTCGCATAAAGCAATGAAGTATTCAATTTCAATTAATACGCGGTATTTTATTAGGGCTTCTTCAGAGAAAAATGGAGCCAGGGATACTGTTTTATTTCTATAACGACCATCGATTGGTGATATAGCATTCAATTCGTTCAGGTTAGTCATTTTTGTTGTTTTTTCGAAAGGCACAAATATAAAGAGAATTTGGGGATTAGGGAGTACGAATTTTAAGGTTTGATGAAGAAATTAGTGATATTTTTAATAAAAACAGATGAAGCCTTTTCTTCGGTGATGTAGCTGACTGTACAGTCAAATCGTAAAAGAAGGACTATTTCAATTTTATTAGTACTTTTTTGTATTCTGTTGGATACGTTTAACTTATCATTAATAATCCTGTATAAAATAGAAACTTATATTTGTGTGATAATGTTGACAGCCCCTAATTTTTTAAAAATGAAAAAAAACGTTTTACTAACAGGCGGAACTGGTTTTGTGGGGAGGTATTTGGTTGCTGAACTTTTAAAAAAAGGATATTCCGTTTCGATACTGACCAGAGACAGTAGACCAAATGCAGATGGAATCTCTTATTATATTTGGGATGTTTCGAATCAAAAAATAGACGAAGTGGCTGTGCTCAATGCTGATTATATTATTCATTTGGCAGGGGAGAATATTGCCGAAGGAAGATGGGCTACAAAAAGAAAAGAAGAAATCAGGAGCAGTAGGATTGATTCAGCCCAATTGATTTACTCTGTTTTAAAAAAACATAATAAACAGGTTGAAGCCTTCGTTTCGGCATCGGGAATTGGTTTTTACGGAGTCGTTAATGGTGAGGGGATTTGTACCGAAAACACATTACCTGCCGATGATTTTTTAGGAAAAATTTGCCAGGAATGGGAAAAATCTGCCAGTTTGATGGCTGGTTTGGGCATTCGAACCGTAAAAATCCGAACAGGAATGGTTTTGGGGAGAAATGGAGGAGTAGTAAAAAAACTGGCCCCTATTTTTAAGTACGGATTGGGGAGTGCTTTGGGATCAGGAAAACAATATATGCCTTGGATTCACATCCACGATTTGAGCAGAATTTATATCGAGGCAATCGAAAATAAAAATATGACAGGGGCGTACAATGCCACAATCAATGACAGTACAACGAATTTGTCTTTTTCAAAAACACTGGCGAGTTGTATGGGACGCCCAATGTGGCTTCCAAATATTCCGGCATTTTTGATTCAATTGGCTTTGGGAGAAATGTCTTGTATGGTTTTGAAAGGCAGAAGGGTTTCTTCGGATAAAATAAAAAAACTGGGTTTTAGGTTTCAATTCAAAGGACTCAAAAAAGCACTGAAGGACAGTTTGAGATAGTTGCAAAGTTGCAAAGTCGAAAGTCGAAAGTCGAAAGTTGTTGCTTATTGTTTAAAGCCTAAAGCTACAGCCTTAGTATAAAACACAATCAACTTTCGTATTTACTGTTTTTGAAATTTTGGCAATTACAATACTAGGAATTTCAATTTTAAAATCGTCTGTGTTCAATATAAAATGAGAATTGATGCTGATGCCGTTCGCCACCTTCTTGATTTTGGCATTTACGGCAATCATCCTGGTTTGACCGTGAATAGTCATTTTGCCTTTAATTAGGAAATCCTGATCGTTTTCGGTTATGACTTTCAAATCAAATTTTTCAATAACTCCTTTAAAAATAGCTTTAGAATAGCGGTCACTTTCCATATAATTACTATTGAAGTGCTCTTTCATTAAATCTCTTTTGAATTGAAAATTTTTGATAACGGCGGTAAAAGTGATTTGGCCTTTGTCAGGGATTAATGTACAGTCGACGATGTCATTTTTCGCTTCTACGGCCTCAAATAAAGGCACAGAAGCCTCGAAGTAAATAGTACACTTTGAAGTGCTTAATTTTTCTTGGGCAATGATAGGATATAAAAAAGAAAATAAAGCTAATAGAGTAAATTTTTTCATAATTATATCCATTAAAGGTTCATCTTAAAGATACATCTTTTTTTTAGATTATTATCTTAATATTCTGCCAAAAAAAAGGCTGGTAGCAAAAGATTAATTCTTTTTGTACCAGCGATTTTGAGTTTTAGAAAGGTCGAATTTTGTCTCTTTGAAACTTGAAAAATTAATCTAAATTGATTTGAATATTGTATTTTTTTAGGTTTTCCAAAGTTTCTTTAGAAGTATAATTGAATACTTCCTGATGGATATCGTGTTCTTTTTTTAAGGCAATTTGTTTCAATGCATTGCAAAAGCGTTTTATGTCTTCAAAATTGGATAGAATTAAACCGGGAACTGGTACGCTGTTCCCTTCATTATCTTTGGCAACCATTGTAAAATAGGAAGAATTGCAATGTTTTTTATGACCAGTCTGAATGTTTTCGGCTTCGACCCGAATTCCAACAACCATTGAGCTTTTTCCAACATAATTTACAGAGGCTTTCATAGTTACGAGTTCACCAACTTCGATTGGTTTCAAAAAATTCACAGTATCTACAGATGCAGTTACACAATAATTTCCCGAAAATTTTGAACCACAGGCAAAGGCTATTTGATCCAACAGTGACAAAATGTAACCACCGTGAATTTTTCCGCTAAAATTAGTATGGGAAGGTAGCATCAATACTGAAATGCTGACGTGTGAGGATGCAACTGTTTTGAATGCTTTTTCCATTGGTTTTATTTCTTTGTTTAAGGGGGGATTTTTCATTTTACTATATAATTGGGTTAATTCAAGAGCGTGTTTTCATCGGTTTCTGCTCTTCTTAAAATATTGTCTGGGAGTGCTTTTTTTGCTTTGGCTCCCATTTTTTTGAGTTTTTCTACACTCGTGATGAGGTTTCCTTTACCATCTACCAGTTTATTCATGGCGCCTTGGTATTCTACTTTACTCTCGTCTATTTTCTTGCCTATTTTTATTAAATCGGCAACAAAACCTTCAAATTTATCATACAATGCTCCCGCCTGACGCGCAATTTCAAACGCATTTTCCTGCTGTTTTTGGTTGGTCCACATACTATCAATCGTACGTAAAGTAGCCAGCAAAGTCGAAGGAGTAACAATCACGATATTTTTTTCGAATGCCTTGTTGTATAATGTTGTGTCTTCATTGAGTGCTATCGCAAATGCAGGCTCCATGGGGATGAATAGTAGCACAAAATCTGGACTTTCTATTTGGTACAAATCCTGATAGTTTTTATTTCCTAATTGTTCAACATGAAGTTTTATCGAACTGACATGTTCTTTCAAATAGCGGTTTTTTGTGGTTTCATCTTCATCTTCATTGATGTATTTTTCATACGCAGTCAAAGAAACTTTAGAATCGACAATCATCTTTTTTCCGTCGGGTAAATTGATAACAACGTCTGGAAATACGCGATTTCCTTCTTCGGTGGTAAAACTTTGCTGTACTTCGTACTCACGTCCTTTTTCCAGTCCAGATTTTTCGAGGACACGTTCCAGTACCAACTCACCCCAATTCCCCTGCATTTTGCTGTCCCCTTTCAGGGCTTTGGTCAGGTTAATGGTTTCTTTGCTCATTTGAGCGTTCATTTCGCGTAAGCCTAATATTTGTTGGCGCAAAGCGGCGTGATAGTCAATGCTTTCTTTATGGGTGTCTTCGACTTTCTTTTCGAATAACTGAATTTTATCCTGCAATGGAGACAAGATACTTTTCATGTTTTCCTTGTTTTGCTCCGTAAATTTATTTGACTTTTCGTCTAATATTTTATTGGCAAGATTTTCAAATTCTTTGGTAAATTTTTCCTGAAGTTGTTCTACTTCGTTTTTTTGTTCCTTATTTCGTTCCCAAAGATTTTCAAAATCAACTTCCTTTTTTGTGAGTTGAATGGCAAGGCTGTCTTTCTCGTTTCTAATGTTTTCTTTTTCGGAATTAGCCAATTCCAGTTGCTTTTCGAAGATAATTTTTTCTACCGAAAATTGTTCTTTTTGTTGGTTTATCTGAGAATTCAAAGCAATTAATTTCTCTTCCAAACTAACTTTTTCCGACTGAAAACGTGCAGAAAAAATTAGTTTACCAATGAAAATGCCAATTGCAAGGGCAATAATGAAAACCAATAGGAAAGGAAGTAATGTTGACATAAATATTCTTTTTGAGAGCGTAAAAGTACGCATTAATACGTAGTACTTAGTTTTTAAAAATAAAATTTCACGAATTTATCCGATTCCGATAATAAATCAACATTAATATCGGATTACGGGATGGCCACAAATTCCACAAATTCCACAAATTAGCACAAATTTGAAAAATGATATTTTAATTAAGATTAGGTATTAGATGTAATTTGCACGAATTTTATTTTATGTGCTATTAAAAAAATCTGCGTGAAAAAATCTATAAAAATGTTAATGCGATTTCTAGGTCAATTTCATTTTGTTATAAACTTCAAAAACAAAACTATCTTTGCATTTCTAAAATAAAAAACAAAAATGTCCCACCGTCATTTCATTCTTCATAAACCATACGGTTATTTGAGTCAATTTATCTACGAATTAAAACGCAAGAAGAAACTCTTGGGAGAATTATATGATTTTCCCGAAGGAACAATGGCTATTGGCCGACTTGATGAAGATTCCGAAGGATTACTTTTATTGACTACCGACGGAAAAATGAGTGAAATTATTCGGAGCAAAAAAGTCGATAAGGAATATTATGTACAAGTCGACGGGATTATCACTCCAGTGGCAATCGAAGAATTAAAAAAAGGTGTCGAAATTGGTTTTAACGGCGGGAAATATAAAACAAAACCCTGTGAAGCTTTTATTGTAAACGAAATTCCTAATTTTGGGCCTAGGGGGAAAAAGATTCGTGACGAACGCCATGGTCCCACATCCTGGGCTTCTATTACTGTCAACGAAGGAAAATTTCGGCAAGTTCGCAAAATGACTTCGGCTGTTGGTTTTCCGACACTGAGATTGATTAGAGTCCGAATTGGAGAAGTACATTTGCTCGACCTAAAAGCTGGTGAAGTTTTAGAAGTTGAAGATTTCAATGAGAATATCAATTCTGAAAATCAAATAATCTAAATTACCGATGCCATCAGCAATCAAAAATCTGTAATCAAAAATCTTAAATCACAATGCTAAACATCGTTCTCGTAGAACCTGAAATACCAAATAATACCGGAAACATTGGCCGTTTGTGTGTAGGCACAGAAAGCCGTTTACATTTAATACATCCTTTTGGATTTGTTATTAATGATAAAAATCTGAAACGTTCCGGACTCGATTATTGGGTACATCTGGATGTAACTGAATACCAAAATATAGCGGAATGGATGTTGCAAATTCCTGATAAATCAAGAGTTTTCCTGATGAGTTCCCATGCTTCAACATCGATTTATGATGCTAAATTCCAGGATGGAGATTGGTTGGTTTTTGGGAAAGAAAGTGTTGGTTTGAGTAAAGAGGTTTTGGCGTTATTCGAAAATCACCTAACCATTCCGATGTCGCCATTAATTAGAAGTTTTAATATTGCCAATTCCGTTGCTTTTGTGGTCGGCGAGGCGAAAAGGCAAATTAGATCGAAGATTTTTGATTAACGATTTTTGATTTCAGATTTATGAATATATAAGTTTCTTTTTTTTAATTGCTTTATACTTTTTAACTAATTTGTTTTTAAGATGTTGCGGCGAATGTGTCCTTATTGGGCGATGTACTTAGTATATGATTTTATAATTTTATTTACGCTGATTTCCAATGAAGGTTTTGCTTCTTTGAAAGCATCTTTTAATATACCTTCGGAAGTAAAAAAATCAGTTACAGTTGTCTTTATCGGATTATTATTGATGTAAATTTCTTTTACGGTAAAAGTAAGTGTATATTTTTGATTCTCTCCAAACACAATTTTAAGGGTGTATTTGATATCAAAATCATATTCTACGCCTAGATTTCTGTAATAATACGCATTTTCATAAGGAGCTTCAATGGTTAAGGAATTTGTGGTAACATCAAAAATATCACAACCTTTTACAAAATAATGAGAATATGCCCAGTCTTTGGACATTTCTATTAATTCATTAATCGGATGATTTGGCATTGCTATTTCCAAAGGAAGAAAACCTTTTGGTGTCAATTCCAATTTTGTCTGTGCAGAACCTATGGCAATCCAAAAAATCAAGGCTGTTTTTAGTAAGTATTTCATAGTTAGTTTTTATGACTCTTACAAAGATAAACAACTTATGAATGGTTTTAGAAAGAAAAATTGTCTCTTTCCTTGTTGGAAAACAATAGATAAGGAAGTAAAATGAGGAAACGTTTTTCTGCTTCCTCATTGTTATTTATTTTTTTGTTCGCCATACAAAATCGCTTAGTGTAACATAAGTGTTTCCGTTAGTAGAATTATGAAAAACATTATACTTTGTTGGGTAATTTCCAGATTTTGCAAAGAAATCAGGTTGTGAGTAAGGTATGCTGAAATCTTCTTTAGAAAGAAAATAGTTTAAAGTAATCATTGGTTCTATAAAAATGAATTCACCATCAAAAGTACCATAAATCAAAACTTTGGTAAAAGGAAGTAATGTTGGTAAATTATTGGGAGCCCAATGTTTTCCCATTTCAGCTTCCGCAGTTGCCGGACCAGGAGGAGTTCCGTAATCAGCTGGTAAATAACCAGGAGGAGGGTAGTTATTGAAAGCGTCATTCGTTGCGGGAGACCAAGCCGGTATTGCCATTTGTTCTTCAACAGAAATCATATAGAAATGAATGTCAAAATGTGGTACATCAAAAAAACCTACAGGTTCATGTCCGTGAGGATTCCAGTTGAGTCCAATGTGGTCAAAAGGAGTTGATTGCATAGCTTTCTCATGCAATGGAACAACAATTGTAGCTCCTTCTGGAGGAACGGATTTTGCGTTTTCATCGGAAAGGTTTTTAAAGGCTTCCGGCGTAATTTCAATTCCAATCTCACTAGGGAATCCTTCTTTGTTTACGCTAACCCAGGAACGTACTTTTCCGTATCCAAGCGCAACTTCAGGACCTTTAAAGACATTGAGTTTTTCGTTACTCATTTTTGCAGAAAACGATTGGGTCTCGTTTGTTTGCAAATTGCTATTAACCGTTTCGTCCTGACTGCAGGAAAAAAAGAATAATAGTAAACCTAAAACAATAATTTTTTTGGGGATTCTGTACAAATGTTCCATAATTAAAAAATTTAAAATTGTTTTTAATAATGTAGATCAGTAAAGACTCAGGGAGTGAAAAATGAGGAGGACAAATTTACATTATTTAAATGTAATTATCTGTTATTCAGTGTGTTTATTTGTAAAATAAAAAAATAACAGTTGGTTTTTTAAAAATAATGCCGAAAAGAAAGGGTTTCGAAGGTTCAAAAAAAAAAGCAGAAATTAAACAATTATGAACTTCCCTTTTTCATTATCAAAAACGATATGTTCATCTTTGAATAAAGTATTGAAACTTCCTTTGCGTATTAAATTACAAGGTTCGTCCTGTACCACTGTTTCGGGAGTCATAATAATCATTTCGTCACTCAATTGAATAGCCATTTCGATATCGTGAGTCGAAAACAAAATGCATTTTCCGGTTTCGTGGGTTAGTTTTTTTAAGAGTTTCAGCAACGAAACTTTATGCAGTAAATCCAAATGAGTTGTGGGCTCGTCCAAAATAATCAAAGGGGTGTCTTGTGCCAAAGCTCTAGCAATTAAAACCTTTTGGAGTTGGCCATCACTTATTTCGTAATGTTTTTTTTGGGACAAATGACTAATTTGCGTCAATTCTATCGCATTCTGAACAATTTGAATGTCTGCATCCGATAAAGTCCCAATCCAATTGGTGTAAGGCTGGCGACCCAATGCCACCAATTCAAAAACAGTTAAATTACTCGGAGGCAATTTTTCGGTCAAAACCATGCTTAAGTTTTGTGCTAAAGCTAAAGGTTCATAACTGGATATTTTTTTATCATTCAGAAATACAGTTCCCTGCAAAGGTTTTTGAATCCCAGTAATCGTGCGCAACAAAGTCGATTTTCCAATACCATTGGCACCAATCAAAGCAGTCAATTTTCCTGCCTGTAAGTTCAGGTTGAGGTTTTCGGCAATGGTTATTGTTTCCTTTTTGGAGGAATAACCAATGCTTAAATTTTGAGTGGTTAAGATATTGTTTGACATATTTTATTTTTTTTAACCGCAAAGGGCACAAAGAATATCGCAAAGTTCGCAAAGCTTTGTTTACTTAGCGTCTCCCTTGCGGACTTTGTGGTTAAGCAGGATTCCAATTATCATCTAAAATTCCTCTTTCGGACCAACAACCAAATAACAACCGGTGCTCCCAATATGGAAGTAATTGCATTGATTGGCAACGTAATATCCATTCCCGGCATTTGGGAAACCACATCACAAATCAACATAATTCCCGCTCCAAAAAGTAAAGTACTCCAGAACAAAACCGTATGGTTACTGGTTTGAAACACCAATTTTGCAATATGGGGAACCGCCAACCCGACAAAAGCAATTGGTCCTGCATAAGCCGTTATGCTTCCTGCTAGAATTCCAGTTGCAATTATGATGATTAGTCGGGCTTTTTTGAAATTCAACCCCATACTTTTGGCATAATTTTCACCCAATAGTAGTGCGTTCAAAGGCTTGATGCTTAGTAAACTAAGAAGCAACCCAAACAACACGCAAATGGTTAAAATAAGAATCGATGTCCAGGACAAATTGCCGAGATTTCCCAGAGACCAAAAAGTAAATTTTTGCAACTGTTCCGCAGAACTGAAATAGGTAAGAACCCCAACAACAGCACTGGTAAAACTGCCAAACATCAAACCGACAATCAAAATTGCCATCGTGTCTCGTAAACGTTGGGAAACCAATAAAACCAATAATAAAACAGAAGTACTTCCTAGAGTTGATGCCAAAACGATTCCGTAAGGCGACAATAGAACACCGCTTAAAAAGGAGGGTAATATGCTGGCTCCCAATATGACAAAAGCAACTCCCAAACTCGCGCCTGAGCTAAGCCCCAAAACATAAGGACCTGCGAGCGGGTTTCGGAATAAGGTCTGCATTAATAATCCACTGATTGATAATCCCATTCCAACCAAAACCGCTGTAATCGCTTTGGGTAAGCGGTAATTGATGATGATATATTCCCAAGTCGATTTACTAGATTGACCGCCTGTCAAACTGGTGTACACTTCTTTGAAAGGTATCGCAATCGACCCCAAACTGATGTTTGCAAAAAATAGCACAATCAGCCCTAAAAAAAGGAATGAAAATAGGATTGTATTTCTTTTAGGATTGTTCAATTTACCTTTTTTAGCAAAGACCTAACAGGTTTTTAAAACCTGTTAGGTTTCGTAAGTTGTATTTAATTTAATTTTTTAGCAAAAGTAAAATTATAATTCGGAAGTAATTCCGGATGAAAAATTTTGATATAATCTTTCAAAACCAAATCGGGTCTGGCAGGGGATAATTCATAAAAAACCGTACCGCCGGTAGCGCCTAGTTTTCCTTCAAAAGTGTAAATATTTTTATTAGCGAAAGCAGTAAACTGGCTGTAATGCGGATTAGCTTTTTCCAGTTCGGCCAATGATTTGAACGAACCGGTTGCAATCCAGAAGTTGGCTGTTTTGGCCTTGTCCAATATGTTTTCAAATGACAAACCGAGACTTCCCGTGCCATCAAGGTTTTTCCAGAGATAATCTGCTTTGGCGTCTTTCATAAATTGGGCAACCCAGCTGCTTCCGCGAGCTACAAACCATTGGTCTTGATACATTGAACCATATAAAACAGTCGAAGTTGGTTTTTTGGTGGCAACCAATTCCAAAGCATTATTATATTCTTTCACAATGTTTTCGAATAAAATATCGGCTTCTTTTTCTTTAACAAATAATGCGCCGTACAATTTTAGCCATTCTGCTTTTCCAAGCGGAGATTGCTCCATCCAATCGGCTTGAATCAATACATTTAAACCGCTTTTTTGTAAATTTTCGATACTGGGATTATTGTTGTCAATGCCAAAAGTTACAATGAGTTCTGGTGCCAAATCGATAAGTTGTTCAATATTGAGTTTTTCGTTTTGTCCCACATTTTTAACCAAACCGGCGTCAATTAAAGTCCTTGTTTTTTCGGATGAAATATAATCGGTGTGCGGAAATCCAACCAACGATTTTTCTACACCCAACATTTCCAGAAAAGGAATATTTGTGGTCGATGTCACGACAATAGATTTCAATGGAACCGAAATTTGAGTGTATTTTTTTAAACTATCAGGAACAATTCCGTTTTTTTCTTTTAGAATATAAGTGAAATCTTTTACGGCATCCGGCCATGGATTTGAAACCGTCACAACGGTAAAACCTTCGTGTTTGTGAATTGCCAAACTTTTGGCATAATGGATACTATTTGGGCTGTTGACATCATTTTGAATATCACTTTTTTCATTTTTTTTGCATCCAATAAATGAAAAAAGAAGGACTAATAAAATAACTTTGTAGAACGAAAATCGCATATTTTAGTTTTTTCAATAAGAGCAAAGGTATAGCAAATTATAAATTTTTGAAGTAAAAAATAAGACAAACGCTATCTTTACCAAATGAATACAATAAAAGTGAAACATTGTTCTATTTGTCAAATAGCTTTTGATTGTGGAGATACTGCAGAAGGCAAAGCTTGCTGGTGCAATGATTTTCCACCTATTTTCAATCCTCTTGATAGCGCAGATTGTCTTTGTCCGAGTTGTTTCAAAAAAGTTTGTTCCCACAAAATTGATGAATTTGTAGCGACCATAACTCCTGAAACGGCCATTGGAAACAAAGCTTCGTTATTGCCCGAAACCACAAACATAATCGAAGGAATTGATTATTATTTTGAAGACGGGAACTATGTTTTTAAGCCTTGGTTTCATCTCAAACGGGGATATTGTTGTAAAAGCGATTGCACACATTGCCCGTATTGATTTTAAATTTACACTATGGAAAACGTATCGAATATACTGATTTATCAAACCGAAGATGGAACGACCAAAATAGAAACGCGTCTTCTTGAAGAAACGGTTTGGCTTACCCAAGCACAAATGGCTGACTTATTTCAAAAGAATAGAGTTACCATTACTGAATATTTGGGTAACATTTTCAAGGAAGGAGAACTGGAAGAAATTTTAGTTAGTCGGAAATTCCGACATACTGCTTCTGATGGGAAAAATTATGAAACAACATTCTACAATATTGACGTAATAATTTCGGTTGGTTACCGTGTAAAGTCGCACAGAGGAACCCAATTTCGAATAAAGAATTAACAATAAATGAATTGTCTCCTGTGGAAAATGATTTTATAAAACACATTGAAAATACGGAGCGAATACCAAAGAAAGGAAAGTAAAATGATATATTTAATAACAGGCGGAGAACGTTCCGGAAAAAGCAGTTATGCAGAGAAATTATCCAAAGAATTATCCGAAAAACCAATGTACGTGGCAACCGCCCGAAAGTGGGATGAAGATTTCCAAAAACGCATCGATCGCCACCAAAAAGACCGTGAAGAACATTGGATAAACATAGAGAAAGAAAAACATCTGAGCGAAATAGATTTCTCCGGAAAAGTAGCTATTGTCGATTGTGTGACGCTTTGGCTGACTAATTTTTTTGTAGATACAAAAAATGACGTTGCCCTAAGTTTGGAACAAGCCAAAGCCGAATTTGATGCTATTGCGAAACAGGAAAATGCAACAATCATTATTGTGACTAACGAAATAGGAATGGGAGTTCACGCCGAAACCCATATTGGAAGAAAATTTGTCGAATTGCAAGGTTGGATGAATCAATACATAGCCCAAAAAGCCGATACCGTCGTGTTGATGGTTTCCGGGATTCCAGTAAAAATAAAAGAATAGAATTTTATAAATTTGGGCGTTCCCCAAGGGTCGGGCTGTGCGCTATATCTATTGTGGCGAACCCCGCCACAATAGGATGCCGCTTCCATCCCTAACGCAAAAACTGCACATAATGACATTAGATGAAATTATAAAATCACGCCGTGACACCCGCCATTTTACAAACGATGTAATTCCTGATGAAGTAGTTCAAAGAGCATTGCAGGCAGGACATTGCGCGCCATCAGTTGGATTGACAGATGCTACTAGATATTATCTCATCAAATCGGATGCGATAAAAAAAGCGATAAAAGAACTTTTTTTGGATTACGACCATAAAGCTTCAAATTTAACGGATGATGATTTTCAAAAAGTACAATACAAAGCTTTAAAATTGGAAGCGATTGAGGAAGCGCCACTTGGATTGGTGATTTGTTATGACCGTTCGGTTTTGAATAATTTTACGATAGGAACTGTCGGGAGCAATGAAGCTATAAAATTTAGTGCAGTTTGTGCTGCTCAAAACATTTGGCTGTCACTCACAGAGCAAGGTTATTCTATGGGTTGGGTTTCGATTCTAAATTACTATCAATTCAAACAACTTTTGGGATTACCAGAAAATATTGAGCCTTTGGGGTATTTTTGCGTAGGCAAACCCGCAACCAATTATGACAACCAACCCATGTTGCAACAATTGAATTGGAAACAAAAAGCAGAAAGACCTTTTGTGGAAGAAATTTCAGTTTCTATTCCTATTTCGGTTCCTGAGTCATTGCGAGGAACGAAGGAATCACTTCCAGATAATTACACTATAAAAGAATCTCTTGAGAAAAAAATAGACAATAAAACCAAACCTTTAGGCTCACTTGGTGTTTTGGAATGTTTGGCGAAACAAATCGGTAGCGTTTTCCAAACATTGGAACCAATAATAACAAAACCCAATATTGTTGTTTTCGCCGCCGATCACGGAATTGGAAATCACGGTGTTAGCGCTTATCCGCAAGATGTTACGAGGCAAATGGTGGCTAATTTTATCGAAGGAGGAGCGGCTATCAATGTGTTTTGCAAACAAAATGATATCGCCTTAACAATCGTAGACTCGGGTGTAAATTACGATTTTCCGACTAATGCCAATCTGGTTTCAGCCAAAATAGGGAAGGGAACACAATCGTTTTTGCATGGTCCGGCAATGAGTGAGATTGAATTGAATTTGTGTTTTACTAAAGGGGCAGCAATCGTGAATTCAATTTTTGAAACGGGTTGTAATTGCATCGGTTTTGGCGAAATGGGAATTGGCAATACTTCGACAGCTTCAGTCTTGATGAGTATTCTTTTGGAATTACCAATCGAAGACTGCGTCGGAAAAGGAACTGGTGTTGTTGACGAAAAATTAATTCAGAAACAAAATATCCTGAAAAAAGCTTTGAAAAATTACAACGGCCCAAATGATTTACAAAGTAAGTTGGCCTATTTTGGAGGATTCGAAATTATGCAAATCGCGGGTGGAATGCTTCAGGCGAAACAAAATAATATGCTCATTTTGGTAGATGGTTTTATTTGTACGGTGGCTTTTTTAATCGCTTATAAAATGAATCCTTCAATTAAAGAAAATGCCATATTTTGTCATTCCTCAGCCGAACAAGGGCATCAAAAAATATTGAATTATCTGGATGTTCAGCCGTTGCTGCAATTAGATTTGCGTTTGGGTGAAGGAACAGGTTGTGCGGTGGCATTTCCAATTATCCAATCGGCGGTTTGTTTCCTGAATGAAATGGCTAGTTTTGAATCGGCGGGAATTAGCAAAAAAGAGTAGTTGTTCTTTTGGCTAAAGCCAATTTGAAGCAAATGTTAATTTAATTCCTCCAGATAAATCTGGAGGCAATTCAAAATAGGATTTCTGATTGGAAAGAATATTATTTTGGTAAATCTGGAGGCAATTGAGGAACAAAATATTGAATTGCAATAAGCTTTAAAGATTGTATATAAAAGATAAATCTGGAGTCAATTTAATATGGGTTTATGATTGGAAAGTATATTGGTTTAAATAAATATTGAGGCAATTGAGGAACAAAATATTGAATTGCCAATAGCTTTAGCTATTGGATATAAAATAGAAATATCTAGATTGGCTTTAGCCAAAAAAAAATAAACAACTAAAAATATTAGAATGCCATTTGTAAAAGTCTATATTCACTGTGTTTGGAGTACTAAAAACAGAATTCCGTATTTAGATTCCATTGAATTGCGCCAAAAAGTTTGGAATCATATAAGAGAAAACTCAATTCAAAAAGGAATTTTTATTGATTTTATAAACGGATATTCAGATCATTGTCATTGTTTAATTTCATTGGGTGTTGATCAGAATATTCAAAAAGTAATGCAACTTATAAAAGGAGAATCTTCTTTTTGGATTAACAAAAATGGATTGACTAAAGAACAATTTCAGTGGCAGGATGAATATTTTGCAGTTTCGGTTTCAGAATCGGTCATTGATAAAGTTAGAAATTATATCAAAAATCAAGAGGAACATCATAAAAAGAAAACATTTCAAGAAGAATATGATGAATTTATTCTAAAATTTGGGTTTAAAAAGATTGAGTATAAATGAGATTGATTTCGAATGATTTAGTCGATTTTATTGTAAATACTAAATAAAAAATGAAAAAACAATTACATATATTTTTCACGGCAATGATGTTCTACACCCGAATTCCGTGTCCTAAAAACATCGACCATAATCCTGATTATTTAAACAAAGCATCACGTTATTTTCCTTTGATTGGCTGGATAGTTGGCGGAATTTCTTTTTTGGTTTATTATTTTTCCGCAGTATTGTTTTCCAATGAAATTGCTGTAATTCTTTCAATCATAGCTGGAATTTTGACTACAGGAGCTTTTCACGAAGATGGCTTTGCTGATGTCTGTGATGGTTTTGGTGGAGGTTGGACTAAGGAGAAAATCTTAACCATAATGAAAGATAGCTCTATTGGAGCTTATGGGGCTATTGGTTTGGTTTTATTGTTTTTGTTGAAATTTGAAGCAATTTTTAGTGCGATTTCAAAATCAGAAATCGTTAATCTAGAATCAACAATCTGCAATCTACTAATATTTGTTTCCGCCCATTCGGTAAGCCGTTTGGCCGCTATTTCTATTGTTTTTACTCACGAATATTCAAGAGAGGACGCATCGAGCAAAAGCAAACCGATTGCTCAAAAGTTTACTTGGAAAGAAGTAGTAGGAGCGACTTTCTTTGGATTGCTGCCACTTGTCGTTTTGTCTTTTTTTCAATGGCAATTGCTGTTGGCTTTGGTACCTGTTTTTGTGACTCGGTTTTTTCTTGCCCGTTATTTTCAAAAATGGATAGACGGTTATACAGGAGATTGTTTGGGAGCTACGCAACAGGTGTGTGAAGTGATTTTTTATCTGTCAATTATCGGAATATGGAAGTTTATTTAGTGCGTCACACCGAAACGGTTTGTGAAAAAGGAATTTGCTACGGGCAGAGTGATGTTGGAATTCGCGAGCCTTACGATGCAATTTTTGAATCCATTTTAAGTCAATTGCCTCAAGAAGCCGTTTTATATTCAAGTCCGTTGCAACGTTGTACTATTT
The DNA here is from genome assembly GCF_001761465.1 of Flavobacterium gilvum. Taxonomy (NCBI): domain Bacteria; kingdom Pseudomonadati; phylum Bacteroidota; class Flavobacteriia; order Flavobacteriales; family Flavobacteriaceae; genus Flavobacterium; species Flavobacterium gilvum. The sequence continues at coordinate 4,290,599 of NZ_CP017479.1, read as the reverse complement.
TGGCTAGGCATATTCAAAAAAACTCTAAAATAGAATCCATTATTGAAGATTCTAGACTGATGGAAATGCATTTTGGGGATTGGGAACTAAAAAGTTGGGATGCCATTCCCCGTGAAGTTTTGGATCCTTGGATGGAAGATTTTGTCAATGTGAATGTGCCCAATGGAGAATCGTTTGTTGAATTGGATTTCAGGGTTCGGGAATTTTTAGATAATAAGCTTTCGAAAAAGCACACAAAGCCAGTAATCATCGTTGCTCATTCTGGAGTAATTCGAAGTATTTTATGCAAGATAAATAATCTTCCTTTGCAGGAGGCTTTCACAACACAGTTGGATTATGGAGTTGTGATTAAAGGTGAAATGTAAAGTAATTTCGTGTCTGTAAAAGACTGATAAATTAATAGTTATTTTTATTTTAAAATTAAAAAGCTTCATTAGTTTTAATTTTCGTTTTTTTTAACATTATCTTTGCAATCGAATTAAGGTTGTGTTTTTGCTTTTTTTGAAAACACATTAAAAGGGAAGCAAGTGATTGAAGATTGCTGATTAGCGATTTATGATTTTAAATCTAAAATCAAAATTCTAAAATTAAAATTCAAAAATCTTGCGCTGTTCCCGCAACTGTAAGCTATCAAGCTTGTTGTTATCTACAAAACCACTGTCTCGTCCTAAGACGAGATGGGAAGGTCAACAACAAGACGCAAGCCAGGAGACCTGCCTTTTTTCTTAACTAATATCGAGCTTTCGGGAAAAAAGGTTCTGGAATTATGACTATAAAAAAACTGTATATAAGCATTTTTGTATTGCTGTGCCAATTGATTTCGGCGCAAAATGGTGCTATAAACAACTTAAAAGAAGTTGTAGTTTCAGACCGAACTTTGTATTCCAATAATAAATCGCAATCGATTCAGATTCTCAATGATTCGGTTATAAACAAAAATCAATCTTCGCTTACCAATTTGCTGAATTATAACAGTGTGCTTTATTTCAAAGAATACGGTCGCGGAATGTTGTCAACCGTTTCTTTTAGGGGAACGACGGCCTCTCAAACCGCAGTAATCTGGAACGGAATAAATGTCAATTCGCAACTTAACGGCAGTACCGATTTCAATACTTTTACCGCTCCCGATTTTAATTCTGTAAGCATAAAAGCGGGTGGAGGCAGCGTAAGTTACGGAAGCGGAGCCATTGGTGGAACGGTTCATTTAAACAACGATTTGGTTTTTAAAAACAAATTCGAAAACGATTTACGCTTGGATTATGGTAGCTTCAATACAGTTGGTGTGAATTATAAAATGGCGGTTTCAAACAAAAAATGGAGCACGCAAGTGGGGTTTTCTAGAAACAGCTCGGATAATGATTATCCCTACGTAAATCAATATACTTGGGATGGAGTGCAACGGAAAAACGAAAATGGGCAATACGCCACTACGAATTTGTATGCCAATATTGGATACAAAATAAAACCAAATGCTGTCCTTGCTTTTTACAGCCAATCTTCGGACACTGATAGAAATCTTTCTTTAATTTCCGAATCCGATTCTAAAACAAAATACGTTAACACATTTAGTAGAAATCTTTTGGAATATTCAACTTCCAAAAATCGCTTCAGCAGTAATTATAAAGTAGCTTATCTCTCAGAACAATACCAATATTTTGAAAATATTGAAAGTGATGATTTTAGTTTTGGAAAGTCAGAATCTTTTATTGCCAAAATGGATTTGGGGTATAAAGTGACCGATTTTATCAAACTAAACGGGATTTTGGATTACAATAGAACGAAAGGTTTCGGAACCAGTTTTGGTAATAATACACGACAAATAGGAGGTCTTTCTATCAAAGCGGTGGAACAGCATAATGAAAAATGGCAAAGCGAATTGGGTTTCCGAAAAGAAGCAACTTCGGATTATGACAGTCCGTTTTTGTTTTCGTTGGGGACTTCTTATAAATTCAATTCCTTTTATAATTTAAAATTCAATGTTTCGAGAAACTTCAGGATTCCAACTTTTAATGATTTGTATTGGGAAACAGGTGGAAATCCTGATTTAAAGCCGGAAAGCTCCTATCAGGCTGAGATTGGAAATGTTTTTACTTATAAAAAATTCACACTGTCTGAAACGGTTTATTTTATAAAAATAAAAGATTTAATTCGGTGGGCTCCTTTGGATGGAAGCAATTGGACACCCGAAAATATTGATAGAGTAAACAGTTATGGTTCTGAAACGAATTTGGGTTGGTCAAATTCTTTTGGAAAAAATAACGTTGCGCTAAACGCCAGTTATGCCTACACCGTTTCTGAAAATGTTGACACGGGAGAACAATTAAATTATGTTCCTTATCACAAATTGAATTCGAATGTTTCTTATTCGTATAAAAAAATATCGGCTACGTATCAGTTTTTATTTAACGGAGCGGTTACGACACCTTCGCAAAAATACCATTTAGTCAAAGAATATTGGGTTTCCAATTTGGGTGTTTTTTATGATTTTGGCAACAAATATACCTGCAAAATAGGCGTGCAGGCATTGAATCTTTTTAATCAGAATTATCAAAGTATATCTCAGCATTATATGCCGGGCAGAAATTTTTTAATCAACCTAACCTTTAAATTTTAATACAATGAATTTTAGTAAACTAGTTTTAACAGGGCTAATATCTTCTTTGTTTTTTGTGTCTTGTACCAATGATGATACCAATGATGATACACCTTTGGGAAGTTATGATAATGGATTTTTGATTTTGAACCAGGGAGGGTTTGGTCATAACGACGCTTCGGTTTCCTATGTTTCTTCGGATTTTGCAACTGCTCAAAATGATATTTTTTCGGTGGTAAACCCAACAATTACTTTGGGTGATACCGGTCAGGATATTGGTTTTAACGGTGATAATGCCTATATCGTTCTTAATGCGAGTAACAAGATAGAAATCGTGAACCGCTATACTTTGAAAAGTCTTGGAAGCATCAGCACGGGGCTAAAAAATCCGAGATTTATCGCTTTCGCAAATGGCAAAGGATACGTTACCAACTGGGGTGACGGAAGTGTTGCGACAGATGATTATGTTGCCGTAATTGATTTAAACGCCAAAAAAGTATCGAGCTCCATTCCGGTTGTGGAAGGTCCTGAAAGAATCATTGCCAATTCTGGAAAATTGTACGTAGCCCACAAAGGCGGATACAGTTATGGGAATAAAGTTTCGGTTATTGACGCTGCTTCGAGTACGGTTTCTACCACAATCACAGTTGGAGATGTTCCAGAAAGTATGGAAATAAAAGATGGGACTTTGTGGGTGGCGTGTTCTGGAAACCCAAGTTATGTAAGTACTCCTTTGGCAGAAACCGCTGGACGAATCGTAAAAGTGAGTTTGGCAAACAATACAGTGACAAGTACGATTGCTTATTCGGATGTGAAAAAACATTTAACAAATTTGGTTTTGAACGGTTCCGATGTGTTTTATACTGTCGACTCTGATGTTTACAAAATGAGTGCAACTGCAACAGCTTTGCCTACAACAGCTGCATTTAGCACAACATCGCAGGGAGTTTACGGCGTGTATAGTTTTGCAGTTCATGGAAATCATATCTATGTTGGCGATGCGGGAGATTATCAACATAATGGAAAAGTATATGTTTATGCATTAACCTCGCCATCTGTTGGTACATTAGAAAAAACATTCTCAGTTGGAGTTATTCCTGCAGGGTTTTATTTTAATGATTAATTTTTTTTTAGTTTATTTAATTTTTTGGGAAAAAGAAAGGCTTTCAGTTACGAAAGCCTTTCTTGATTAAGATAGTATTTGTTTAATTAGTTAACGTCCCAAAATATTTTGGTTGTCAGCAAATCGCCGCCAATACTTTTTGCGGCTGCATTGTAGTTGGTTGGATTCAAGGTTTGTTCTCTAGTTGGGTATTGCATTCTTGAAGGGACCTGACCATTGGCCGCCGGATCCGCAGATGCCGGAGCATTCAATACAGGGTAATTTAATCTACGGGTCGAAGTATAAGCTTCAAATCCTCTATTGAAAAGCGCATACCAGGCTTGTTCTCCTATTTTTTGTTGCCAAGTTGATGCAGCAGTAGTATAGGCTACATTGGGTTGAGCCAAGTATGCTGTTATGTCTGCATCAGCAATTTCCCAGTCTTTCATCGAGGCAGTAATCGCTTTGTTATAGTGATCTTGGGCAGTTCCGCCAACTGCAATTCCTCTTTCAACTGCTTCGGCTAACAGGAATTCTGTTTCAGCCAAATCAAATAAAGTTGATGGGAAATTTGGTTGTCTGATTTTATCACTAACATGCGTGAATTTAGAATACGAATTCTTAACTCCTACTTTTCCACCTACATACGGAATTTTATTATCTGCAAAATATTCTGTAACACGAGGGTCATTTTTTCCAACCAAATGATTTACAATTGTCTCAGTTACAACAAAGTCATTACGGGCAGAAAGTTCTCTGAAAACAGGATTGGTGTTTGGACCACTATTTTCATACACAAATTTTATATTTTGGTCATTTGATGTAATTACGTTTTTTGAAGCCGATATGATGGCTGCATCAGCAATTGAATTTGCTAATCCAGAAGCTTTCAGGTTGATTCCAATTTTGAGTTTTAAACAGTTTGCAAATTTTATCCATTGATTCATATCGTCATTTCCAATAAAATCTGAAGAACCGAAAGCTCCGTGATTTACATCAATTTTGGCCAAATCATTATCAATACGTACAATTAAATTTTTGTAAATATCAAGTGATTTGTCATATTTAGGTAAGTAATTTTCGGACCCCAGCAATGCTTCGTTGTACGGTACATCGCCAAAAGTATCTACTAATATAGTATAAGAATAACACGTTAATAAGTCAATTAGTGCCAATTGATTTTTTTGCTGTGCTATCAAAGTTGTTTGGTAGCTGGAAAAAACTTGTTTTTCGATAATTTCTTTGGCTTTGTCTAAATCAGCAAGAGGCAATGCATAAAAGTTTTTCCAATGATTATCAGAAATGCTTCTTCCTGTCCAATTGTAGTTTGACTCATCCACATAAGTTGTTTCAGTCCATTGTTGGCATACCAATCTATATATATTCATATTATAATTTGGCGTTGTCATTTCGTCAACAATATTTTTTTGAGCTGTAACAAATAGAGTATTTGCGGGAACTTCCAAAGGGTTTTTGGTATCTGTATTCAAATCTGCAAGAGAGTCTTCATTACAAGCTGCCGTCAGAAATAAAATACCCAGAACATATATTATTTTTTTCATCTTTTTAAGTATTAAAATTTCAGTTTTAAGTTAAATCCAAAATCTCTTGTTGTAGGAAGAGAACCTAAAGAATAACCTCTAGAACCTACTCCAGATCCTAATCCGCTTTCTGGATCTGCATAAGGAAGGTCTTTGTAAATAATCCATAAGTTGGATCCAACGACACTGAAAGTAGCTTCGTTTATTATTTTTTGTTTACTTAACCATTTTGTCGGAATATTATAAGCAATGCTTACTTCTCTTAATTTGACAAATGAAGCATCATAAACAAAGGCTTTACTTGGTTCTACATAATATCCGTAATTAGCATTTTCGTATGATCCTGGGTTTTGAACAGGAATGGTGTTTGGTTTTCCATCTGGTGCAACTCCAGAGTGTACAACCCCATTTTCTCTAATATCTCCCACAGCTGTTTCTTTATATAATCCTCCAGCAAGACCGTAAGCCATGTCCAGTGAGAAAATATCACCACCTTTTTGTGAGTCAATAAGGAAACTCAAAGAGAAGTCTTTGTAATTGAATTTGTTTCGGATACCTGCAATCCAATCCGGGTTTATATTACCAATGATATTATCTGAAGAAGTGGTCATTAAATATTTTCCGGTAGTTTGATCTACTGTTTTCTGTCCATTTGTATAGATATAATCAGAACCTTTTATTGTTCCATAAGGTTGTCCTGGTGTTGCGTTTATAGTAATTCCTTGTGGGTAAGAACCTAGTTGTAAGTTCTCAACGCCTTGAGGTAATTCAAGTACTGTACTTTTGTTGCGAGACCAGTTAACAGTTACATCCCAAGTAAAATCGTTGGTTTTAACCGGAGTTCCTGTCAATTGCAATTCGACACCTTGATTTTGGATTGTTCCCCCGTTTACATAAGCACTGGTAAAGGCAGATGAAGCACTCACCGCAGCCGAAACGATTTGGTCAACTGATTTGGTATTGTAGTACGTAATATCAAATCCCAATCTTCTGTTTAACATCGAATTTTCAAGTCCAATTTCAAATGATTTCGTTCTTTCCGGTTTTAGGTTCGGATTATTGTTTGTATTTGGAAGATAATAAGAACCTTCACCACCAAAATTAGGGTTTCTGTCATAAGTGTTTACCAATGAGTTAACAGGAGCAGAGTTACCAACTTCGGCATAGTTCATTCTGAATTTACCTAAATTCAACCAGTCTTGGTTTAACAATTTTGAGTAAAGTACAGAACCAGAAATTGCAGGATAAATGTAAGAGTTGTTTCCTGCAGGAAGTGTAGACGAAACGTCTCTACGAATGGATGCATCAATAAAATAGGTGTCTAAATACCCCACAGATCCTTGAAGGTAAATTCCGTTTACACCAATTGTTTCTCTTCTTTCAGAAGGGAAAGGCAGCTCATATTTCGAATTCCCCAATGCATAAAGACCAGGAACAACCAATCCTCCAATAGTAGAAGCTTTTACACTGTCAAATAAATTTCTTCTGATATTTAAACCCGCAACACCATTAATACTGAAATCATCACTAAGTCGTTTGTTGAAATTCAACATTACATCATAATTGATTTCTTGAAAATGAATGTCTTTTCTTTGGTAACCCGAAGTTTCATCCACAGGAGAAAGTCCAAAAGGATTTGCAACAGAACCAATAGCTCTTCTTTCTTCCTGCAATTCATTGTAAGTATCAAGCGATACTCTTCCCATGGCAGATAACCAGTCATTAATTTGATAGTTCAAAGTCGCATAACTCAACAAACGAGTTCTTTCGTCAGTGTTGTAATTTTGGTATCTTGTAAAATAGGGATTGTCCCAATATGCAGGTACTAAACCATCCTCAGATGTTGGATCTGCCCAGTTCCAGGAAATGTTTTGCCCTCCTGAATTAAAATAAGCTTCTTTTTGAGCTTGAATATCTGTGTTAACCGACCACCATTGGCGGAAAGCCCCCAAAATATTATCAGAATATCCTGTGCTGTTGCGTCCTTTAGTGTCCTGAAGTGTTACACTAGCATAAGCAGTAGCCGATAATTTGTCTGTAATTTTTTGGTTAAATCGTGCACTGATTTGATTTTTAGCCAATTTACTATTAGGCATGATACCAGTTTGATCTAATTTATTGTAAGAAAGCAAGAAGTTGCTGTCTTCCGTTCCTTTTTCGATAGTCAAACTATTGTTGAAATTTTTTGAATTGTTAAAAAAGGTGATTGGACCATTTTTTGCAGCTTGCCAAGGTGTGGCTTTTCCAAAATTTGGAGAATACTGGGTAAATGCATCCCATTGATAAACCAACTTAGAAGAATCATATTTGTCTCCAAGTGAGGCATCATTTGAAGTATCAACAGTATCGACTGGGTCTGTTCCCAAGAAAGAAGAGCCAAATCCATATCCCGAACCATATTTAGTTTGGTATTCTGGAAATGTTTTTTTATCAATTGTTCCAACAGAAAAACCCGTTGAAAATGTAACACCAATACTTCCGCTCTTTTTGGATTTTCCTTTTTTTGTAGTTACCATTACCACTCCGTTTGCGGCTCTTGCACCGTAAAGTGCGGTTGCAGCAGCTCCTTTAAGAACGTTCACAGATTCAATGTCTTCTTGGTTAATGTCTGATGCGGCATTCCCATAGTCATATCCGGTTTTACCATTCTTTTGGACTTCTTCGTTGGAGTTTGTATTGTCCACAGGTACTCCATCAATAACCCATAAGGCTTGGTTGTTTCCGGTAAGTGATTTGTTACCACGAATTACCACGTTGGTAGAACCGCCAAAGTTGGTGTTTCTAGTTACTTCTACTCCAGCGGCTTTTCCAGACAAAAGGCTCGCAACGTTATTATTGGCTGTACCGCCATTAAGATCTTTTCCCGATACTTCTTGCGTAGAGTAACCTAGTGATTTTTTCTCTCTTTTAATCCCCATTGAGGTTACAACAACGTCTTTTAATTCGTTGGCATCGCTCAACATTTTCACATTGATTGTTGTTGCACTAGCTTTACGTTCTTGGGTTTTAAGTCCAACATAGCTAAATACAAGTATTTGTTCTGGTTTTACTTTTAAGGTGTATTTACCATCTAAGTCAGTTTGAGTCCCTTCTTTTGTTCCTTTGAGAGTAATACTAACTCCAGGAATAGGCAATCCTGCATCATCTGAAACAACTCCCGAAACAGCTCTTTCCTGCGCAAAAATAATTTGCGTCAAGAATGCCAAAAACAGCACTAAGTTTACTTTCATTTTTAACATAATCTTACAATAATTTTATAATTTCATCGACAAACTTCAAAAAAATACGATGAACTACCTAATTTTAAATGTTAAACAATCTTTTTAGTACAGTTTTTTAACAGTAATGTAAGTTTATATTTGTTACGACAACGATGTAATTGGATTTATTTTTTAGGCTTGTTTTTGAAGAAAAATGGATTTAATCTTTTTTTAAGAATCCAAAAAAGGAGATTTGAACAGTGGTTTGATTTTGAAATATTGTGGAATATTCGCTCGCAATATTTTCTTTCCGAGGGATGAATCACTCAATGAACCTCAATCATGATCATAGTGAGCAACGAAACAGCTTCACTTAAGAAAATCAAAGGAAATAATTAGAATGTAGCTACCAGATGTTATTGCCCCGTCAGTTCGTTTTGGTTCGTGCCCTCTGGAATGACGATAGTTAGATGTTGCCTGAAATATTTTTTTAACTAGTCAACTTGAAGGTCATTTTATATAAAAAAATGAAACATTAGAATATAAAATTCCATAATCCGTTAACAAAATTTAATATTAATATTTTTTGTTACGATGAGAAATGAAGTCTAACGCTAAACAAATCAACTTAGTTTAGTTGGGGTTGATCGTAATGGGTTAGGAAAAAGAATTTTTAGAGAATAATTATTGGCTAATTACAATGATTTCAAAAGCCCTGCAGGAACTTTGTCAACATGCATTTGGTTCAATCCATTGATTGATTTGGAATCATCAAAGTATGGGAACTCTTTTCCTTCAGTAGTTTTAATCATTTTGGTAGTTCCTGTAATTTTTCCGATGGCTGTGCTTAATAATGGTTCAGAAGTATCTCCCAATACGCCCAAATTTATTATGTTTTCCTTTAAAGAATAGGTAGGAGTTAAACCATTAAAATAATCACCAAAATCATTTGCATTAACAATCTTCAAAACAATAGGCTGCATCGCATAATGGTGAAGAGGGTTTCTGTTCTCTTTTCCAAAAGTTGGTGAGTCATAAATCGTAATTGATCCAACATTTTTACCTGTGGTAATATCCCCAATCTGAACGACATCAATATAAGGTTTCAAACCATTAATAACCAATTCACTCGCCGAAGCGGTACTTTTTGTGGTTAAAATATAAACTTTGGTAAGATTCAGACTGTTTATTGGAGTGTTGCCAATAGTGTTGGTAAATAAGTTTTTCAATGCATTTGGGTCTTCAGATTCGAAGTAGGCATTGATTTTGTCATTCCATCTTTGTTTTGAAAATACTTTACCGTTGAACTGACCGGTTATCATGCTTGCCAATCGGGTTGCCGTTTGTACAGAACCACCGGAATTGTATCTCAAATCAAGAACTAAGTCGGTAGCACCTTGTGATTTAAATGAAGCAAAAGCATCATTTAAATTGGTGTCATAATTAGAATAAAATCCATTGTACATCAAGTAACCTATTTTGTGCCCTCCAGTTTCAATTACTTTATTTATCATTATCGGATTTTCGGAAAGCTCTGTTTTGGTTAGGTTTACCGATTTTCCGTTTGGTGTAATTTGACCATTATTGTAATCGGCAAGATTTAATGTATAACTATCAGAATTTAATAATAAAGTCTGATAATTACTCGCCGTAAGCTGTGTACCGTTTACGCCATAGAAAATATCGCCACGTTTGATGTTTTTGGTTGATGCATCAGAGTTTGGGATAATATATCTCACGTAACCAAAAATATCATTGGAACCTGAAGATTTATAGTAAAGCCCAAAATCCACGCCATCATTTTTTGTAGTACCTTGAAGCATTCCTTCCAATTCTCTGTAGTCACTAACAATCCAACTGAATCGATCGATAGATTTATCGACTCTCAAAGCATCAAATAAATCTTCCGGTTTTGAATATTGTTTTAGAAAAGAGTTTAAATCGTTTTGATTGGCAAATCTGTTATCGGCCAAATTAGGAACATCGGCTTGCCATAAATAATATAAATTAAGACCTTTCCATATAAAATCATTCACCTCCAAATTCTCTGGAGCTGCAACATCATCCATATCTTCACAACTCTGAAAAGTAAAAAAAGAAATGAATAATAGAAACGCAATTTTGAAAGATATCTTCATATTATGAGTTTATTTGTAGGGACATAACGCAAAAATACTAACTTTAGTTTAAATTAATTTCTTTTTTTGTAACAAAAGTAATACTGGCTCGTCTTGACTGTATAAACGGATTAATAAAATTGCTTTATGAACCAAAATGAATTCGTGCATTTGATTAATCCATTCAAGGATAAGCTCTTCCGATTGGCAAAACGATTACTCGTGAGCACGGAGGAGGCCGAAGATGCCACACAGGAAGTTTTGGTTAAATTATGGAGCAAAAATGAAAATTTAGATACGTACAACAGTGTCGAAGCCGTGGCGATGACGATGACAAAAAATTATTGTTTGGATCAGCTGAAATCAAAACGTGCCAGCAACCTCAAAATTGTGCATTCTAATTTTACCGATAAAGAACCAAGTTTGGATAGTAAGATTGAAGATAGTGACAGTTTACTTTGGGTAGAAAAAATTATTGACCAATTGCCTGAGCAACAACGATTGATTATCCAGTTGCGGGACATAGAGCAATTCGAATTTTCGGAAATAGCGAAAATTATAGAAATGAATGAAACTGCCGTGCGAGTGGCGCTTTCGAGAGCAAGGAAAACGATTAGAGAATATATGTTAAAAGCACATAGTTATGGAGTTCGATAGAATGGAAGCACTTTTAGAAAAATACTTTGAAGGAGAAACAAGTATTGCCGAGGAAAATGAGTTAAAAAACTATTTTTCTTCAGAGGATGTTGCGCCACATTTAGAACAATACAGTTCATTATTTGGTTATTTCATAGAAGCTAAAGAGCAAAAATTTTCGAAAAAAACAGCTCTGATTTCGGAAAAACCAAAAGCGCTATGGTGGTCAATAGCTGCATCTGTGGCTGTCTTGATTGGAGTAGGAACATTTGTTTATTTTAATTCTGCGAATACTGTAAAAGCTAATAAGGAATTAGGAACGTATGATAATCCTGAAGAAGCTTTTGAAGCTACCCAAGAAGCATTGGCAATGTTGTCCAATAATGTAAATGTTGGGGTCGAAGGGGTACAATATCTTCAGGTTTATGAAGTGACCAAAGGAAAGGTGTTTGTGGAGTAAAGAGTAAAGAGTAAAGAGTAAAGAGTAAAGAGTAAAGAGTAAAGAGTAAAGAGTAAAGAGTAAAGCGAGAGTGATTCTAGAGCATTCTGGCCTGGTAATTGAATTGAATTTTAAAAATAATCATTAAATCAAATAAAAAAATGAAGAAGTTAATAATCACATTAGTAATAGTATTAGTATCTAGTCCGTTTTTTGCACAGTCTGCATTTGATAAATTTGACGGCAAAGAAGAAGTAATATCGGTTGTTGTCAATAAAAAGATGTTTGAGTTGATGAGTAAGATGAAGGTAGATACATCCAATAAAGAGATGCAGGAATACATGAACCTAATCAAGAAGTTGGATAATTTACAATCTTATACATCTTTGGATGAAGGTATAAGGAAAGAAATGAAAGTAACAGCAGATAAATACATCAAAACTGCTGGTTTAGAAGAATTAATGCGAATAAAGAATGAAGAAGGAACCACTAGAATAATGGTTAAATCAGGAGCCAAAGAAAACCAAATTAAAGAGTTGTTGATGATTATTGATGGAAAAGCCAAAGGGAGTATTGTTGACGCAAGGGCCAAAGGAGCAAGCGATGAAGCTACAGTTTTGGTGTCGTTGACAGGAGATTTTGACCTGAATGAAATTTCGGTGCTGACCGATAAAATGAAAATTCCTGGTGGAGAAGATTTGAAAAAAGCAACTAAAGACAAAAAGTAATATGAAACAGGCTTTATTTATAATTGCCTTTATAAGTGGTTTGTTTTTGGTGAGTTGTAATTCAGAGCTTACTTTGCAAAAATATTTTGTCGAAAATAGCGAAAAGAAAGATTTTATCGCTTTGGATATTTCATCGGATATTTTGAATGTTGACAAAACCAAATTGACGGCCGTGCAAAAAGAAGCTTTGCAGTCTTTTGATAAAATAAATGTTTTGGCTTTCAAATTAGATGATAAAAACAAAGCACAATTTGAAACAGAACGTGCCAAAGTGAAATCGATTTTGAAAAATACTATTTACCAGCCGCTTATGAGGATTGGCTCAGGCAAAGAAGGTGCATCGGTAAGTTATGTTGAAACGGATGGGAAAATTGATGAGTTTGTGCTTTTTGCCAATAAAAATGATGCCGGTTTTGCTATTGTGAGAGTTTTGGGAAAAGACATGAATCCAACGAATATTATGAATATGGTTTCGGTTTTGAAAGAATCAAAAGTCAATTTAGATCAGTTAAAACCTTTACAGGAATTAATTAAAAAGAAATAAAACAAATTTTATACTGAAAGAAGCGTTTCGATTGTTTCGGAACGTTTTTTTAGTAAAAAAATAACAAGAGTCTTTGGAAGTCTGCGAAGTCAGAGTGAAGTTTTAGCACGCAGACTTCGCAGACTTTCGCAGATTTTTTAAGTATGTTTTTTAGCCACATTCAGAGGTAAGCCTCGCTAGTGCGAGCGTCACGCTCGTACCCATGGAGAGGATAAACCTTTTTTAAAAAATTTAATTTGGATTAATATTGATTGTGTTCACAAGCGGGACGCTCGCGCTAGCGTTGTAAGTAGGATGCCCACAGGTCTGGAGTGTTTAAATTGGTTACGATGCAGGAATCAGATACAGAAATAGTCGTAATCTTAGAAGGATATACTTTTTTGATTTCCAAATCCAATCGGCTGTTTTTATCGGTTGGATTAAGGAAAAGTAAAGTGTTCCAGAATTCAGATTGCAATTTTATCGGGTGCCCATTTTTGCCTTCAAAATTTGGGAGCACGATCTCATTTTGAGTATCGATAATTTTTTGTAATTCGTTTGTATTCAATATCGGAATATCAATCGGGTTAAATAATACCGATTTATGTTTGGGGATTTCTTGTAAAACAGTTTGTAATGTTGAGAAAGGACCTAATTGCGGATTTTGGTTCACCACAATTCTCAATTTTACGTTTTCATAAGGAGCAAAATGCGATTGTGCCTTTGCAAACCATGGAATTGTTTTTAAATATTCTTCGTGGCGATAACCCAATCCAATATAAATTTCGCTTATCGTAGAAGCTGAAATACGGTTTATTTGTTCCAAAATCCAATAGGAGTTTTGGAAATCCAATAATCCTTTTGGAACACCCATTCTTTCGGATTTTCCTCCGGCCAATAATACAAATACGGTATTATTTTCCATAATAAGCTTTCAGTAATTCGGAAGCAATGCTAATGGCAATTTCTTTGGGGGAATTGCCCCCTAAATCCAATCCGATTGGGCAATGGACAGGAGCGATTCCAGGTTTGAAATTCAATTCGTTTATCAAAAGGTTGTTGAATTTGTTTTTCTTGGTTTTGCTGCCAATGAGCCCGATGTATTTTGTTTGTTCGTGCAAAGCCAAAGCAGTAATCTCAAAATCCAGTTTGTGGTCGTGAGTCAAAATAACTACGTAGCAGTTCGGCCCCCAATTTACGGTTTGTTTGTAGAGGTCAAAAGGGATGTCACTGTAAGTTACAGTTTCATCAATTTTGATGGTTTCTTTCCAATTTTCACGGGTATCGAGTAGCGTAATCGAGAACGGGGTGTCCTTGAGAACATCACAAATAGCAACGCCAATATGCCCGGCACCAAAAAGATATAATTCTGGGGATTGATTCATGGGTTCAATAATTAATTCGACTTTTCCTCCGCAGCATTGTTCAAATTCAGGCCCCAAAGTAAAATTTGATTCCAAAATTTTATTTTCTCTAATGGCACGAACCGCTTCGTCGATTACCTGAAATTCGAGTTTTCCGCCACCAATGGTTCCGTGAATTTCTTTTTGATGAGTAACAATCATTTTTGACCCTATTCTACAAGGAGCCGAACCAAGAATTTTGGTTACGGTAACGAGTGCAACGGGTTTTCTATTGCTTTTAAATTCGTGTAAGAGTTCAATCCAATTGTTCATCAAATTTATTCGTAGGGATTTTATTTATTGGTTATTACACGAGTTCGTAATCGCTTAGCGGTAAGTTGTAATATCGTTTTCCTGTCAGTTTGAAAATTGCATTAATTATCGCCGGTGCAATTACTGGTACGCCTGGCTCGCCGACGCCTGTAGGTGTATCGGTACTTTCCACAATTTCCACATGAACATTTGGAATTTCATTCATACGTACCATGCGGTAGTCGCTGTAGCTGTTTTGTTCAATAGCACCGTCCTTAGCTGTTATTTTTCCATAATAAGCTATTGACATTCCAAAAATAGCTGCACCTTCCAATTGGGATTTTATGGTGTCCCTGTTTACAGCTGTTCCGCAATCAATAACGGTATGAACATTGTGCGTTTTTACTTTGCCTTCTATAAGTGAAATTTCCACGACCGAGGCTACATAAGAATTAAAACTATAATGAACTGCCAATCCGTGAGCGTGTCCTTTTGGTAAAGGTTTTCCCCAATTGGCATTTTTTGCTGCCAGTTTCAAGACGTTTTTTAAGCGTGCTGTATTATATTTTAGGGGACTTTTGGTATTCTCAATACGGTCTTCGCCAATTAATTTAAGTCTAAATTCCAAAGGGTCCTGTTGCGCGGCATGTGCCAATTCATCGGCAAAAACATTGATGGAAAAGCCATGCAAAATATTGATTACCGATCGCATCCATCCAATTCTCACCATTGCAGGCGCTTGTCCGAATTCAATTTTTAAATTTTTTATATCAAATGGAACATCGGCAGCACTAGAAATTTCCCATCCGGCGGGGTATTCGGTTCCAGGATTAAAGGTAGACATGATTGAAGGAAAAGCAGAACGGTGTAGCCATCCAGTAACATTGCCTTGTGCGTCGAGTGAGGCTTTCATGTATTGCGAACTTACAGTATGATAATAACCGTGTTTTATGTCGTCTTCGCGAGACCATATTACCTGCACCGGTGCATTGATGGCTTTTGAAACCATTACGGCTTCTACGATATAATCTGGTTTTGATTTTCGGCCAAAACCACCGCCTAGGAAAGTAACGTTTACAGTAACTTTTTCTTTTGCTGTTCCCAAATAGTTTACTACTTCATCTCTGGCGGTTTGAGGGGATTGAGTTGGAGCCCAAACTTCGCAGCTGTCGCCTTGAACCCAAGCTACGGCATTGGGGACTTCCATGGGAGCATGAGCGAGATGAGGTAATTTAAAAGTGCTTTCGACAACTTTTACCGCTTCGCCAAAAGCCTTGTTTACATCGCCAATTTCTTTATCCACCTTGCCTTCTTTGTGGACTCTTTCGGTCAATTCGGCCATGTATTTTTCAGAATCATAGGCTTCGTTTTTTCCGTAGTTCCATTGTATTTCCAGCGCTTCTTTTCCTTTGAAAGCAGCCCAGGTATTTGAAGCAATAACAGCAATTCCGCCAAGTGGCCCGAAAGGCCTTTCTATTTTTTGAAGTTCGATTACATTCTCTAGTCCGCGAATTTTCATAGCGGCTGTTTTGTTGAACGATTTTACGGTTCCAAAAGTAACGGGACATCTAGCAATGGCCACAAATTTCATGTTTGGCAATCGTTTGTCAATTCCGTAAGTGGCACTTCCGTTGACAAAATTCTTTATATCAACGCTTTTTAGAGTTTTCCCAATGTATTTAAAGTCTTTTGGATTTTTATAAATAATATTTGTTGGAATAGGTAATGTTTTTGCGGTATCTACCAATTCGCCAAAGCCAATTTTTTTTCCACTAGAATGAATGATAAAATGATTTTGAGCGGTGCATTCGCTTTCAGGAACCTGCCATTTTTTTGCGGCAGCAGATATGAGCATCATTCGAGTCATGGCTCCCATTTTTCGCATGGTTTCATACAAATAGGTTACACTTCGGGAACCATCCGTGTTTTGATCGCCGTATTTTTTATCGCCAACAGCCTGCTTAACAGTGACTCTGTTCCAATCGGCTTCCATCTCATCGGCAACGACAGAGGTAAGGGAAGTTCGTACTCCATTGCCCATTTCTGATCGTGAGGCTATTATGATAAGGCTTCCGTCCGGATTTAACTGTACAAAAAGGTTTGGATTGAATTCGGTTGCCAATTGAGTTTCATTTTCATTTGAAAAAAGAGAATAATTGCAGGCAAGAATTAATCCACCGGATGCTAATCCAACATTTTTGATAAATGTTCTACGGCTTATGTTTTGGATATCACTCATGATTAGCGTTGTTTCTTAAGTTTCACAGTATGCTGAATTGCGTTTTTAATACGTTGATAAGTACCGCAACGGCAAATATTGCCACTCATGGCATTGTCAATATCAGAATCAGAAGGATTTTTATTGGAATTGAGCAAGGAAGTGGCCGCAATTAATTGACCAGGCTGGCAATAACCGCATTGTGGAACGTTGAATTCCTCCCAGGATTTTTGTAATAATTGCAAATTTTCTGAAGTCCCTTCGATGGTCGTGATGTTTTTGCCAATAACAGTAGAAACAGGTGTTAAACATGAATACGTGGCTACATTGTCAACGAGTACTTTACAAGCGCCGCAAGCCCCAATTCCGCATCCAAATTTGGTTCCGGTAAGACCTATAGTGTCTCGTATAGCCCAAAGTAAAGGCATCTCTGGATCGACATCTATGGTGTATTTCTTCTTGTTTATGAGTAATGTAGTCATTTGTATTTCAGTTTGAAATTATGAAGCTGAAAGTTATGACTTTTTTTAAAATTTGGTTTTAATTTTTTGAAGAAGATTGAAAAGAGTGGGGTTTTATTAGGTCATAAAAACAAAAACAGTGGCTATTTCCTGAAAAATAATCACTGTTTTTGTTAATAGTAAATAGTGTATTATTTACTCATTACCTGATAGCGTTCTTTACTTTTGGGTGAAATTTGTGATAAGCTGTAATTACCAAAAAGTTTATCAAAGTATAATTTTGATTTCTTTGGATTGTTGTTTTCATAATAGTAATTACCCAGAAATTCATAAACTTCGAGAGATCCATAACCTTGATTTGCAATTCGTTCATAGGTTTTCTGGACATCAACGAGTATGTATTTTTTCTTAGTCACCGAATCGTATTTAACGGTCTGCGAATTCGCATTTGCAATAGCCAGCATTATAAAAACGAGGCTAAAAAATAAAGATAAATTCTTTTTCAAAGGGATTACAGTAATTTTTTCCATAGGCTAAATTTTTTATAGTAGAAAAGGACTGCTAAATTGTTTAGGGCAAGCAAGTTAGCGATTTTTTTTGGTAAACAGCAAATGAAAAGTTAAAAAAATATAAAATATTGAATTTTAGTTGTTAAAATTTATGATTTTAACTCAAAAAGAGCATAAAAAGTCAAAATATACTGACTTTTTATGCTCTTTTGTTGTTTTTTGTATTTTTAATAATGTGGAATCCTGACTTTTTTTAACCCGAATTAAACATTTGATGCAAATCGATTTGTTTGTTTTTGTTATCCCTCGAATGATTAAATTAACATTTCTATTTCGAAGGTTTAATAAAAAGTTTTTTTATAATGTCCGAAGTAATTAAGTGGTCTTTGGCCTGCATAATTTTCAGATAGTAATAAGTAAAACACTGCTATTGAGAAAGTTATTTGTTTTTGCATTAAAAAATGAATAAAAAACTTTGGGTATCTTGTGGTTAAATTGTTGTAGGGTTAAAATTTGATCCAAACTAATTATTAGAAGGCATATCTTCCCATAATAGTTGGGAATACTTTGAATTCTTCTGAAGGAACAAAGTTGTTGCTGATTTCGATTTCAGAACCCAAAGAAAAGTTTTTATTGAAGTTGTACATTACTTGAGGTTCGGTCAATAAAATTGCTTTTTTGCTTGAACCATCGGCTCTGTCTTCAGACCAAAAATCAAGAAACCCTCTTATGGTTATTTTGTTGTTGAATAAATTATGGAACCAAACAGCGGTAAACTGCCCGTCAAGCCCAGTAGACCCATGTGTGTTTTTGTACATATAAGTAGTGTTCAAGGTGAAATTACCGATCTTGATGGGAAAACCAAAACCAACTAAAAACGCTCGATTGATTGGGAATCCAAGCGGATTTTCGGGACTTCCGGCTTTGTCGTCGGTCATTAATAAACCGTCATTATATTCTATATGAAAATTCAGTCCTTCCAAAAAGTTGTTTTTGATGTTGAATTTTCGGGCAATTTCGAAATAAGCCAGATTTGCTGAGTCATTGCGCCCAAAGTTGTAATCGGTAAAAAAGAAAGTGCTTCCTAATTTATCTGGTTTAAAAAATTCGAATGTGAAAGTAAGATAATCTCTTTCGGGTAAAAAGTCATAATGCAGTTGCACTTCTTGGGCTTGGGCAAAACAGGAAAATAAAAGCGTAAATAGTAAATGTTTGATTTTTGGTAAATTTTTGGTTTTCATGGTGTTGGTATGCTGGATTTGGGGTTAATTCATTTGCGAAATGATGATTTCCAATATCGAAAAGATTCCTATTCCCCACATGATTGGGTGAACTTTGTCGGTATTTTTGGTTAAAAGACACAGAATGATAAACGACGAAAAACCATAAGCAATTCCCGAACTGATGCTGTAGGTTAATGGCATTAGAATTAATGTCAGGAAAGTGGGAACGGCTATATAAAGTTCTGTGAAATCAATTTTGATTAAGTGTTTTGCCATAAAAATTCCCACCAGGATAAGTGCAGGTGCGGTGGCATAGGCCGGAACGATTCCAATAAGGGGTGCGAAGAACATGGCAAGGAAGAACAGTCCGGCTGTAACAACTGAACTTAATCCGGTTCTGGCACCATTGGCAATTCCTGCCGCCGATTCTATATAAGTCACCGTGCTGCTGGTACCCAAAACACCGCTCAAAGCTGTTGCTACGGCATCGGCTTCTAAAACTTTTTTGATGTGAGGCATTTTCCCGTCTTTATCAATCAATCCCGCTTCCATAGAACAGGCAATCGCCGTTCCGATTGAATCGAACAGGTTTACGAACAGGAAAGAAAATATAGGAGCGATAAAAGTGATTTTTAAGACGGATAAAATTTCCAGTTTTCCAAAAACAGGAGCAATAGAAGGAGGAGAGCTTATGAATTCTGTTGGGACTTTTATACTGTCATCAAAGATAAATCCCAATACAGTTGCAAGCAGGATTCCTATCAGAATAGAGCCTTTAACTCTTCTGATTTCCAAAAATACGGTAACAATAAAAGCAATCAATCCGATAACTACTGCCGGTGTAAATTTTCCTAATCCGACCAAAGTGGCTGGGTTGGCAACAATTAGTCCCATTTGTTTGAAACCTATGAAAGCAATAAACAATCCGATTCCTGCCCCAATGGCAACCCGGAGCGATTCTGGTATGGCATCGACTATTTTGTGCCGGATTCCGAGAATGGAAATGATAATAAATACAATTCCAGACATGGTAACAACACCCAGAGCTTGTTGCCACGTTGTTCCGTGGCTCATAACGAGCGTAAAGGCAAACATTGCGTTGAGTCCCATTCCGGGAGCCATTGCAAAAGGGACATTTGCCCAAAGTCCTACTAGCAGTGTTCCTATGATTGCTGCAATACAAGTAACACTGATAAGAGCTGCTTTGTCCATTCCTGCAGCAGAAAGAATGTTTGGATTTACAAAAATGATATAAGCCATCGTTAAGAAAGTAACTGTTCCACCAATAGCTTCTTGTTTGAAAGAGGAGTTTCTTTCTTTGATTTTGAAAATTTTTTCTAGCATCGTTCCGCTGTTTATAGGTTTGTTTTATTTGAATAAAAAAAAAGGAAAATGTATTGATAGTCAAATTTTTATCTTCCAAAAAATAAGCTTTCCAAGTAAAATTACATTATTTAATTGAAAATTCGTATTAGGATTTTCATTGTTTTTTACAATTAGATTTGCTTCAATTGGGGTTGTAGCAGATATTGTGATCTAAAAGTGAAAAAGCTGAAAATTATTCGAATTTTGAGATAATGCCTAAATTTAGTTTAAATGGAAGAACTATTATTTCAAATGCTGAGCAAATTTATTTGGTTTTAAGACAAATCGGGATGATAAAAATCATGTGTTAAAAAAATATAACAGATATTAATAGGTGTTAATTTTTAGGTCTTGATTTTTTATTTAGATAAAATCGGATTGTTATCGGATTTTAATTTGTAGTGTAAAAATAAAAACCCTAGTTTTTACCAGGGTTTAGAGGGATTTGTGTTTTTAAAAAGTGACCACGGTGGGATTTGAACCCACACGCCCTTACGAGCACCACCCCCTCAAGATGGCAAGTCTACCGTTTCTCCACGTGGCCGAAAATAAGTAGAGACGTTGCATTGCAACGTCTCTATATTCTGTGACCCGACTGGGGCTCGAACCCAGGACCCCATCATTAAAAGTGATGTGCTCTACCGACTGAGCTATCGAGTCATTGCTTCAAGAAACTTATGCTTTGATCACCTATTTGTGACCCGACTGGGGCTCGAACCCAGGACCCCATCATTAAAAGTGATGTGCTCTACCGACTGAGCTATCGAGTCATTTCGTTTCTTGAATGCGGGTGCAAATATAAGGACTTATTTTCGAAGTTTCCAAGCAATTTTATTATAAATTTGTCTTTTTTAATTAAAAACTCTTAACCTCTTAATACGTAAGCTCTTATTCAAATGAAAAAAATTATATTGTTGGGTTATATGGGATGCGGTAAGTCTACAATTGCCCAAAAACTTTCCGGAATCGTCTCTATTCCCTATGTTGATCTCGATGAATTTATCGAAAAAAATGAAAAAATGGCCATAAAACAGATTTTTGATAATTATGGTGAGATACATTTTCGGAAATTAGAGCACACTTATTTTCTTGAATTGCTAAATAATCAAGAAGAGGATATTATCGGGCTTGGGGGAGGAACGCCCTGTTATGCCAATAATCATGAATTGTTGGTAGGGGATAATGTTATTTCTATCTATTTAAAAGCATCTGTAGAGACATTGTTTGAAAGATTGGTAGCTAACAAGAGTAAAAGACCGCTTATCGCTGATAAAAGCGAAGAGGAAATGAAAGAGTTCATCGCCAAGCATCTTTTTGACAGAAGTCCTTATTACAATCACGCACAGTATAAAGTGACCGTCGATAATAAAACCATCGAGGAAACAGTGAATGATATATTGAATCTTTTAGCTTAAGCTGGCGTAACTGTTGTTATTGTTGTCGAAAACAACGGCTACGTGCTCCAATAATGATGTTGAAAGTGATATTCCTTTGAAATCGGCTTTAATTGGGAATTTTTTGTGGTTTCTGTCTACAAGAACAGCAGTTTTGAACTTTTTCAGAGGAACATCCAAAAAATGTTTTACAGCATATATTAAGGTAGTTCCAGAACTCAACACGTCGTCAACAAGTACTAATCCTTTGTTGCTGTATTGGTCTTTTTCCAAAGAAGTGGTTATAGGAAGTTCTGGTTTTTCTTTGTTGATGGTAACTTCGCAAAGCGAAATTTTTATAGGTGAAATACTTGCTAATACCTGAGCGATGTTTTGGGCAAAAATGAAGCCATTGGCAGTTATCCCTGCAATCACAATTTCTTCTTCATCAACAAAAGTTTCATAGATTTGGTAAGCTATTCTTTTGGTGGTGTGTTCTATTTGTTGATTGGTGAGGATTATGTTTGTGCTCATGGCGTGTTTTGATTTTATTTTTTCAAAGATAAAAAAGTTATACCAATTGTATTTATTATTTATACTGATAATCTTTCAAGGATAATTTGCTTTTATTTCCTACTTTAAATGAGTGGAAGTTGTGCTTTAATTTGTGTTTGTTTAATTTATATATTACTCTATTTCGTCCTCATCGATTATTTCATTTCCAAATTCATCAATATCTCTTCTGTCTTTTTTTGTAGGTCTTCCGGTGCCGGTTTTACGGTAGTGCTGTTTGGATAGTTTTAATAATTCCAAATGTTCAAATGCTTCAGCTGGAGTTTCGTCTTTTCGGTAGATGTCAACAAGTTTGGCTCCTACGCGATTGTCAGGAATATCCAGTACGGTAATAATGTGAGTAATCTGATCTTTCCTGAAAGTGATTTTATCAGTAGGAAAAACTTCCTTTGACGGTTTGGCGGTAATTCCATTTACCGTTATGTGGTTTTTTTTGCAAGCCTCGGTTACCATGTTTCTGGTTTTGTAATACCGTACGCACCATAAATATTTGTCTATTCTCATTGAATTTTCTAAAAACGGAGTTAAATACTTTACAAAAGTAAATCATTAATGTATATTTGCGACTTAAACCACACCCTATAATGAGCAAAATTAAATTTTATTTTATTTTATTGATTGCGACAGTTGTTACTTTAAATTCTTGTCACAAGGATGATAATAACGAAGATGTTACTCCACCAATACCTTATGCTGACCAATATCCCAAAGATATTGCCGCGATAGAAGATTATTTAAATACACATTATATAAGCGAAGTAGTTAATAATCCAGGTCAGCCTAATGATCAAGATGTTACAATTTCAAAAATCGATAATCCTGTGACACAACCTTCATTGATGTCTTATTTGAATAGTTCGACTCTTCCAAGATTGACTTTTAGAAATGTTAATGCTCACGATATAACCTATAAGATTTATACTTTGGTTATTAGAGAAGGGAAGAGGAATGATGCCGTAAATGGCGGAGGAGAATATCCTTGCAATATGGATGGGGTATATGCCGGTTACAAAGGAACTTTGTTGGACGGGACCGTATTTGATTCTTCAAATAATGGGCAGTCATTGTTTAACCTTGACGGTACAACTCATGATGGCGGGACTGGTGTAATTCGAGGTTGGTCTGAAGGTTTTCCTCAATTTTTGACAGGCTGGATGTCATCTAATACAGACGGGACAGTACGATATAATGATTTTGGAGTTGGCGTGATGTTTCTTCCTTCTGGAATGGGGTATTATAATAATGCACAGGGAAGTATTCCCGCTTATTCACCTTTGGTATTTAGCGTGAAATTGTTTGGCGTAAAGCGATACGATCACGATCAGGACGGTATTCCTTCTTATCAGGAAGATTTGAATGGAGATCGTTATATGAATACTTTTGCGGCTGGTGTTGCAAATCCGGATGATACTGATGGAGATGGAGTCCCTAATTTTAATGATTTTGATGACGATGGTGATAATTATGCCACTAGAGGAGAAATCAAAGATGCTAACGGTAATTACTACGCATTTGATAAAATACCTGATTGTTCAGGAAATCAGATCGATCCAAATAGATTAAAAAGGCATTTGGATAAAAATTGTATCAAAATGAATCAATAAAATAAAGAATAAAGAATAAGGAAGTCCCATTTGCTAGTTTTGCATGCAAATGGGATTTTTTTTAGGTTTTAATTTGAAGTTTTTTGAAAGATTAAAACTTTGTGTTTACGTATGAGTAATAATTATCTAAAGCAAAGAAATCAAACTAAATAAAGACAAAAAACAAAAAAGCATAAAAAAATCCCGTATCGTTTGACAACGATACGGGATTTCGAATTTATAACGAAAGATTATTTTCTTTTGATAACTCTTTCTACAGCTTCAACAATCGCTTGATTGTTTAATTTGTATTTTTCCATTAATTGCTCTGGTGTTCCAGATTCTCCAAAGCTGTCATTAACCGCAACAAACTCTTGTGGAGCTGGGTGGTGCAATGCCAGTACTCTGGAAACGCTTTCTCCAAGACCTCCAAGAATGTTGTGTTCTTCGGCAGTAACGACACATTTGGTTTTTGCCAATGATTTTAGAATAGCTTCTTCGTCTAGTGGCTTAATTGTGTGAATGTTGATTACTTCGGCAGAGATTCCTTTTTCTTCTAATTTCTCTGCTGCAACCAAAGCTTCCCAAACCAAGTGTCCTGTCGCAACAATTGTTACATCGGTACCTTCGTTTAACATAATTGCTTTTCCGATGGTGAAAGGTTCGTCGGCAGGAGTGAAATTTGGAACAACTGGACGTCCAAAACGCAAGTAAGCCGGTCCGTGGTGGTCTGCAAGAGCGATTGTAGCCGCTTTGGTTTGGTTGTGGTCGCAAGTGTTGATTACTGTCATTCCTGGCAACATTTTCATTAATCCAATGTCTTCTAGGATTTGGTGAGTTGCTCCATCTTCTCCAAGAGTCAATCCTGCGTGAGAAGCACAAATTTTTACGTTTTTGTCTGAATAGGCAACTGATTGACGGATTTGGTCATAAACCCTTCCTGTAGAGAAGTTAGCAAAAGTTCCCGTAAAAGGAATTTTACCTCCGATAGTTAATCCAGCTGCAATTCCAATCATGTTTGCTTCTGCAATTCCGATTTGGAAAAAACGCTCAGGGTGATTTTTCTTGAAATCATCAAATTTTAATGATCCAATCAAATCGGCACAAAGAGCCACTACGTTTTCGTTTTTTTGACCCAATTCAGTCATTCCCACTCCAAAACCTGAGCGGGTATCTTTACTTCCTGTATTTATATATTTTTTCATGTATTTCTTTTGAGTTACTGAGTTGCTAAGACTCTAAGTTGCTATGTTTTAAATCTTAAATCAGAAATCGTTAATCTCTAATCAAAAATCTAATAATCTGTATTGCCTCCAGTGTTGTAATTTTGTTCCAAAGCATTTGCAAGTTGTGCATCATTTGGTGCTTTACCATGCCAAGCATGACTGTACATCATATAATCTACACCATTACCCATTTCGGTATGAAGTAATACGCAAACTGGTTTTCCTTTTCCGGTTCTTGCTTTTGCTTCATTCATTCCTCCAATGATAGATTCAATGTCGTTTCCTTTGGTAATTTCAACAACTTCCCAATCAAAAGCTTCAAATTTAGCTTTTATATTTCCCATTGCAAGAACTTCGTCTGTAGTTCCGTCAATTTGTTTTCCGTTAAGGTCGACAGTTGCGATAAGGTTGTCTACTTTTTTTGCAGAAGCATACATAATTGCTTCCCAGTTTTGACCTTCCTGTAACTCTCCATCACCGTGCAATGTATAAACGATATGGTTGTCTTTGTTTAGTTTTTTAGCCTGAGCCGCACCAATTGCAACAGATAATCCTTGCCCTAATGAACCGGAAGCAATACGTACTCCTGGTAAATTATCGTGTGTTGTAGGGTGTCCTTGTAATCTTGAGTTAATCAAACGGAAAGTTGATAATTCCTTTACCGGAAAATAACCGCTTCTTGCCAAAACGCTGTAAAATACTGGTGAAATATGTCCGTTTGAAAGGAAGAATAAATCTTCTCCAATTCCGTCCATAGTAAATTTCTCATTGCGATCCATTATGTTTTGGTACAAGGCTACTAAAAATTCGGTGCAACCAAGAGACCCTCCTGGGTGACCTGAATTAACAGCATGAACCATACGAAGAATATCTCTTCTTACTTGGATAGTTAAATCGTTTAATTGTTGTGTGTTAGGCTTCATTTTTTGTGTAAAAGTTAAACTGATGCAAAAGTAATTTTTTTTTGCGGGAAGACAAATGATTTTAGAATTAGTTATGATGGTCTTTTTACTGATTTGTTACATTTTTTGATTTTTTAAAGGAAATTTGAAAAATAAAGTTGGGTTATGATGTTTTTTAAGGAGTTGATGGTTTGGGTGAAAGATTGCTTGTTTGTAGTGTTTTGTATGACTCTGTCGGTTAAAATGGAGTTTGTGTTTTGAAATTTTCTTATTTGCTGTGAGCGTAAGGGCAATGTCATTAAGTTAAGCGTTTTTTATGTCATTTCGACGAAGGAGAAATCACATAACGTGAGTCACTAGTCAGATTCCTCGTGCCTCGGAATGACAAAACGATGGTTTTATATTCTTAACGTAATGACATTGAGCGTAAGGGATGGAAGCGGCATCCTTTATGTTTTTCCTTTAAAAACATAAAGATACAGCGGACAGCCCGACAGCGCCGTAGCTTGCGGAGGTGGTGATACGCCCAAAAGAATAGTAGATTGTTAAATAATATCTTAAATTCTGACTACAAAAAATTTAAATAAATTATCTTTGCCGACTGATAAAAAGTCTATATGAAATGAGCCTGAGCTAATCTTGATTGTAAAAAATGATTATTAGCGAATTGCATTTGACCAAAAAGACAATAAAAAAGACAAATGAAGTTTGATTTACTAAAAACAGATCCTCAATCGAAAGCGCGTGCGGGAAGTATTACCACCGATCACGGAGTTATCGAAACGCCTATTTTTATGCCCGTTGGAACCGCAGCTTCGGTAAAAGGAGTTCACCAACGAGAATTAAAGGAGGAAATAAACCCAGACATTATTCTTGGAAATACCTATCATTTGTATTTGCGACCGCAAACCGAAATACTTGAAAAAGCAGGCGGATTGCATAAATTTATGAATTGGGATCGCAATATTTTGACCGATTCTGGTGGGTATCAGGTGTATTCGCTTTCGGCTAACCGTAAGATTAAGGAAGAAGGAGTAAAGTTTAAATCGCATATTGACGGTTCGTATCATTTTTTTACGCCCGAAAATGTGATGGAAATTCAGCGTACGATTGGTGCCGATATTATTATGGCTTTTGATGAATGTACGCCTTATCCTTGTGATTACCGTTATGCGCAGCGTTCTATGCACATGACGCACCGTTGGTTGGATCGTTGCATCAATCACTTGGAGAAATTGCCATTCAAATATGGTTATGAACAAACGTTTTTCCCGATTGTACAGGGAAGTACTTATAAAGATTTACGACGTCAATCGGCAGAATATATTGCCAATTCCGGTCAACAAGGAAATGCAATTGGCGGACTTTCGGTGGGAGAACCTGCGGAAGAAATGTACGCAATGACCGAAGTGGTTTGCGAAATTTTGCCCGAAGACAAACCTCGTTACCTAATGGGAGTTGGAACTCCGATTAATATTTTAGAGAATATCGCTCTCGGAATCGATATGTTTGATTGTGTGATGCCTACGCGTAATGCAAGAAACGGAATGTTGTTTACGGCGAACGGAACAATCAATATCAAAAACAAAAAATGGGAAGCTGATTTTTCGCCAATTGACGAAATGGGATATACATTTGTCGATACAGAATATTCCAAAGCGTATTTGCGCCACTTGTTTGCTGCCAATGAATATTTGGGAAAACAAATTGCAACAATTCACAATCTCGGTTTCTATATGTGGCTGGTTCGCGAGGCAAGAAAGCATATCTTGGCAGGCGATTTTAAACCGTGGAAAGAGATGATGGTGAAAAATATGAGCCAAAGACTTTAAAATAATTATGAATTATAAATTATGAGTTAGCTTGTGTTGCTCTCAATTTATAATTCATAATTTATAACTCACAATCAAAAATATGCTGACAATAATTGACAAATACATTTTAAAAAGATATTTAGCCACTTTTGTGGTGATGCTTTTGTTGTTTGCTCCTATTGGGATTATTATAGATATTTCTGAAAAGATTAATAAAATGCTTCAGAATCAAGTACCAGTCTTGAAAATAGCCATTTATTACTATCATTTTACGATATATTTCATGAACAATCTTTTTCCGATATTCTTATTTATATCGGTGATATGGTTCACATCAAAATTGGCAAATAACACAGAGATTATTGCTATTCTAAGTTCCGGAATTTCTTTTACCCGTTTTATGAGGCCTTATATTATAGGTGCTTCTATAGTTTCTGTTATTGTATTGCTGATGGGTTTTTGGGTCATACCTGTGTCCAGTGAAGGCTATAACAATTTTAGGTATACTTATTTACGGAATGATGGAAAGGCGCTGATGCGGGGGGATAATACCGATGTTTACAGGCAGATAAATGATAATGATTTCATTTATGTGAATAGCTTTAATACGGAGTCTCAAACGGCTTATAATTTTTCATTGGAACGATTTAAAAAAGAAAAACTGGAATACAAAATCACAGCCAGCAGAATTCAATGGAATCCTAAAGAAAAGAATTACACGTTATACGACTACACCAAAAGAATAGTAGGGGCAGAAGGAGATGTTATTGAAAAAGCTCCCGAAAAAAAGATGAAATTTACTTTTGACCTTGAGGATTTGACACCGGTGGTTTATATCGCCGAGACATTGAGCCTTGGAGAATTGAACGCTTTTATTGATAAAGAAAGAAAGCGTGGATCGTCTAATATCAATGTGTATCTAGTTGTTTTATATAAAAAATATAGTGTTCCAGTTTCGGCATTTATTTTGACGATTATAGCTGTTTCCGTATCTTCAATGAAACGAAGAGGAGGAATGGGAGTCAACCTTGCCATTGGTATTGCTGTGGCTTTCTCATTTGTCTTTTTTGATAAAATATTTGGCGTATTGGCCGAAAAATCTACATTTTCACCACTTTTGGCGGTTTGGTTGCCCAACATCTTTTTTGGGATATTAGCCGTTTATTTATTACGAAATGCAAAACGATAATTTAAAGAGTTACCTTAATCTACATTTAATAGTTTTTATTTGGGGATTTACAGCAATTTTAGGCGCATTAATTACAATTCAGTCTGAGTTTTTGGTTTGGTATCGAATGTTTTTTGCGGCAGTTTTTATTGCTGCTTTTTTGGTTGTAAAAAAAGAATCATTCAAAGTGTCTCCCAAATCATTGTTGAAATTTATAATTGTTGGATTATTCATCGCGCTGCACTGGATTTTCTTTTTTGAATCGATAAAAATCTCAACTGTATCAATCACATTGTCGGTTTTTTCATTGGGAGCATTTTTTGCCTCATTGTTGGAGCCTTTATTTTATGGACGAAGAGTGCTTTGGTACGAAGTGTTCTTCGGATTGATTATTATAGCTGGATTGGGATTGATTATGCAGGTAGAAATCAATTATTGGAGCGGAATGCTATTGGCGTTAATCTCTGTGTTATTGGGAGTTTTGTTTACTTTGATGAACGGAAAGTTAATTGCCAATCATGAGCCTTCGATTATTTCTTTTTATGAATTTTTTGCTGGGTTCATTTTTATTTCAATCTATTTTTTATTCAAAGGGACATTCTCGAAAGAAATTTTTGTGATGACTGCCAAAAACTGGATTTTGATTTTAATTTTGGCTTCCATTTGTACGGCTTATGCTTTTACTGCTTCGGTAAAGGTAATGCGTCAATTGTCTCCGTACACGGTGATGTTAACGACTAATTTAGAGCCTGTTTACGGTATAGTGCTGGCTTATTTTATCATTGGCGGAAAAGAAAAAATGAGTACTGAATTTTATATCGGAGCTGTTGTAATTGTGATTACGGTACTTTTGAATGGAATAATAAAACACTATAGAAAAGAAGACGAATTGTAAGTTTTTTAGTTGTTGTGAAGTCGATTTTTTTCTACAAAAACAAAAAAATAAGTGGAAAACGATATTAAATTCTATATTTGCAGTTCCAAATTGAGAAATTAAGAACAAAAATTATACGCACAAATCCTATGGAATATTTAGATTTTGAGCTTCCTATAAAAGAGCTTGAAGAGCAATTAGATAAATGTGTTGTTATTGGCTTAGAATCAGATGTTGATGTTACAAATACCTGTAAGCAAATCAACAAAAAACTGGAAGAAACCAAAAAACAGATTTATAAAAACTTAACTGCATGGCAACGTGTGCAGTTGTCGAGACATCCAAGCAGACCTTATACTTTGGATCATATCAAAGGAATTTGTGGCGATACTTTTCTGGAACTTCATGGCGATAGAGGCTTCAAAGATGATAAAGCTATGATTGGCGGTTTAGGAAAAATTGGAGGACAATCTTTTATGATTGTTGGACAACAAAAAGGATTCAATACCAAGACACGTCAGTATAGAAATTTTGGAATGGCAAATCCTGAAGGTTACAGAAAAGCGTTACGCTTAATGAAAATGGCCGAAAAATTTAATATTCCTGTTGTTACTTTGATCGATACTCCTGGAGCTTATCCAGGTTTGGAAGCTGAAGAAAGAGGACAAGGAGAAGCCATTGCCAGAAATATATTTGAAATGGTGCGGTTGAAAGTGCCAATCATTACAGTAATTGTTGGAGAAGGGGCATCGGGAGGTGCATTGGGAATAGGTGTTGGAGATCGCGTTTATATGTTGGAAAACACTTGGTATTCTGTAATTTCACCAGAATCTTGTTCATCTATTTTATGGAAAAGCTGGGATTACAAAGAACAAGCTGCCGAGGCCTTGAAGCTAACTTCAGCCGACATGAAAAAACAAAAATTAGTCGATGATATTATTCCAGAACCTTTAGGGGGAGCCCATTATGACAGAGAGACTACTTTTAATACAGTTGAGCAATATATCCTGAAAGGATACAATGAGTTGAAAGACTTATCAACAGAGGAGTTAATTGCACAAAGAATGGATAAATACTGTAGAATGGGTGAGTTTAAAGAATAAAACTCCATTTTTAAGTTCTAAATCCGAAGCCTTACAGTTTCGGATTTTTTTTTGGTTATAAACAAAAAGAAAGAATTTATAAACAATAAATCCTAATAACTCAATTGTGATTTTTTTTTTAATTTAGTTACATTCGCTTCATGGAAAATTTCAAAAATATCAGCCCTGTTAAAGTGGACAAAACAACAATTATTAACCTGGAAAAAGGTAAATTACCTCCGCAGGCATTAGATTTGGAGGAGGCTGTGCTAGGGGCAATGATGATTGACAAAAAGGGAGTGGATGATGTAATTGATATTCTTCAGCCTGATGCATTTTACAAGGATGCACACAAATATATATTTGAGGCTATTGTACAATTATTCAATGACACACAACCAATCGATTTGCTGACGGTTTCAGCACAACTTAGAAAAAATGCAAAATTAGATCTTGCTGGTGGCGATTTTTATTTAATTCAGCTTACGCAAAAGATTTCTTCGTCGGCACACATCGAATTTCACTCCAGGATTATTCTTCAAAAATTCATTCAACGAAGTTTGATTCGAATTTCGTCTGAAATCATTGAAGATTCATACGATGAAACAGCAGATGTATTCGATTTATTAGATAAAGCCGAATCCAAACTTTATGAAGTAACACAAGGAAATATCAAACGTAGTTCCGAAACGGCGCAAAGTTTGGTGCTTCAGGCCAAAAAACGTATCGAGGAAATTGCGGGTCAGGAAGGTCTTAGTGGGGTGGCTACCGGTTTTGATAAATTGGATAAACTGACTTCGGGTTGGCAACCAAGTGACTTAATTATCATTGCGGCGAGACCAGCGATGGGAAAAACAGCTTTTGTCTTGTCGATGACTAGAAATATCGCCATTGATTTTGGACATCCTGTAGCTTTGTTCTCTCTAGAGATGGCATCAGTACAGTTAATTACTCGTTTGATTTCATCCGAAACCGGATTGTCATCAGAGAAACTCCGTACCGGAAAATTAGAAAAACACGAATGGGAACAGCTTAGTACAAAAGTTAAGAACCTTGAAAAAGCACCTATTTTTATTGACGATACCCCATCGTTGTCTATTTTTGATTTACGTGCCAAAGCAAGACGTTTGGTGTCGCAACACGGTATAAAAATTATCATTATTGATTATTTGCAGTTAATGACTGCCGGAGGTGCTGCTGGAAAGGGTGGAGGAAACAGAGAACAGGAAATTTCGACAATTTCCCGAAACCTTAAAGCATTGGCAAAAGAGTTGAATGTTCCTGTAATTGCACTATCGCAGTTATCGCGTGCAGTTGAAACTCGTGGTTCTAGCAAAAGACCGTTGCTTTCGGATCTTCGTGAATCGGGAGCGATCGAGCAGGATGCGGATATTGTTTCCTTTTTATACCGCCCCGAATATTACAAAATCGATGAATGGGATGATGAAGAAGCGTCTCCAACAGCAGGTCAGGCAGAGATTATGATTGCCAAGCATAGAAATGGTGGTATCGAAAATGTTCGTTTGAAATTTATTGGTCACCTTGGACGATTTGATAACCTTGAAGATTATGGCAGTGGTTATGATGATTTGCCATCGAGCATGAATCATGATGAAAGCCCTTTCATAACCAAAAACCTTCCATCGGCAAATGAGGCTTTTGGAAGCAATTTTAATCATGATGACGAGGATGATGGTGATGTTCCTTTTTAAAATTTAAAAGTGATAATTTCTAAGAAAGAGAGAATAGACTAGTAAACTAGGATATTCTCTTTTTTTGTAAAAATGATTTTTATTTTATAAAAAAAGTTTAACCGCAAAGAACGCAAAGATTTATTTTTTTTGAAAAACGCAAGGTTCGCAAAGCTTTGCGAACCTTGCGGAGTATTGGAAAAGCATTGAAAAACTTTGCGCTCTTTGCGGTAAATAAAAGAATTACAACAATAATCGAATTCAAGTTCGTATGTAAAAAAAAATATTTTTATAAAAGATAAAAAGTGCGACTTTACTTCCTTCCGATTATCTTTGTTATAAAATAGTTTCAAAATGATGCGTAAAAGAATTCTTTTCTTGTTTGTTTTTCTGTTATCGATTTCTTCGAGGGCTTCATATATTTTGTTGCCAATGGACGAAACTACTCAGCAAAATCATCTTAAAGCGTATGGAATCACCTATTGGGTTTTGGCTAAAAACTACAAAGCAAGTTGGTTGCTTAATTATCGCGGAGGTTCTTTTCTGTTGCCCGATGCCGAGGAAATCAGGAAAGAATGTCAAATACGAGGAGTGAGTTTTGAAGTTATTTCGGATGCCGAGGAAACAGCAATCTTAAATGAGATTTCCAGTCCATCACAAAATATGGAAGCTGTTGTATTAGAAAAGGCTCCAAAAATTGCGGTTTACACACCTGAAGGAAAACAGCCATGGGATGATGCAGTTACTTTGGTGTTGACTTATGCCGAAATTCCGTTTACACCAATATATGATGAGGCAGTTTTGAGTGACCAATTATTGCTTTACGATTGGCTGCATCTGCATCATGAGGATTATACCGGTCAATATGGAAAGTTCTACGCGGCTTATAAAAATGTTCCCTGGTACATCGACCAAAAGAGAGATGCCGAAGCTTTGGCTAAAAAATTAGGTTATCAAAAAGTTTCTCAGGAAAAAGGAGCTGTTGCCAAAAAGATTAGGGATTTCGTGATTGGAGGAGGTTTTTTGTTTGCGATGTGTTCTGCTACAGATAGTTTTGATATTGCACTGGCGGCAGATGGTGTTGATATATGCGAATCAATGTTTGATGGCGATCCAAGCGAACCCAATTATCAGTCCAAACTTAATTTTAATAATACTTTTGCTTTCAAAAATTTTACTTTGGAGAGAAGACCAGAACAATATGAGTTTTCGGATATTGATATGACGCTGAAAAGGAGAATTCCTATGGACAAAGATTATTTTACATTGATGGATTATTCGGCCAAATGGGATTTTATTCCCAGTATGTTGTGCCAAAATCATACACAATTGGTTAAAGGTTTTATGGGACAAACGACTTCTTTTGATTCAGATTTGATAAAATCGAATGTACTTGTTATGGGTGTTTGTGAGCTGAATGGTGAAGCACGCTATATTCATGGGGAAAAAGGGAAAGGAATGTTTACTTTTTATGGAGGTCACGATCCAGAGGATTACCAGCATCAGGTGGGTGACCCTCCGACGGTTTTGGATTTGCATCCTAATTCCCCCGGATACAGATTGATTTTGAATAATGTTTTGTTTCCGGCGGCGAGAAAGAAAAAACAAAAAACGTAAAAATTAAAATCCAAAAATTGAAAATCCCAAATTCCAATTACAGCTATTGGAATTTGGGATTTTTTTATTTGGAATTTATTTTCAAAATTAATTAAGGGAAAATTCAAACCATATAGGGAGATGATCAGAAATTTTTCGGGCTTCTTTTAGTGAAATGAAATTTTTATAAAATAGAATAGCATCCGATTTTATAAAGTTTATGGAATTTGTTTTATAAAAAATATTATCATATTCGGAGGCGAGATAATTACCATTTTTTGGTTTTGTTTTCAGTGATGTTTTTTGATTTGTCAAAATTGGAGAAAAGCCCATTTTTTTTAAGGGTGTAAAAACAGAATGTGACTGAGGACAATTGAAATCCCCTGCAAACAGTAAGTTTTGTGTTGGATATTCCTGAGGTAAAAGCTTAAAATATTTAATTTCGGTTTCGGGTTGTTTACTTTTGGTAATGGCGTGAAAAGAGGCAATAGTTATGTTTTTTCCATTGATTTCGAAAGTGGCAAAATAAGGTTCTCGGTCTATTTCTATATGATAGTTGCGTTCCAACCAAGGTTTTCCTCTTAATTTTATGTTTTTCGTTTTCCAAAGAAAAGCATAACGTTCTGTTTTATAGGAACTACTTGAAGTAGGATCACTTATTCGGTAATCCCATTTTGCTCCTTTACGGTTAAGGGCATCAGCGAGTCTCACCACAGCTTGAGCGCCGCCATTTCCGGCAACAACTTCTTGGATGGCAGCTATATCATAGTCTTTTATAACATTAGCAATAAATTCAACGTCTTGGTCAGATTTGGATTTTCCAAAGTTTTCCAGATTCCAAGAAAGGAGTTTGGTTTGGGAAATGGCCGTAAAGGAAAAGAAAAATAATAGATAAAAAAGGATTGATTTCATGTTTTTGGGACAACTATTTCAGCCTGCAAATGTATCTTATTTTGGAGCAAATTAAAACCGATTTCGTTATTTAAACTGACAAAAATCATATTAATATGGGTTTTGGCGAAGTAATTTTATTGTGAAAATGCAATGCTATTTTTATTAATTTTAATACAAATTCAATTTCTATCCAAAACGCTGTTATTTTGAAAAATTTATCCAAACTTCTGATCGCTTTTTTTCCTGTTTTAATCTTCGCTCAAAGCGGAACTCAAAAAGAAGTAAATCATCAGATGCAAACCTGGGTTTCGCTCAATTCTGTGACCAAGTTCAGTGACCATTGGGGGATTGCTGGAGATGTCCATATTCGTGAAAACGGATTTTTTGAAAGCAATAATTTTTATTTATTGAGAGGCGGAATTGCATATATCCCAAATGCTTCTGTTTCAATCACAGGAGGATATGCACATATGTGGTTGGCTCCTACAAAAGAGGGGTGGTCAACTTATGCCGATGAAAACAGAATATACGAACAGGCACAGTTGATTACCAAAATTGGAAAAGTAAGTGTCCTTCAAAGGCTAAGAAATGAGCAAAGATGGCAGGAAAAAATGGCTAATGATACGCCTACAGGAGAACTTCGCTTTACAAACAGAGTGCGTTATTTGGCCAGTTTTAACATCCCGATTTTTGATGATAAAAAAATGCCTTCTTTGGTTTTGTCTGATGAAATATTGATTCATTTTGGGAAAGAAGTGGTTTACAACACATTTGACCAAAATCGATTATTTATTGGAATCAAACAAAATGTTAACCCAAAATTGAGTTTTGATTTGGGGTATATGAATGTATATCAGCAAAAATATACCGGTTATCAGTATGATATGAATCACACGATTCGGCTGTTCTTTTATCTGAATTCATCGTTAAAACACAGTATTCCAAAACCAGCTGTACATCAATCTGGAGACGAATAGTTTTCTATATGTTTAGTTTTAAGGTAGATAAATATCGAAAAGATTATTCTTAACCGATATTTAATGAATTGGTATCGAATATTTTTGTAAGTTTATGTTCTAAAATTCAGAATAAATTTTTTGGATTTCAGTTTTAAGGTTTTCTTTTATTGTACAAAATGATTTTTTAAAAATTTCATTTTTGATTTCATGCAGTAGATGTTTTTTGTTGATTTAAAATAAGAATTAATAATATAAACTCATTAAAATGGAAGACAATACTGGTTATTCTATATTACGTAATCCCCGATTGAATAAAGGAACTGCTTTTTCCCTTGAGGAAAGAGAAAAATATGGGTTGTTGGGAATGTTGCCCGAAGCCGTAGAAACAATTGAAACACAAATTTTGCGAATTCATGAGCAATTGGACAATTTTTCGAAACCAATCAATCAATATATTTACTTAATGCAGTTGTTGGAAAACAATGAAACTTTGTTTTTTAAGACAATTTCCAGCGATCCGGTTAAATATTTGCCATTGGTTTATACTCCAACTGTTGGAGAAGCCTGTCAAAAGTTTGGTCAAGTAACCCGAAGACAAAGAGGATTGTATCTTTCCATAAAACAAAAAGACAATTTAAAACAAATCCTTAAGAATTGGAAAGAAGATGATGTGCGATTTACCGTTGTCACAGATGGCGGACGTATATTGGGATTGGGAGATTTAGGTATTTTTGGTTTAGGAATTCCTATCGGGAAATTGGTTTTATATACCAGTTGTGGCGGTGTTCCTCCAGAATATACCCTTCCGATTGTTTTGGATGTAGGAACCAATAATGAAGATTTTTTGAATGATCCTTTATATCCTGGGTTAAAATGCAAAAGGATTCGCGGAAAAGAGTTTGATGATTTTGTTGCTGCTTTTGTTGAAGCGATGAATGAGGTTTTTCCTAAAATATGTATACAATGGGAAGATTTTCCTGGAGTTGACGCCATCAAGATATTGAATGATTACAAAGAGAAAGTCTGTACTTTTAATGATGATATACAGGGGACAGCAGCGGTTGCAACCGCAGGATTTATTTCGATAAGCCGCTTGATGAAAAAAAGATTTGTAGACCAGCGTTTTTTGTTTTTGGGAGCAGGTGCAGCGGCTTTTGGCATTGCTGATATGCTGGTCAAAAAGTTTCAAAGAGACGGACTTACAGAAGAAGAAGCTTTAAAACAGATTTGGATGTTTGATGTAAATGGATTATTGGTCAAAAGCCGAACAGATCTTGCCGAACATCAATTGCAGTTTGCACACGATTCTGAAACTTGCAATGATTTTGCCGAAGCAGTTCTAAAAATAAAACCTACTGCTATTGTTGGTGTGAGTACAGTAGGAGGAGCATTCAACCAGCAGGTAATTGAAAATATGAGTGCCATAAATGAAAATCCGATAATTTTCCCTTATTCCAACCCAACTTCCCACTCAGAATGTACTGCAGAACAGGCTTATAATTGGAGTAAAGGGAAAGCCATTTTTGCAAGCGGAAGTCCATTTGCACCGGTAGAATATCAAGGAAAAACATTTACGCCGGGACAAGGAAATAATGTGTTTATTTTTCCGGCATTGGGACTTGCTATTTTTGCTACCGAAGCTACAAGAGTAACAGATGAAATGTTGTTGACGGCCTCTGAAGCAGTCGCTGAACAGGTAAGTTTTGCCGATTTTGAAAAAGGATTAATCTATCCTAGTGTAGCCGATATATTAAAAGTATCCATAAATGTTGCTGTAAAAGTTGCCAAAGAAATTTTTGATTCCGGCTTGGCAGGAGTTGAACGACCTGAAAATATCAGTGATTTTATCAAAAGCAAAATGTACATACCGGAGTATAAATAGTTTTTTTGATTAAAAAAAGCTGAGAATCTTTTTTTAATTGTGTATATTTATGTACTAACTTTATTGTTAATTTAAAAACCGGCCCTGGTTTTTAAAAGAGTGTGTTTTGTTAATGGATTTTAATTTGAAGTTAATGGAAGAAATTGCACATATTTTACGACAGCATCCCGAACTGGCTGTTTTTTTAACACTATCACTGGGTTTTGCTTTAGGGCATATAAAAATTGGCACTTTTAAAATTGGAGTGGTTTTGGGAACCTTGTTCGCAGGTGTGCTTATTGGACAATTGAACATTGAAATTCCACCGATTGTAAAAACTATTTTCTTTGATTTTTTTCTTTTTGCAACCGGTTACAAAGTTGGGCCTCAATTTTTTCAGGGATTAAAGAAAAATGCATTTCCACAATTAATGTTAACCATCGTGATTTGTGTCTCTTGCTTATTAATAGCTTATGGAATGGCGCTATTTTTAAATTATGATACGGGGACTGCAGCGGGACTTTTGGCAGGAGCATTTTCGGAGTCAACACTTATTGGAACGGCGTCGGAAGCGATTCATCAATTGCCAATAGCTGAGCCAGAAAAAATCAGATTAATTAACCATATACCAGTGGCTTATTCTCTTACCTATCTTATCGGGGCAACTTCATTTGTTTTCTTTTTGACAACAATTGCTCCCAAATTATTGAGGATTAATTTGGTTGAAGAAAGTGAAAAACTTAGTCAAACTTTAACTGGAGATACAGAGCATGAGCCGGGAATTCAATCTGCTTATCAGAGATGGATTATCAGAGCTTATCAAATTACAAATGAGAAATGGGTTGGCTTGACGATATCCGAATTTGAAAAAAAGAATAAAGAGTTGCGATTAATCATCCAGAGAATGAGACATAATCTGGAATTAATCGAACCGACTCCCGAAACTATAATTCATAAAGATGATATATTGGTAATAATGGCGCAGCACGGTATTATTTTGAATAGTCTTTCGAATATTGGTCCAGAAGTTTTGGATGAAGAATTACTGAAGTTTCCATTGGCACATATGGATGTAACCATTACAAACAAAGAAATTTCGGGAAAAACAATCAAACAATTGCGCAAGCGTTTCGCCAATGGATTGATGTTGGATAAAATTACCCGGGAATATCAGGAAATACCTTTTAATTTAAATACTGTTTTGCTTAGAGGAGATGTTTTGAAACTCACTGGAAAAATGGATTTGATAGAAAAAGCGGCTAAAGAAATAGGCTATTTGGATCGATTAAGTGTAGCCACCGATATTGTTTTTCTTGGTTTAGGAATTGTTTTGGGAGGGCTTTTCGGATTGTTGTCCATAACAATTTTTGGTATTTCGATAACATTAACTACCAGCGGAGGAGCTTTAGTAATGGGATTGGTTTTTGGTTGGTTACATTCGCGAACACCAATATTTGGAGGAATTCCAGAACCTGCCTTATGGATTTTTGACAATGTTGGATTGGCAACTTTTATCGGTTTGGTAGGAATGGCAGCTGGCCCCAGTTTTATTTCTGGACTTCAAGAAATGGGTTTTAGTATTGTTATAGCTGGTTTTGTTGTTGCAATCGTTCCGCATATTATCGGACTTCTTTTTGGAAAATATGTACTCAAAATGAATCCAATCATTTTATTGGGAGCTCAAACAGGAGCCGGAACTTCAACTATTGGACTAAAAGCGATACAGGATGCTTCGGCAAGTAAATTTCCGGTTTTGGGGTACACTATTCCCTATGCACTGGGAAATATTCTCTTAACTGCCTGGGGGCCAATTTTAGTTTCAATGATGAACTAATAAATAATATCAATTAAATTTTAACATCAATTTTTATAATTCTAATTATGGGAACAACAAGAAAAGAACATGACTTTTTAGGCGAATTGGAAATTCCAGACCATCTGTATTACGGAATTCAAACGTTTAGAGCGGTTGAGAATTTTAATATAACAGGGATTCCAATTTCTAGAGAGCCATTATTCATAAAGGCATTGGGCTATGTAAAAAAAGCAGCCGCAATGGCCAATAAAGATTGTGGAGCATTAGATGCAAAAATAGCCGAGGCTATTTGTTATGGAAGCGATCAGGTAATAGCAGGTAAATTCGATCAGGAATTTGTCAGCGATTTGATACAGGGAGGGGCTGGAACATCCGTAAATATGAATGCCAATGAGGTTATCGCCAATATTGGTTTGGAATATCTGGGACATAAAAAAGGAGAATATAAATTTTTGCATCCCAATAATCATGTGAATTGTTCCCAATCAACAAATGATGCATATCCATCCGCCTTTAGAATTGCGCTGTATTTAAAGATGGATTCCTTTATAAAAACGGTCGAAAATCTTGAAAAAGCTTTTTTAGCAAAAGGGAATGAGTTCAAAAATGTTTTAAAAATGGGTAGAACTCAACTGCAGGATGCCGTGCCAATGACATTGGGACAGGAATTCCATTCTTATGCGACTACCATTGGTGAAGACGTTTTAAGGTTAAAAGATGCTCAAAGTTTGGTGTTAGATATTAATATGGGAGCTACTGCAATTGGTACCAAAGTAAATGCACCAGAAGGTTATCCGGAAATATGTGTCAATTATTTGGCTCAAGAAATTGGAATTCCATTGACATTATCACCAGACTTGATTGAAGCAACGGTTGATACAGGAGCTTATGTTCAAATTATGGGTACAATGAAAAGAACAGCGGTTAAAATCTCAAAAATATGTAATGATTTGAGATTGCTGAGCTCGGGACCAAGAACAGGATTGAATGAAATTAATCTTCCGGCACGCCAACCTGGGTCTTCTATAATGCCCGGAAAAGTAAATCCAGTAATTCCCGAAGTGGTAAATCAAACCTGTTTTTATGTAATTGGACAAGATTTAACAGTGACTATGGCTGCCGAAGCCGGACAATTACAATTAAATGTTATGGAACCAGTAATTTCTTTTGCGATGTTTACTTCTTTGGATTATTTGTCAAAAGCCATTCAGACATTAATTGATAAATGTATTGTAGGCATTACTGCAAATGAGCAACATTGCTATGATATGGTGATGAACAGTATTGGAATTGTAACTCAATTAAACCCAATAATAGGATACGAAGAAAGTGCCAGTATCGCAGGAGACGCTTTGAAAACAGGAAAAAGTGTTCACCAAATTGCAGTTGTTGAACGAAAATTAATAACCCAAGAAAAATGGGACGAAATTTATTCAACAGATAATTTAATTCACCCTAGATATATAACCTCGTAGTTATAATCGGGCAATTGATGTGATAAGTAAATGATAACTAAATTAACTTTAACTTGATAAATTATGAAAAAGATTGCTTTATTATTTATGATTTCAGTTTTTGTTTTACCGATACAGGCTCAAAATAAAACTCAAAAAACTTCCCCCCGAATCATTATTCTGGCAACAGGTGGAACCATAGCCGGCTCCGGAGCATCATCGACAAAAGCAGCTTATACTGCGGGAAAAGTGCCTATTGACGATTTGTTGAATGCAGTTCCTCAAATTCATGATTATGGAAAAATATCCGGAGAACAAATCGCTCAAATAGGCAGTCAAGATATGAATGTGGTAACTTGGTTAAAGTTATCAAAAAGGATAAATGAAATCTTCAAAAATAATGAAGCTGACGCCATTGTTGTTACTCATGGAACTGATACTCAGGAAGAAACTGCCTATTTTTTAGATTTAACCGTAATGTCAGACAAACCTGTTGTGATAGTTGGAGCCATGCGTCCATCTACAGCGATGAGTCAGGATGGAAATAGAAATTTACTTGATGCAGTAATGGTTGCCGCAAGTCCAAAAAGCCAAGGAAAAGGAGTAATTGTGGCTATGGACGAAAAGATTTTTGACGCCAGGGATGTGACCAAAACCAGCACTACAAACTTAGAAACTTTTCAGTCGCGTAACTTCGGGCCGATAGGATTGATTTATGACGGAAAGGTAAATTATTACTATAAATCATTAAGAAATCCTTCTAATAAGTTTGATGTAACAAATCTGACTTCATTGCCACAGGTTGAAATCGTTTATGGTTATGCCGATGCAAGTCCGGTATCGGTAACAGGAATTATTAATTCTGGTGTAAAAGGAATTGTGTACGCCGGAATGGGGAACGGAAATTTTGGAGAACCTGTTGGAAAAGCATTGGCCGATGCTTCCAAAAAAGGAATATTGGTTTGCCGTTCTGCAAGAGCCGGTTCTGGTAGAATTACTTTGGAAAATGAAGTGAAAGATGCCGAACTTGGTTTTGTGGTTTCAGATGATTTAAATCCTCAAAAGTCCAGAGTTTTATTAATGTTGGCTTTGACCAAAACAAGCGATAGGGAAAAAATTCAGCAGTATTTCTTTGAATATTGATGAGTAGGGAGAAGAGTTTTTATGTTTCAATTTTTGGATTCAAATAGAAAAAATCGGTAACCTTAAATATGGCTGTATGATTTGGATTGAGTTTATTGTTCTTATCGGAATGATACTTGTTGGGGCACAAATGAAAGGTATTGGGCTAGGCGTAATGGGTATGGTTGGATTATTTATTTTTCTTTTTGTTTTCAAAATGAAGCCTACAGATCCGCCTCTCGATGTAATGCTGATTATTATGGCTATAGTAACAACAGCAGCAACTTTGCAGGCTTCTGGAGGGTTGGATTATCTGGTCAACTTAGCAGAGAAAATTATCAAAAGCAATCCGTCAAATATTACATTCATCGCTCCATTTACTGTTTACTTTTTGTGTTTGTTTGCAGGAACAGCTCATATAGTTTATTCTTTATT
Organism: Flavobacterium gilvum; assembly: GCF_001761465.1. NCBI lineage: Bacteria > Pseudomonadati > Bacteroidota > Flavobacteriia > Flavobacteriales > Flavobacteriaceae > Flavobacterium > Flavobacterium gilvum. The sequence continues at coordinate 4,247,866 of NZ_CP017479.1, read as the reverse complement.
GCCAATTATTTCTGAAGTATCGGCTAAGAAAGGAATCCGACCAGAACGTCCATTAAGTATTTCGGTTATTGCTTCTCATTTGGCCTTGACAGGAAGCCCTATGAGTGCTGCTACCGCTGCTTTGGTTGTGATTTTGGGCTATCCGGGAGCTTTGGTGGATATTATGATGATTTGCATTCCTGCTTGTATCATTGGAGTATTAATAGGTTGTTTTTCTGTTTTTAAAATGGGAGCTGAATTGAATGAAGACCCTGTTTTTCTCCAAAAGATGAAAGATCCTGAATTTGCAAAAACCATGATGACAGATGTTGAAGGAGTAGAAAAACAGTTAAAGCCCGGTGCAAAAACATCTGTTTTGATATTCACTTTTGCAATTGTTTTGATTGTTATTGCCGGAGCTTTTCCAAATTTAGTTCCAAGTTTTGAATCAGGGAAGAGAACCCTTGCCGTAGCAGCCAATGGTTCGTTGTCAATGGTAACAATAATTAGTGTAATTACACTAACGGCTTCTGCAGCCATGATGCTGATAACCAAAACCAGTACTGCCGAGGTTACAAAAGCCAGTTTGTTTACCTCGATGGCTTCTGCAGTAGTGTCTGTGTTTGGAGTGGTTTGGATGAGTTCTACTTTTATGAATTCAAATGAGCAAATAATAGAACATGCTTTAGGCGGAATTGTTAATGATTATCCTTGGACTTTTTCTGTTGCTGTTTTTATAATGGGTATTTTGATGTTTAGTCAGGCGGCTACAACCAAAACAATGATGCCTTTAGGAATTGCGCTTGGACTTCCACCATCGGCTTTGATGGCAATATTCCCCGCTGTAAATAGTGACTTTGTTTTGCCAGGATACCCGACATTATTGGCTGCTATAAATTTTGACAGGACAGGGAGTACCAAAATTGGGAAATATGTAATTAATCACAGTTTTAATTTACCCGGCGTAGTTGCTATTGGAGTGGCAATTGCAGTTGGATTTTTGTTAGGATCGATTTTTTTGTGAATTTTAAAATGAAATAAAAGTTAATAACCAGAGGCGATTATTTTTTTTGGGGATGATTATAAAAAAGCAACCCGAGCGATAGCGAACTGGCGAAGCAAATCTTTCTATTTAGCCCCGATAGAAGTGAAAATCCTTGTAAGTCTCGTCTTTTGGGACGAGACTTACAAGATTGTAGCGGATAGCGGGACTTATGTTTGTTGAAAATGCCTAATTTTTCTGCTCCAAAAAATAATAATTGAACTCAGGTTTATAAGGAATCCGAATATGATATAACAAATAAGTAATCAATAACCAACAACCATAAATAACTAGTTATGAAAAAATATTTTATTTATTTAATGATTGGTCTTTTGCCAATTTTTTCATTGGCTCAGGTAGAGCAGACTGAAAAACAAACGAATGAAGGTGATTTTTTTAAACAGGATTCCATAAAATCGTTGATTCCTGTATCAAAACAATCGTTGATAAGGGACGTTGATGTAATTTTTAATTCGCGTATGGCTTACAACAGTGAATTTATGGATGGAGATCATACACTGTCAGCGTTTAATGTTGATCAGCTCCGACTTGAGATCAAAGGGAAAATTCATGATAAAGTATTTTTCAGATTTCGTAATAGATACACCAGAGAACCTGTTCCTGGGAATTTGGATAACATAAGCCGATCGGTAGATCTTGCTTTCCTTAGGATTGATTTGTCTAAAAGTACCAAGTTGTCTTTTGGAAAACTATGCGCAGATTGGGGAGGTTTCGAATTTGATTTTAACCCGATTGATATTTTAACTTATAATGATATAATTGAATATGCGGATAACTTTTTAGTGGGAGCAGGGTTGTCTCACACTTTTGCAGACGGTAAAAATTCACTTTCTTTTCAATTGTTGAATTCCAGAACTAAAACCTATGAAGAACAATATGGAGCTTCTGCACCACCAAATATAAAACCCTCTGAATATCCTTTGGCAGCGGTGGTTAACTGGAGAGGTAGTTTTTTTGATGGGAAATTTGAAACAACTTATAGTTATAGTTTTTTCAATGAAGCCAAAGGAGCTCACATGAATTATTTTGCACTTGGAAATAAGTTTAAGGCAAAGAATTTTGTTTTGTATTATGATTTTCAATACAGTGATGAAGGGCTTGACAGGAAAGGAATTGTATCAAGTATTATTTCTAGTCAATATCTGTATGCAGCACAAAGTGCTCTTTATGTGGAAAACTGGGTGAGGGCAGAATGTTTGGTCGCTCCTAAGTTTAATTTGCTTTTGACAGTAATGAACAGTAATCATTCATGGAAAGATAATCCGGATCCAAATAGCAGTTCAAAATTATCTACAAGTTACGGACTTATTCCGGCAATTCAATATATGCCTTTCAAGGATATGAATATAAAATTTTATTTGGCTTACACTGCTAGAAAATACAATTATACGAGTTATGCCGAAAATGCATTTGGTGTCAAAGATTATACGACAGGTCTTTTGGGATTTGGCTTTATTGCTCCTTTATTGGTTTTATAAATTGTTCCCGACTAAAAAACAAAAAACCCATTCGCTACGAATGGGTTTTTTTTATAAGTAAGTAATCCTAAATTGAGTTTATATAACGTTTATTTTACTTTATTAAGTACAGCTTTGAAAGCTTCAGGGTGATTCATTGCTAAATCAGCAAGAACTTTACGGTTCAATTCGATCCCGTTAGCTTTTACTTTACCCATGAATTGAGAATAAGACATTCCTTCCAATCTAGCTCCAGCGTTGATACGTTGAATCCATAATGCACGGAAATTTCTTTTATTCACTTTTCTGTCACGGTATGCATAGCACATTGCTTTTTCTACCGCGTTTTTCGCAACTGTCCAAACGTTTTTACGTCTACCAAAGAAACCTTTGGCTTGCTTCATTATTTTTTTTCTTCTTGCTCTTTTAGCAACTGAATTTACCGATCTTGGCATAATTTTATTGTTTTTTTGTAGTAGGCGTCCTGAATTGAATCAAAGGAACTTATTGGCCATACTCCAAGGTTATTAAATTTGTTTTAACCTAAAGAATAAAAAAGTTTAATTGTTTAACGTTTAAAAGTTTATGGTTACCAGAACCAAAAACAATAAACCAAAAACAATAAACTAATTATATAATTCTTAATTGTTTTTGGATGCTTCTCACATCTGATTTGTGAACTAGCGCTGAGTGAGTCAAAGCTAATTTACGTTTTTTAGACTTTTTAGTCAAGATGTGACTTTTGAAAGCATGCTTTCTCTTAATCTTTCCAGAGCCAGTAACTTTAAAACGTTTTTTGGCGCTAGATTTGGTTTTCATTTTAGGCATTTTTTCCTAGTGTTTTTAATTTATTCTTACTTACTTATTTTTGAGTTGCTAAGAATCTAAGAATTAAAGTTACTGAGTTTTGTCTCAGTGTCTTAGTGACTTAGAAGCTTACTAACTTATTTTTTCTTCTTCGGAGCAATGAACATAATCATTCTCTTTCCCTCAAGAATTGGCATTGCTTCAACTTTTCCAAATTCTTCTAAGTCGGTAGCCAATCTCAATAGCAAGATTTGCCCTTGGTCTTTATAGATTATCGAACGTCCTTTAAAGAATACAAAAGCTTTTAATTTTGCTCCTTCTTTCAAGAATTTTTCAGCATTCTTTCTCTTAAATTCGTAATCGTGCTCATCTGTTTGAGGACCAAAACGAATTTCTTTTACTACTACTTGAGTAGATTTTGCTTTTAGAGCCTTATCACGTTTCTTTTGTTCGTAAACAAATTTCTTGTAATCCATGATTTTACAAACTGGCGGCTCTGCGTTTGGTGAAATCTCAACTAGATCCAATTCAAATTGGTCAGCTAATCTTAAAGCGTCTGCAAGCTTAAAAACTCCAGGCTCTATATTTTCACCTACAAGTCTTACTTCCTGTACACCACGAATAAAATTGTTTATTCTGTGTGCATCCTTTTTTTCTACGCGAGGTTGATAACCTCTGTTGCTTCTTATTGCTATGGCTTTGTAATTTAAGTTAAACTGTAAATACTTTTAGTGTTTTATTTATTTCTTCGTTAACTATAGAAGTAAACTCTTCTATAGTAGCGGTAACATTTCCTTTTCCTTCTTGACCTTTGCGACGAACAGAAATAGTTCCGTTTTTCTCTTCTTCTTCACCAACAATCAGCATGAAAGGGATTTTCTGAATCTCTGCATCTCTGATTTTCTTTCCTATTGTCTCGTTTCTGTTGTCAATTAGGGCGCGAATTTCGTTATTTTCTAGCAGATTTAAAACTTTTTTAGCATAATTTTCATATTTCTCGCTCAAAGACAGTATAATTACCTGTTCAGGCATCAGCCAAAGAGGGAAATTTCCTGCTGTGTGTTCTAATAAAATAGCAATAAAACGTTCCATGGATCCAAATGGAGCTCTGTGAATCATTACTGGTCTATGTAATTCATTGTCAGAACCTTTGTAAGTCAGTTCAAAACGTTCTGGTAGGTTGTAATCCACCTGAATTGTTCCAAGTTGCCATTGTCGGCCTAAGGCATCTTTTACCATGAAATCCAGTTTTGGGCCGTAAAAAGCAGCTTCTCCGTATTCGACAACGGTGTTAAGTCCTTTGTCACGTGCTGCATTGATAATGGCATTTTCTGCTTTTTCCCAGTTTTCGTCCGAACCGATGTATTTTTCTCTATTTTCTTGATCTCTCAATGAAATTTGAGCGGTAAAGTTTTCAAAACCTAAAGAACCAAATACATAAAGAACTAAGTCGATAACTTTTTTAAACTCTTCATCCAATTGCTCAGGAGTACAAAAAATATGTGCATCATCCTGAGTAAATCCGCGTACACGTGTTAATCCGTGTAATTCACCACTTTGTTCGTATCTGTAAACGGTTCCGAATTCGGCATAACGTTTTGGTAAATCTTTGTACGACCAAGGTCTTACATTGTAGATTTCGCAGTGATGAGGACAATTCATCGGTTTTAATAAAAACTCTTCTCCTTCAGCCGGAGTATTGATTGGTTGGAAACTATCTGCCCCGTATTTAGCATAATGTCCAGAGGTTACATAAAGTTCTTTTTGTCCAATATGTGGAGTCACAACTTGTTCGTAACCTGCTTTTTTCTGAGCTTTTTTCAAGAATTGTTCCAAACGGTCTCTCAAAGCTGCCCCTTTCGGAAGCCACAAAGGCAAACCTTGTCCTACTTTTTGTGAAAAAGCAAACAATTCCAATTCTTTTCCTAGTTTTCTGTGATCACGACGTTTTGCTTCTTCCAGTAATTCAAGATATTCAGTCAAGTCTTTTTGTTTAGGGAATGAAACTCCGTAAACACGAGTCAACTGTTTGTTTTTCTCGTCACCTCTCCAGTAAGCTCCGGCAACACTCATTATCTTCATTGCTTTGATAATCCCTGTATTCGGGATATGTCCTCCTCGGCATAAATCAGTAAAGGTAGAATGGTCACAAAAAGTAATAGTCCCGTCTTCAAGATTGGTAATTAGTTCCGTTTTGTAAACATTGTCCTTGTACATTTCCAATGCCTCAGCTTTGGTAACAGGGCGCATTTTGAATTCATGCTTCTCTCTTGAAATTTCAAGTACGCGATCCTCTATTTTTTTAAAGTCGGCTTCAGTGATTTTTTGGTCTTCAAAATCAACATCATAATAAAAACCATTAGCAATTGCTGGTCCAAGAGTTAATTTTATTCCTGGGTATATCTCCTCAAGTGCTTGAGCCATAACGTGCGAAGTCGAATGCCAAAAAGCTTTTTTTCCGTCAGCATCATTCCATGTATATAATGTAAGACTGCCGTCTGTCGTCAGTGGAGTAGATGTTTCAATAGTTGTACCATTAAAAGAAGCCGAAATTACATTTCTTGCAAATCCTTCACTGATGCTTTTTGCAACATCCATCGGAGTTGCTCCTGGAGCAAACTCTCTAACTGACCCGTCGGGCAAAGTAATCTTAATCATTGTTTTTTGTGTTTTAAGGTTGCAAATATAAAGTATTAACAAAACACATACAACAGATGTGTAAGGTTTGTTTTTGTATGTCGATTGAATGGTGTGTTATGGAGGTCAAAGGGAATAGTCTTTTCAGAAGCTATTTCCTGCTGTCCATTACAAGCTCTCGGTCATAAACCATTTTTCCTATTGTCCCGTCAGGAGCTTCCGTTGGTCGCTCTGTCGGTCCAGGAAAAATAGGTTTATTTCCTCGAGGCTTTCCATTCCCATCAGGGCTAGGGGATGGGTTTTCATAAGAGGGAAAGCAGATAATCGACACCATAATATATAATAGGAGGGAATTATCCAAAATGAAATCCGTTTTTGCGTGTATCTCCAATGATGCAATAGAAGGGATTCTGCCGTAGAGATATATAACAATACGTCTCCTTGTTATACGTCTCCCGTTTTGTGTTTCCCTGTTTTTGCGTCTGCTTATCTCCAAGAAATCGGTTTTGCCTTTGCGCCTTTGCGTCTCTGCGAGAAAACCCGCCCCTGATTAGAGGTAAAAAAGCAATAAAACCGCGACCGACATCACCCAAACCCCGTAATAGGCAAAAACAAAAATTCGTAAAATGCGCCACATCAATGATTTAAAAAATAAATATAAAAAAGATTAAAAAAGTCATTGTCAAAACGAATAAACGCACTACTTTTGCACCCGCAACAACGCAGACGTTCATAGAAATCCTGACATGCTGATAGAATTAGAAAGAAAAATTTTTTTTCAAAAAAAATTCAAAAAAGCTTGTGAGATTCGAAAACAGAGCTTATTTTTGCACCCCGCAAAATGCGTAACGTTCCTTGAAAAACTGAATAAGAAAAGTGAGAAGTACACGGAAATAAAATTTTCAAAAAAAACTTCAAAATTTTCTTGTTGGTTAAAAAAGAATTGTTACTTTTGCACCCGCTTTGGTAGAGACGGCGATTTATCGCGTCTCGGGCAAAACAAAAGAAGAACACGTTCCTAGACATATTGAATTGACAGCCGTCTCGTCCGAAAGACGAGACAAATAAAATAAGAGTAATAGAATCGGAAGATTTGAGAATAACCACTAGAATCGGAGTCGAAAATAAGACAAGCAGTAATGCTTAATAATATACGATGAAGAGTTTGATCCTGGCTCAGGATGAACGCTAGCGGCAGGCTTAACACATGCAAGTTGAGGGGTATAGTTTTTCGGAACTAGAGACCGGCGCACGGGTGCGTAACGCGTATGCAATCTACCTTTTACAGGGGGATAGCCCAGAGAAATTTGGATTAATACCCCATGGTATATGGATTTCGCATGAAGTTCATATTAAAGTTCCAACGGTAAAAGATGAGCATGCGTCCCATTAGCTAGATGGTAAGGTAACGGCTTACCATGGCGACGATGGGTAGGGGTCCTGAGAGGGAGATCCCCCACACTGGTACTGAGACACGGACCAGACTCCTACGGGAGGCAGCAGTGAGGAATATTGGTCAATGGGCGCAAGCCTGAACCAGCCATGCCGCGTGCAGGATGACGGTCCTATGGATTGTAAACTGCTTTTGTACGAGAAGAAACACTCCTTCGTGAAGGAGCTTGACGGTATCGTAAGAATAAGGATCGGCTAACTCCGTGCCAGCAGCCGCGGTAATACGGAGGATCCAAGCGTTATCCGGAATCATTGGGTTTAAAGGGTCCGTAGGCGGTTTAGTAAGTCAGTGGTGAAAGCCCATCGCTCAACGGTGGAACGGCCATTGATACTGCTGAACTTGAATTACTGGGAAGTAACTAGAATATGTAGTGTAGCGGTGAAATGCTTAGAGATTACATGGAATACCAATTGCGAAGGCAGGTTACTACCAGTGGATTGACGCTGATGGACGAAAGCGTGGGTAGCGAACAGGATTAGATACCCTGGTAGTCCACGCCGTAAACGATGGATACTAGCTGTTGGGAGCAATTTCAGTGGCTAAGCGAAAGTGATAAGTATCCCACCTGGGGAGTACGGGCGCAAGCCTGAAACTCAAAGGAATTGACGGGGGCCCGCACAAGCGGTGGAGCATGTGGTTTAATTCGATGATACGCGAGGAACCTTACCAAGGCTTAAATGTAGATTGACCGATTTGGAAACAGATCTTTCGCAAGACAATTTACAAGGTGCTGCATGGTTGTCGTCAGCTCGTGCCGTGAGGTGTCAGGTTAAGTCCTATAACGAGCGCAACCCCTGTTGTTAGTTGCCAGCGAGTCATGTCGGGAACTCTAACGAGACTGCCAGTGCAAACTGTGAGGAAGGTGGGGATGACGTCAAATCATCACGGCCCTTACGCCTTGGGCTACACACGTGCTACAATGGCCGGTACAGAGAGCAGCCACTTCGTGAGGAGGAGCGAATCTATAAAACCGGTCACAGTTCGGATCGGAGTCTGCAACTCGACTCCGTGAAGCTGGAATCGCTAGTAATCGGATATCAGCCATGATCCGGTGAATACGTTCCCGGGCCTTGTACACACCGCCCGTCAAGCCATGGAAGCTGGGGGTGCCTGAAGTCGGTGACCGCAAGGAGCTGCCTAGGGTAAAACTGGTAACTAGGGCTAAGTCGTAACAAGGTAGCCGTACCGGAAGGTGCGGCTGGAACACCTCCTTTCTAGAGCTTTAGTGTTAGCTGCAAGGCACGCTAAAGAGAGAAGACGAAGAGACAATTGGTTTCAAGACCGAAGATTATATTACTCTTGCTGTTAATTTAAAAAAAAGAATTAAAAATAAGTAAAAAACAGAGTCTCGTAGCTCAGCTGGTTAGAGTACTACACTGATAATGTAGGGGTCGGCAGTTCGAGTCTGCCCGGGACTACTTTTTTAGAGTTATAAGTTATGAATTATAAGTTATAAATTAAAAAAGACTGTAGAAAGCTTAAAAAAAGGAAATTCTAGAGTTGAGAGGTTGTGAATAATCATTCATAATTCATAATTCACAATTCATAATTAGATTGGGGGATTAGCTCAGCTGGCTAGAGCGCCTGCCTTGCACGCAGGAGGTCAACGGTTCGACTCCGTTATTCTCCACAGATAGTATCAAGATGATAGTATCAAGAATTAAGACAAAATCTTAATACTTAATACAAGAATCTTAATACATATTAAAGTTCATTGACATATTGAGATAAGAAATAATAAAAAGTAGAAAGAACAAATGCGTTTGTTGTTGATAGTTTTTAGTTTGTAGTTACAAAACGATAAGCGATAAACAAAAAACAATAAACCGTAAGTACAATAAGCAAAATAAGGGCGTATGGGGGATGCCTAGGCTCTCAGAGGCGAAGAAGGACGTGATAAGCTGCGAAAAGCTGCGGGGACGGGCACACACCGATTGATCCGCAGGTATCCGAATGGGGCAACCCACTATGTTGAAGACATAGTACACCGATAGGTGGGCAAACCCGCTGAACTGAAACATCTAAGTAGGCGGAGGAGAAGAAAACAAAAGTGATTCCGTAAGTAGTGGCGAGCGAACGCGGATTAGCCCAAACCAATGTTGTTACGGCAATGTTGGGGTTGTAGGACCACGATATTTTATGCAAACAGAACCGGAAGTTACTGGAAAGTGACGCCATAGAGGGTGATAGCCCCGTATGGGTAATGAATGTAATAGATAGTGGTATCCTGAGTAGGGCGGGGCACGTGAAACCCTGTCTGAATTTGGCGGGACCATCCGCTAAGGCTAAATACTCCTGAGAGACCGATAGTGAACCAGTACCGTGAGGGAAAGGTGAAAAGAACCGTGAATAACGGAGTGAAATAGATCCTGAAACCATACGCTTACAAGCGGTCGGAGCCCATTAGTTGGGTGACGGCGTGCCTTTTGCATAATGAGCCTACGAGTTAACGTTGCTGGCAAGGATAAGTGGTTAAGCCATGGATCCGTAGCGAAAGCGAGTCTGAATAGGGCGCTTTAGTCAGTAGTGTTAGACGCGAAACCGTGTGATCTACCCATGGGCAGGATGAAGCGCTGGTAACACAGTGTGGAGGTCCGAACCGGTTGACGTTGAAAAGTCTTCGGATGACCTGTGGGTAGGGGTGAAAGGCCAATCAAACTCGGAAATAGCTCGTACTCCCCGAAATGCATTTAGGTGCAGCGCATATTATAAGTTATATAGAGGTAGAGCTACTGATTGGATGCGGGGGCTTCACCGCCTACCAATTCCTGACAAACTCCGAATGCTATATAATGTTTTTATGCAGTGAGGGCTTGGGTGCTAAGGTCCAAGTCCGAGAGGGAAAGAACCCAGACCATCAGCTAAGGTCCCCAAATATATGTTAAGTTGAAAGAACGCGGTTTGTCTGCCCAGACAGCTAGGATGTTGGCTTGGAAGCAGCCATTCATTTAAAGAGTGCGTAACAGCTCACTAGTCGAGCGGACGAGCATGGATAATAATCGGGCATAAACATATTACCGAAGCTATGGATTTGCAGGCAACTGCAAGTGGTAGGGGAGCATTCTGTCAGGGTTGAAGGTTTTTCGTAAGGAGAGCTGGACTGGACAGAAAAGAAAATGTAGGCATAAGTAACGATAATGCGGGCGAGAAACCCGCACACCGAAAGACTAAGGTTTCCACAGCTATGCTAATCAGCTGTGGGTTAGTCGGGACCTAAGGCGAACCCGAAAGGGACAGTCGATGGCCAACGGGTTAATATTCCCGTACTACTGATTACTGTGATGGGGTGACGGAGTGATGAAAGCGCCGCGAACTGACGGAATAGTTCGTTGAAGTACCTAGCTATAAGATCTATAGGCAAATCCGTAGATTTTGGTGAAATACGATAGTACTCGGAGTCTTCGGACAAAGAGATAGTGCGCCTAAGGGCTTCCAAGAAAAACCTCTAAACTTCAGGTAATTAGTACCCGTACCGCAAACCGACACAGGTAGTCGAGGAGAGAATCCTAAGGTGCTCGAGAGATTCATGGCTAAGGAATTAGGCAAAATAGACCCGTAACTTCGGGAGAAGGGTCGCCTCGTCGTAAGACGAGGCCGCAGTGAAGAGGTCCAGGCGACTGTTTATCAAAAACACAGGGCTCTGCAAAATCGTAAGATGAAGTATAGGGCCTGACACCTGCCCGGTGCTGGAAGGTTAAGAGGAGATGTTATCTTCGGAGAAGCATTGAATTGAAGCCCCAGTAAACGGCGGCCGTAACTATAACGGTCCTAAGGTAGCGAAATTCCTTGTCGGGTAAGTTCCGACCTGCACGAATGGTGTAACGATCTGGACACTGTCTCAGCCATGAGCTCGGTGAAATTGTAGTAACGGTGAAGATGCCGTTTACCCGCAGTGGGACGAAAAGACCCTGTGCACCTTTACTATAGCTTAGTATTGACCTTGGATAAATGATGTGTAGGATAGGTTGGAGACTGTGAAGTGGCGTCGCCAGGCGTTGTGGAGTCATTGTTGAAATACAACCCTTTGTTTATCTGAGGCCTAACCCCATATTGTGGGGGACATTGCTTGGTGGGTAGTTTGACTGGGGTGGTCGCCTCCAAAAGAGTAACGGAGGCTTCTAAAGGTTCCCTCAGTACGCTTGGTAACCGTGCGAAGAGTGCAATGGCATAAGGGAGCTTGACTGAGAGACATACAGGTCGATCAGGTACGAAAGTAGAGCATAGTGATCCGGTGGTTCCGCATGGAAGGGCCATCGCTCAAAGGATAAAAGGTACGCCGGGGATAACAGGCTGATCTCCCCCAAGAGCTCATATCGACGGGGGGGTTTGGCACCTCGATGTCGGCTCGTCACATCCTGGGGCTGGAGAAGGTCCCAAGGGTTGGGCTGTTCGCCCATTAAAGTGGCACGCGAGCTGGGTTCAGAACGTCGTGAGACAGTTCGGTCTCTATCTACTGTGGGCGTTAGAAATTTGAGTGGATCTGATTCTAGTACGAGAGGACCGAATTGGACAAACCTCTAGTGTATCTGTTGTCCCGCCAGGGGCACCGCAGAGTAGCTACGTTTGGAAGGGATAAGCGCTGAAAGCATATAAGCGCGAAACCCACCACAAGATGAGATTTCTTTTAAGGGTCGTGGAAGATGACCACGTTGATAGGCTATAGGTGTAAAGGCAGTAATGTCATAGCCGAGTAGTACTAATAACCCGTAAGCTTATGTACACCCTTTTCTCTCTCTGGTCTCGTTCTAAACGAGACGAGAGAGAGAAGAAACTTTCTAAAACACTTTTTATGTTCTTTATCTCAGTATGTTAAAATATTTACAGCGTAGCTGTATTGAAAGTTTAACGTTTAAAGTTTGAGGTTGTTGGTTAAACAACTTTAAACAAAATTAAACCTTAAACCCTCAAGCAAAACCTTAAGGTGGTTATTGCGGCGGGGCTCACCTCTTCCCATCCCGAACAGAGTAGTTAAGCCCGCCTGCGCAGATGGTACTGCAATTTTGTGGGAGAGTATGTCGCTGCCTTTCTTTTAAAAAACCCTTCATCATTTTGATGAAGGGTTTTTTGTTTTACAAAAGATGACGGAATTTTGGATCAGGTGCAAAAGGGATTGATCCTTGATCCCCTAAAACTGAGAGGAAGTATCATCGATTAATTTTATAATACTGACAAATCGTATTAATTGGACATTCCTCACATTTAGGCTTAGGTCTGCAAATTTCCCTTCCAAGAAAAGAAATAGCCATTCCAATTTCTCCCCAAATGGTTTTTGATAAAATTTGCATGAGTTGTTTTTCGACTTTGTTGCCATCTTGGGTTTCCGGGATTAGTCCAATTCTTGGAGAAACACGAATCACGTGCAAATCAGCGATAATACCTTCAGCGGGAACTCCAGCTTCTCTCATAATGACGTTGGCAGATTTTCGTCCGATTCCTTTCAAAGCTGTTAAATTCTCCATTGTTAATGGAATATTTTCGTCTTTTTGGACGGTTTGAGCAATCTCAATCAGCCAATTGGCTTTGTTGCCAAAATTTCGGATTTTGGAAATATGAGGAATTAATGCATCGATATTTGAAACAGATAAACTTTCCATATTGGGGTAAATTTCAAATAATGCCGGTGCTATTTTATTAATATTGGCATCCGAATCCTGAGCCGAAAGAACTACCATTACCAGTAGTTGATACAAATTTTTATATTCCAGCGGATGTTTTTCGCCTTTGTATTTTTCTAATATCGGAGCTAGTTTAGTCTCCCAATCATTTGTTTTTCCAAATAAATCCATGTTGATTTCTGATTTTAGATTTTTGAATGTTGATTAACGATTTTAGATTTAACCAAATCAGAAATCTTAAATCGTTAATCAGCAATATTAAATTTTTATTTCTCAATGTCTTTTATGAATTCATCATATTCTAAATAAAATAGCTCGAGTACATTCATTTTTTCATGAAAAAAGTCAAATATTTCATCCCAATGACTGCGTTTACTGACACTTACGCCTAGTTTTTCGACCCAAATACGGCTAATGGTTTTTCCGTTTTCCAAAGTATAATTTTTTTCGAATACCAAATCTTTGATGAATTCTTCTTCGAGTATATTTTTTAAAGCAACAAGTTTTTCAAAATATTGCATTCGCAAATCCGTATTTCTCATTTCGATGTCAATATGAACTTGAGCTTTTTTATTTTCAACATAAAATTTAAACGAGAAATCTTTGATTTTGGTATCATACAAAACCCATTTTCTAGGATATTTTTGAGCAAATTCAACCCAAAATTCGTGTTTTAGTCTTTGATTCTCTTCTTTGCTGTACATATTCTTGGTTTTGGACGTTTAAAATTTGTTCGGTGCTTATTTCTAAAGTATATTTAAATATTATTTTGATTGCAAAAATAACCTTTGATTATGGATTTTCAAGATTTTTTACGAATAGTTCCTTATTTGAGCATAGTAAATCTTCCGGGAGAAGAAGCTCATAATATTATGGTGCCGAGGGAGCGTCTTGAGATTATGAAAAAATTGAATTTTGACCAGATGAATTCCAAAAAGGCAGGAGTGATGATGTTACTTTACCCAAAAGAAGGCATAACACATTTGATTCTTATTGTTCGTAATTCATACAAAGGGGTTCATTCTTCTCAAATAGCTTTTCCAGGTGGGAAATACGAAAAAGGGGATGCTGATTTTATGGAAACGGCTTTGAGAGAAACCTATGAAGAAATTGGGATTCATCAGGAAAAAATCGAAGTACTGAAAGCATTCACTCATTTATATATACCGCCTAGTAATTTTATGGTTTATCCTTTTTTGGGAATTTGCAAGGAAGAAATAACTTTTTATCCAGATCCTCTTGAAGTTGCAGATATTATCGAATTGCCATTAACGACTTTTTTAAGTGATTCGATTGTGGTTAATGCAACAATGACAACTTCTTATGCTAAATCCATTGAGGTCCCTGCGTTTAAAATTGAGGAACATATTGTTTGGGGTGCTACAGCAATGATGCTTAGTGAACTGAAAGTTGTATTGAATACAATTTTGAATAAAACTAATTTTTGAACTATATGTTTTGTTAAAGACTTAGTTTTTTAATATTAAAAAAGGAATTAATTCGTAATTTTGCAATCCCAAATCCAAAAAACAAACAAACAATTTTATGGGATTATTTAAGCGAAATCCTTTTGGACAGGTACTGTTTATAAAAAAATGGTTATTACGAATCTTTGGATTCATTAGCCACAGGCGTTATCGTGGTTTTAATGAGCTGCAAATAGAAGGATCAGAAATAATTAAGAAACTTCCAGATACAAACGTTCTTTTTATATCCAACCATCAAACCTATTTTGCTGATGTAACGGCTATGGTTCACGTGTTTAATGCGAGTTTGAGCGGGAGAGATGATTCTATAAAAAATGTATGGTATATGTGGCGCCCCAAATTGAATATTTATTATGTGGCTGCCAAAGAAACGATGCAAGCGGGTTTACTGCCGAGAATCATGGCTTATGCGGGTGCGATTTCAGTAGAAAGGACTTGGCGTGCCAAAGGAAAGGATGTAACCGAAAAAAAAGAAGTGAATCCAAATGATACCGAGAATATCAAAATTGCGTTGGAAGACGGTTGGGTGATTACTTTTCCGCAAGGAACAACCAAATCGTTTAAACCAGTCCGAAAAGGAACAGCGCATATCATAAAACAGCACAAACCTATAGTTGTCCCAATTGTAATTGACGGTTTCAGGCGTTCATTTTGCCGAAAAGGATTGTTTATGAAAAAGAAAGGAATCCTACAGTCAATTGTCATAAAAGAGCCTTTGGCTATCGATTATGAAAATGACAGTGTCGAAGAAATTGTTGAAATGATAGAATACGCTATAGAACAACATCCATCTTTCCTAAAGGTAATTCCGTTGGAAGAATTGCAGGAACAGGAAGAGCTGAATAAAACCAGACAGTGGAATTATTGAAGTGCTTTAGCTCAATGTCATTAAGTTGAGTTTTTTATTTTCTCGCAAAGGCGCCAAGACGCAAAGTTTCGCACCGAATTCTTTGCGTCTTGGCGCCTTTGCGAGAGCCATATTTAGAAAAAAGCTTATCGAGAAATCTTTAACTTAATGACATTGTCCTCTAGCTAATCACTATTCACTTTTCACTAATCACTAAGTCTATAAATCAATTTTTTTCAATTCCTCAAAATTGTTTTGAAGGCGTTTTAATAAAAGACCGTAGATTAATTTATAAATCAGCCAGAGGGCAAAAGTAAAAATCGCGGTGGCTATAATCAATACAATAAAGGAAATCAAAGCGATATTCAAAGGCATTTCGGGGTTAGTCACACCGTTTTTTGAAGCTCCTTCCAAATAGCCTTCATAAAACAAGTATCCTCCAAAAATAATAAAAAACACAGCGAAAAAAGTTAAGTTAAACGCAATGTATTGTTTAACAACTTTTCGGGTTTTTAATATTGTTGAAATTAGTTTTTTGGTATTATCATCTACAGCAATTTTGCGGTACATTGTGTAAAACTTAAATATGAAATACAAAATCACAACATAAAGGAGTACCGTAGCACCAATGTAGTGACCATAAACACCCAAATGCTTAATCAGTTCTACATTTTTCTCGTCATATTTGGTAAAAGATAAAACCAGTCCCGAAACCAGTCCCAATCCGAGTTCTATGATGCTCACTATAAAAATCCACTTCACTACCGAAGACGATCTTCTGTGAATCATTTTGTAAATATCATTTTCCGATACCTGTTCAAAAGAAGCAGTATTCTTTTTCCAGTCTTTTTTTAATAAATCCAACTCTTTCATACGCCTAATGGATTTAATATTTTCTTTAATTTACCTTTAATACGATTCATTTTTACTCTTGCATTCACTTCGCTAATTCCCAAAGTTTCTGATATTTCCGTATAATCTTTGTCTTCCAGATACATAAAAACCAATGCTTTTTCAATA
Organism: Flavobacterium gilvum; assembly: GCF_001761465.1. Taxonomy (NCBI): domain Bacteria; kingdom Pseudomonadati; phylum Bacteroidota; class Flavobacteriia; order Flavobacteriales; family Flavobacteriaceae; genus Flavobacterium; species Flavobacterium gilvum. Next base: position 4,231,501 of record NZ_CP017479.1, on the reverse strand, counting down.
TCATTCAGCTGATAAACTGCCTGGTACATCAATTTCAACTGTTCCTCCTCTTCATAATTATATTCTATGTCGTGTGTGAAATGTTGTCGGCCTTCGTACTCCACAGTAGCAATACTGCGTTTATTTTTTCGGTACAGCGTGATAGCCGTATTCAGGGCGACTCGATAAGCCCAGGTCGAAAATTTGCTCTCGCCTCTAAATTTTGGAAAAGCCTTCCATAACTGAATCGTGATTTCCTGAAACAAATCCTTATGCGCATCCTCACCAGCAGTGTACAATCGACAAATCTTGTGGATTATATTCTGGTTTTCTTGCAGTTGCTTGACAAAAGAAGGTTCTAAATTCTCACTCATATCCCATTAGTACACTCGATGTACATTTTGTTACAATATGGTATTTTTTTAAATAATTTGGAGCAGAAGATTTTCATTCATAACACCATTTCTCCCGCTTTTCGTTGCAATCTTTTTTGAGCCGAAGAAAAATCGGCTCAAAAAAGGATTTCTACTACAATCGGGGCTAATTTAGAAATTTAGTTTTTCAAATCACCATTTTCAAAAGGCCTTGTTTTATAATAATTCACCATCAAATTCACAAATTTACTGTAGCTGTCCATTCCGTCTTTTTGTTGGTTAATTTTCAGGAAACGATCATAAAAAATATGGAACCCAGTTTCAATTGGAGTTTCATATTGTTCCCAAAAATCCTGACTTTCTTTATAATTTTTCAAAATTCCTGGATTGATAGTTTTGAGTAATTGTTCCAGTATTTTTTCGTTTCTCACTTGCCAATTACCCAAGCAATACCGCAAAGCCATGCTATAACCCGAATATTGAAAATATAGATTGTCATTTTTTATAGAAGACATAAAGCCAATAAAATTGCATTCGCTCTCACTTGCATATCCCATTTGATGTGCCATTTCATGGTTTGTGGTCATTGGGAAACTGTACATTGGTCCCAAATAATTTACCTGTGCCTCATTGGTAAACGGATTCAAATAACCGCCAAACCCCATATAAGTAAGCGGCAAACTAAAAAGAGATTTCTTGATGCACAAATGAGAATAAGTAAAAAAAGGATATTCTTTGGCTAAGTTTTTATATCCGTTTTGATTCATTTCAAAAACCTGCTTTTGTGAATACGGAAATTCAACTTTCAAACTGTCATTTTTTGTAATTTGGTTTTGAACAGCATTGGTTTTGGCGATTAATTTTTTGGTGAAAGCCAATAAATCAGCATCGGAATAATCTCTTTCGATGTTCATTTTTTCGAATAATGGCTCGCGATAGTAATTCAATGCCCAAAAAATATGGAAGAAAAAATAGAATACAGAAAGAACGCTCAAAACGGTTAGAAGGTTATTTTTCCATTCAATCTTCCAGGATTTCCTTTTTTTCCAAAACCATTTTAAAGCAAATAAAATCAGAATAAAATAAATACAATCACCAACCGAAAACGGGATTTTGCCTAAAACAATCCTCAAAGTTTTTGAAAGAAATTGATAAAACCCGTTGCTGTAAATCTGTTCTACACATTCCGGGAAAAACCGAAGGATTTTTAGAAGTATGATTTGTATCAGCAAAAATAAAGGAAGAATATAACTGCGTTTCATTTTTTATAAATTGTATTGTAAAGAAACAAATTTCGAAGGATTTTTTATTTTAAAAAATCAAGTTATATAATAAAAAAATATTTGTACTCGATTTAACCGCAAAGTTCGCAAAGGAAGTGCATTGACCGCAAAGCTTTGCGAACTTCGTGTAATTCTTTGTGAATTTTGCGGTTCATTTTATTAGTTAAAATAAATGAAAACTTTTATAAAACTAGTTTGAGGAGTTTGTAACTTTGAGGTTTTATTATTTTAAACCTTTTTAATTAAAAAATATACAATAGAATGAGTCAAGAAATAAGAAATCTAGAACCAAAAGCGCTTTGGAACAATTTTGCCGATTTGAATGCTGTCCCTCGTCCTTCCAAAAAAGAAGAGCGTGTAATTGAATTTATGAAAAACTTTGGGGCTCGTTTGGGACTGGAAACATTTGAAGACGAAATCCGAAACGTAATCATTCGTAAACCCGCCACTCCAGGAATGGAAAACAGGAAGGCGCTTGTGTTACAAGGACATTTGGATATGGTACATCAAAAAAATGCGGATACCGTTTTTGATTTTGATACACAAGGAATCGATATGTATGTAGATGGGGATTGGGTTCGTGCCCGAGGAACTACGCTTGGCGCCGATAATGGTCTTGGGGTAGCAACGATTATGGCAATTTTGGAAAGTAAAGATATCCCACATCCAGCAATTGAGGCCTTGTTTACGGTTGATGAAGAAACCGGAATGACAGGCGCTTTGAATTTGCAAGGCGGGATTCTGAAAGGAGATATTCTGTTGAATTTGGATACCGAGGAAGATGATGAAATTGGTATTGGATGTGCCGGTGGAATGGATGTTACCGCGACTGCTGAATATGATGAAGAAGACACTCCTGACGGCTCTGTTGGGTATAGTATAAAAGTAAAAGGATTGAATGGCGGTCATTCTGGAATGGATATTCATAAAGGTTTGGGGAATGCCAACAAAATAATGAATCGTTTGTTATTTGACGGTTTTGACAATTTTGGATTGCAAATTGCAGAAATAAACGGAGGGGGACTTCGTAATGCAATTCCGCGCGAAAGCACTGCAAAAGTGATTATTGCGTCCGTTTATGACGAGGCTTTTGTGTTTGATATGCAACAAATTGTAAACGAAATCAAAGCAGAATTTCAAACAACTGAACCAAATCTGGAAGTAGTTTTCGAAAAACTGGATACAGTTCCAGCAAAAGTATTGCCTCCAATAGCACAATTCTATTTTGTTAGAGCCATTTACGCCGCTCACAATGGTGTTTACAGAATGAGTGCCGATTTTGATAATCTGGTTGAAACTTCGAATAATATTGCTAAAGTAACCGTAGGAAACGGAAAACTTTCTGTTTTATGTTTAACTCGTTCCTCTGTCGAATCATCCAAATTTGATATGGCAAATGCTTTGCGTTCGGCTTTTGAGCTAATGGGATGTGAAGTAGAATTCTCGGGCTCGTATCCGGGGTGGTCACCAAATCCAAAATCGGAGATATTGGATGTTTTGGTTTCTGTCTATGAAAAACAAAATGGAGAAAAACCAAATGTAGCTGCTTGTCACGCGGGATTAGAATGCGGTATTCTTGGTACCAATTATCCTGACATGGACATGATTTCTTTTGGGCCGACTATTCACGGAGCACATTCTCCAGACGAAAGAGCGAGTATTTCTTCTGCTCAAAAATATTGGAAATTTGTATTAGAAATTTTGAAAAACATTCCAGTGAAATAGGATTCTGTTTTAGAAAAACAGGAATAGCTTTTTTTCGTTATATTTCTATTAAACAGTTATTTTGAACAAAAAATCACTATTTTAGAAGTGTTGTTTGGGCTGAAATTTCCCCTAGCCCAAATGACATTAACTAGATATAACTGTATAAAACTTATGAAAAAAAATCTATTCCTATTAATGTTGTTTTTTGTTGGTACAATTGCAACTTATTCCCAAGCATCAGATCTTGAATTGGATGCTATGGTTAGTGTTTTGGGTCTTGAAAAAAAAGAAGCTGTTTCAAAACTTGTTGTTCTTCCCGAATCTCAAGCAGAAGTATTTTGGAAAATTTATGATGAGTATCAATTGAAAAACAAACAGACCGCCATTGAACGAATAAAATTGTATCAAAACACAGCTCTTTCTTATCATTCTTTGACTCCGGAATTGGCTGAGTCTCTGGCTAATCAATATTTTAAAAACAGAAAAGATCAAGAAAGAACTCTGGAGACATATTATAAAAAAATAAAAAATGCGACAAATGCTACAACTGCATTTCAGTTTTATCAAGCAGAGGTTTATTTACTGACTTTGCTTAGAGCTCAAATTATGCAACAGATTCCTACTTATGGACAACTGGTGCAAATGAAAAGTCAACAAAAATAGCATTTTATACAAAAAAACGTCTTTCGATAAAAAGTGTTCAGTTTCTGAAATTGAACACTTTTTTTACTGAAAACTGAACACTGAAATCTGTTTTACTCTTGCCTGTAAACTCCCACGCTGTCTTTTTCCAGTCTTTGTTTTAGCCAAACAACTAATTTCATTTTGGAATCAGGATGTATTGGTTTATCACTTTTATACAATAATACTGGGATTGTTTTTTCTTTGCTTGCATATTGCGTAATGGCAATTGATTTTATTTCAGGGAATAAAATAGCTACTTCGCGGCTAACTTTTGTATTGTTGGCTTTAAAATTTGAAATTCTTTTTTGCAAATCCAGAATTAATTGATCTTTATCGGTTTCAGATTTTTTATAATCGTCGATAGAGTTCAAAATATCATTTTTTAAATCAATAGTATCCTGTTTTATGACAAGTTGGGTGTTTGGTAAATCATATTCTTTCAGCTTCTGATTCAGATTTTTTATTTCTGTCTTGCTAAATCTTTTGGATAAAAATGCCAATTCAATAATTTTTGGATTGGCGTTAAAATAAGTTTTTTTATAAATAATAGTGAACTCTTTTTGCGGAAATTCATTTTCAATAAAATCTTTGGTTCGCTGCATATATTTTTTTTCGTCAAATAATCGATAGGCAAAATAAACGCTAGGAACAATCATAATTAAAAGTATTGCAGTCATTGCTTGTTTTACCTGCTTTTGATGTTTTAAATCAATTTGTTTGGCAATTGGGTATTTTAAAAATTTGACAATGGCAAAAGTGGCAATGCATATAAATACGCAGTTAATTATGTATAAATACAAAGCACCTGCAAAAAATAAGTAATTTCCGGTTGCCAGTCCATAACCGGCTGTACATAAAGGAGGCATCAAAGCCGTAGCAATGGCTACACCGGGGATTGGATTTCCTTTTTCGACTCGGGTAACTGCAATAACTCCGACCAATCCACCAAAAAAAGCAATCAAAACATCATAAATATTGGGTGATGTTCGTGCCAAAAGTTCTGACTGAACCTCTTTGAACGGACTGATATAAAAGTAAAACGAGGAAACAATCAGACTGACAACAGTTGCAATCAGAAGATTTTTTATTGATTTTTTGACCAATTCAAAGTCATACATTCCCAATCCAAAACCGGCGCCAACTATTGGTCCCATTAATGGAGAAATTAACATGGCGCCAATAATCACGGCAGTAGAATTGACATTGAGTCCTACTGAAGCAATGACTATGGCACACGCCAATATCCATAAATTGGAACCTTTAAACGAAATATTGCCAATTATGTTTTCTAAAACCTTTTTTTTGTCTTCTTCACCCTTGTGAAGGTCGATAAAATTGATGAATTTGCTGATTAGTTCGTTCATTTGGCTTTAATTTTATTTTGTCTTAAGTAAATTTAACGAAATAAATTAACATATTCTCTCTCGTGTTTTTGGTGTTGAAGTTAAAAAAAAACCTCAATCAGAATCGATTGAGGATTGTAATGAAGTTTGTTTTTAAGATAAATTCTTAAGGTGATTAATTTATGGAAACCACTTTATAATACACATTTTCATCGGTCGATTCTTGACTCCAAGCTACCAAAAGTTGACTTTTGTTAATCGATTTAATGATTGGAAAAGTGGCTGTTTTGCCTTTTTGAGAAATGAATTTTGTGGAAATGATTTTTCCATTTTTGTCGCGGTGTTGTAACCCAATTTTGACAGACATATTGTCGTTTTTAGTTACTGTTTCGTCCCAAACAATAATAATAGCTGAGTTGTTTAATGTTGTAATTTGAGGATGTCTGGCCGATGGTTTGTCGCTGACAATGTTTCGTTTTGCAAAGCTTTTTCCATAATCGGAAGAATTACAATAATAGACTCCGGTTCCTCCGCCCGAAGTGTACCAGGAAAAGTGCAATCCATTTTCGTTTTCGGTCATGGCTGGGCCGGTGTGCGGGCATCCGTTTATTTTCCAGTTATCCGGGCTGATGCGTTTGGGCTGAGAAAAAGTTTTTCCATTATCGTTTGAAGTTGTCAATACCATATCACGGATTTCATCATTGATAATTTGTCTAAATGCTGCGTTGATTTTTCCATTTTTGGTAATAAATAAATCGGTTCGGCAGCATTGACAAGTGGTTTCGGCAATGGGTTTTTCGTTTTGAAATCCAGATTTCCCAATAGTTGCCGCATAATAAAGTGTCGAACCCTCTTTGTCTGTATTGGTTCTGCTATCAAGCCATATTATTGCAGCTTCGCCGTTGGAAAGCAAATCAACATCAAAATAGCGTTGATCTATGCTTGATTGATCTTTTACCAAATTGGTGGCTTTTGTCCATGTTTTTCCGTTGTCAAAAGATTGGGAATATTTGACTAAACCTCCGTATTTTTTCTTTTCGCTTGGATTGTTAACACCCCAAACCGCTATGATTTCATTATTGGGTTTAAAAATTATTTTTGGTGCATTTTCACCATGTAATTCAGCACCTCGACTGGATTCAATTACTATTGGTTTACCGAATTTCTTTTTGTTGGAATCAAATAGAGAATAACAAAGTACTGTTTCCTTATCTTTTTCTTTGACAAAACTCATTACAGGAATTCCTTTTGTGTTTTGTGTGAAAAAAGGACAACTTGTTTTGCTGTTGTTTTCATTTACTATGGGCTGAGGCAATGAATTTACTTTTTGCGCAAATCCATTTGTCGCCGTGATGATTAGTAAAAACAGTATAAATTTATTTTTCATAGTGTTATTTTTTTAGGGAAAAATTATATTGTAAACCAATTAAAAAAGTTCTAGGAGCTGCCGCATAATATGCCGGTTGCGAGTTTGCTGTGTTTGTTCTCGATACTTGGGAGGCATATATTTTATCGGTAAGATTGATTATGTTTCCGTAAATTTCGATTCCTTTCCATTCATAACCCAATCGAAAATTAAAAATGTCGTAACCAGCGTATTTTACAGTGTTGATTTGGTCTTGGTAATAATTCCCAACTGATTGCCATTCGAATGAAGTTCTGAATTTCGGAAACCAATTTGGGTAATAACTGATTTCAGAATTTCCCGACCATCTTGGTGCCTGAGGCATTTCTTTTCCGTTCAAATCTTGTAAAGCATCTGTTGGTTTATCCGAAACTTTAAAATCTATAAAAGTATGCTCAGCAACTGTGCCTCCAAAACGTATGTTCAGTTGGTCAGAAATCAGTTTGTAATTCCCTCCAAATTCCACTCCTTTGTGTCTGGTTTTCCCAACTGAGCGATAGTCAGTTGAATTGTCTGGCAATCGTACGTTTAATAATTCATTTTTGCCTTCCATATAATAAAAAGCATAGTCAAAATTTAATTTGCCTTTTAAGAAAGACAGCCAACCCCCAATTTCGTAATTGTCAAAAGTTGCTGGTTCCAAATTATAGTAGAACTCCGCAGGTTTTCCCGTTGTTCCTCCTGTTCCAGGCTTGGCTCTGAAAATTGAGGTGATTCCTGGGGGGGCAAATCCTTGGGCATAGTTGGCATAAAATCCAGCAGACTCAAAAGGATTGTAATTGCCACCCACTTTGAAAGTAGGTTTGTCATATGTTTTTGTTCCTGCAGAATTGTCTAAAGCATTGTTGTAATTAACTTTTAAATTATCGTATCGTGCACCAGCAGTGACTACAACTTTCTCGATCAGGTTGAAGCTCAGCTGTGCATAAGCGGCTTTGTTGAAAATATCGGCAGTATAGTCGGATAATTTTACATCAGGACGTTCAGCGGTAATTTCATAATAATCCACCGTTTGTTTTCCTGGAGTTCCTGGATTAAGGTTTGCGTTCATTTCCAGTAAATATGCCCAGTAGTTTACAGGAGAATAATCGTATAAGGCACCGCCAACGATTTTGGTATTCAGAAACTCAAATTTTTGAGTGTGTTGTCCGATAGCTCCGTAGCTTTTGAAGTTGTTGGAATTGACTTCACCTGTTGCTGCTGTTGGGTTTACAGTTGGACTCCATTTAATTCCATACGATGGGTTTTGTCCCAATTTGTTATCTCTGTAATAGGCAGTAATATAGCTGTTGGCATTTTTATTCCAATCGTGTTCCAAGGTCAAACGTGTTCTCAAAGCATCTGATTTGCGATAAGTAAAATCGGTAGTGCTTTTGTAGGTTCTGTTATAAAAGGATTCTTCGTTTACAGTTCCACTCATATCAGAATAGTATTTGCCCCACATGGTATTACTGATTAATCGTGTTTTGTTATTGATGTTGTAATCAATTCGGGCGTTGAGATTATCCTTTTTATAATCGGAATAGGTCATCCAGCCGTTTTCCTGTAAACTGGAAATTCCGGCCATATGAAAACCAATTTTGCCAATGGTTGCTCCTCCGGCAACTTGGATTCGTTTGTAGCCCCATTGGTCTGCCTGAATTCCAAATTTGAATTCGGTATTAACTGGTGGTTTTATCGAGATTAAATTGATTGTTCCTCCAACGGCTTCAGAACCATATAGTGATGACACGGGGCCTTTTACAACTTCTATGTTTTGAAGATTGAACTGGTTGATTTCCAATAAGGCATTATGGTTGAAAATTCCCATCGGGCGAATGGGTAATCCGTCTTCGAGATACAAATAATAAGCATTGGTCGTCATCGGTTGACGAATGGCTATCATATGTTGCTCGTTGCCAAGATTTACCATCAATACACCCGGTGTTTTATTGATGATTTCGTAAGCCGCAATGGCTTTGGTTTCGTTAATGATTTTGGCAGTCAATTTACTGACTGCAGAGGGGGTTTCTTTGCGTAAAGTTGCCGAACGATTGGCAGTTATGAAAATATTTTCAAGTGTCTCTGTTTTTGTACTGTCTTTTGTCGTGGCTTTTTGTGCAACAGCTATTTGTCCCATTAACAAAAGGGGAAATAGTATTTTCTTCATTTTTGATTTATATAAATTGAAAATAATAGCAATCGTTTTCATTGTTTTTTACCAATGAAAAGACATTTCAAAGCCGGGTTTAACCACAAAGTGCACAAAGAATTACGCGAAGTTCGCAAAGCGTTGTGGGCTTTTTGGCTTCTTTGTGATTAAAAACTTTTTAATTCGATTATTGAATTTTCTACTTTTTGTAATCTTTAAAAAAGCTGAATGTTGTCGTTAGCTCCGATTGCAGCGAAAATCCTTGAGGACCGGGGTTCGGTTTTCAAGATTACTTCGTCAGTTCGCTATCACTCGTGTGTAGCGTAAAGCGGGAGAATTCTTGAGAGAATAACAAATGTTCTGCTCCAAAAAAGAATAATCGGATTTAAGTTTTTACATTAAAACCGGCTGAATTTTAATTTATATAAAATAGGAGGGAGGTCGGAAATTGGATAACACAACCGAAATTGGTTTTCCATCAATGTGAAAATAGTTCTTTTGAGAAGAAAAACAGGAAGGCGCTATGAAAGAACACACCGTTTCCTGAGTGTTTTGAATGTAAACCAACTCCATTTTTTCTTTGAGGTTGTTTTGCATTTCTTTTTCATTTTCTTCTAATTGTTTTAAGCTTTTTTTGAGGGCACAATGTCCTTGACAGGTGTTTTTAGGGAATTTACGTTGAACGCAAATAGTTTTTACGATTTCGTCCTGGTTTATTTTGAATTTGGCATATATAATTATGTTTCCAAAAGAGGGAAGCAGTAATATGGTAGAAAGTAATATGACAAAAATACGTTTCAGGCGGATCTATATTTAGTGCAAAAGTACTGTTTTTTGTTTAAGACAACAATGTCTTTAATGTGAAAATCTCAAAATATTTTGGTAATCAATGGGTTATGTGGTTTTGACAAGGGAATCTTGTACTTGAACTGGAAGAGATTACATCACAAATGAACCTAAATTTGTCCCAGATGTATCATCTAAATTTTGATTTGATAAAATTATTTCAAGTTCTTCTTTTGATAATTTATTAAAATCTTCTATGTCTTCAATTGATATACCTTTAAAACTTCTACCTATTATTCCTGTGGCAAATCCACAAAATTGTCCATCGGCAACATCTCCATCAAATTCTATATCTATAATATTTGATTTATCAAATACAATTTCTTCTAATTCTTTTTTTGTTTTGGTAATTACAAAAAAATTATCTTTATCGAGTTCTAATTCTTTTTTATTTATTCTCCATTCTCTTAACCAACTAAAATCTCTAATTTGTGGTTTATGTTCTTCAAAGCGCCATTGAGACGAAGGTAAAAGTTCTTTTTTATCTTCAGAACTACCATAAACAACAGTTCTACCGCCCAAATTAAAAAAATAATCTTTTTTTACTGCAATTCCATAAGGTGAATACATTGGGTTTGGATATTTCTCAAATATTTTAAACATTTCAATAAGCAAAGTTATTGGTGATTCTGTAAAGCAAAGAACTCCTTTTTCACCAATGTCTTTTAAATAATTATCGTCTATTATTTTATGTAATGTTTCTTTAGCATTATTTTTTTTTGTGAAATGAAAAAGATAATCAGAAATGTCTTCACGCGATTTTATTATTTTTAGGAAAGTTGAATTCATATGACTAGTTTTGGTAATAGTTTCTTAATTACTAATGTAATTTCAACATCTAGAAGCTTTATTACCACACATTATTTGGTTTAAACCAATTTTTAGGTTTAAGTTTCTCACGTTTTATTTTCTGTAATAATTCTTTATAATCACTACTGTTAGGTGAATAAGATAATGCTTTGTTAATATCGAGTAATGCATTTTCAAAATTATCAGTTATTAAGTACAATACAGCTCTTGTATAATAATCAGAATAATCTTCTTTTCCATTTGCCATTGCTCTTGAGATATATTCAAGCGACATTTCATACTCTAAAATAATAAAACTAATTTCGGATAATTTTCTATAGTAATATTGTCTATCAATATCCTGAAATTTTTTTAAGATGGTGAGATAATCTTGATTTGCATTTTTTCCTTGTTTTTTCAGGAAATCTATTTGTAAATAATCTGATTTGTTTTCAGTAACATTTTCTTGTTGCGAATAAATATCTCCATTTTTAGGCAAAAATGAACTAAATGCAATTGCTCTATTTTCATAATAAAGTAGTTTCTCATCAATTAATATTGCGGAACTATAATCTTCAATTGCTTTGTTAACTTCTTTTAGCCTCTCATAAGCAATTCCTCTATTATTATATGCAGCTGAGGAGTTTGGATAATGTTTTAGGTATTCGCTATAATTTTCAATAGTACCTTTATCATCTCCAACTTCTGATTGGCAATATGCTAAATCAAAAAGTATGTTTTTGTCATCGTTGTTAATCTTTAGAGCATTTCTATAATCGTGAATTGCCATTATGTAACTCGCATTTTCTTTTCTCTTTGCTGCCCTTAAAATTAATTCATCATACGAGAGGTCTTTCTCTAATTGTATTTTTAGGTTTTCCGAATTTTCTAAATTATGATATTCAGGACTTTGATAGGTAGTTTTTGTTAGTTCATTAAACTGAACTAGAAATTGTTTGCTAATTATTTCATCCCGAATGATTGTGATGTTTTCTAAGTTATTACTAGCTTTTCTTGTCCAATTAAATGATCCGTTAATTGTCACTTTTTCGTCTATAATACAAAACTTGTTGTGCATTAAATTTCTCAAAGAATCAACAAAGTATATAAGACCTCCATTTCGATAAAGTTCAGAAAAGTTTAATCCAGATTTTTGATTAATTTCATCATCATTTAAAATAATTTTTATCCCAATTCCTTTATTTGATAATTGAATCAAATCAGCAAATAATTCGTCATCAGTCAACCAAGCAACTGCTAAATAAACAGAAGTTCTTGATTTTTTAAGCTCTTCTTGGATTTTAGGTTTGATATTATTGAAAAGTACTTCGTTGTTCATTTGCTTGTTTTGATTTATTGTATGTTAATACGAAAAAAAAGCTTCTAATGTCTTGCCATTTCAGTACGTGCAAATACATTTTTTAATTCATTTGATATATTTCAAATTTAAAAAATAATTCTTATATATTGCTATTTGAATTTAGGGTTTCTTCTGTTTATGACTTGAATCATTAAATATTTGTAATATAAATGAAAATATTCTGAAATAAATTTAGATTTGCAAAAATCCCCAACTACTTTCGTAATCGGGGATCCTTTTTATTGATTGTATTTTGAGTGTTATTCTTGTACGATAACCCACTCACCGGTAGATAATAAACTTTCGGCTTTTTTGTATTTCATGCTTTCCGTTTTTCCGGTGGCCACTTGTTTAATCGTAACATTGTCGTTACGGTTAATTTTTGGCATATCTCTTACTATAGTTTCGGTAACTTGGCGTTGTTGGGTTTCTCCCGCTTCACGATTGATACTCTCACTATTTGGAATTTCATCTTTGGTCAATTGGTAATCTTCAACCTGACGCTCGATTACGGCTTCTTCGATTACAGGAGCGTTTTGAGCCGGTAAATCACCTTTGAATAAAAACGAAATCACTTCTTTGTTCACATTGTCAAGCATACCACGGAACAAGTTGAAGGCCTCCAATTTGTAAATAAGCAATGGATCTTTTTGTTCGTGAACAGCCAATTGAACCGATTGTTTCAATTCGTCCATTTTGCGCAAATGTTTTTTCCAAGCCTCGTCAACAATGGACAAAGTGATGTTTTTTTCAAAATCAGCAACTAATTGTGCTCCTTCAGTTTCGTATGCTTTTTTCAGATCAGTTACCACGTTGAACATTTTTATTCCATCGGTAAACGGAACTACGATACGCTCAAAATGATTGTTTCTGTCTTCGTAAACATTCTTGATGATCGGGAAAGCTTCTCTGGCGCTTCTTTCTGTTTTTTGAGTATAAAATTCAAGGGTCGCTTTATAAAGTTTGCCTGTGATTTCAATTTCGGTCAGTTTAGAAAAATCTTCTTGAGATACTGGTGATGTAAATGAAAAATAACGAATAATATCGAATTCAAAATCCTTGAAGCTGTTTTTAGCTTTGTTTTCATCGACAATCAGTTCGCAAGTATCATAAAGCATATTTGCGATATCCAGTTTCAGACGCTCACCAAACAAGGCGTGACGACGACGTTTGTAAACTACTTCACGTTGTGCATTCATAACGTCATCATATTCCAATAAACGTTTACGAACACCAAAGTTGTTTTCTTCCACTTTTTTCTGTGCACGCTCAATAGATTTGGTCATCATCGAATGTTGGATAACTTCACCTTCTTTCAATCCCATTCTATCCATTACTTTGGCAACTCTTTCAGAACCAAACAAACGCATTAGGTTATCTTCAAGAGAAACGTAAAATTGAGAACTACCCACGTCACCTTGACGACCGGCACGACCACGCAACTGACGGTCTACACGACGGGAATCGTGACGTTCAGTACCTACAATTGCCAAACCTCCGGCAGCTTTTACTTCGGGAGTCAATTTAATATCGGTACCACGACCTGCCATGTTAGTAGCTATGGTTACCACACCTGGTTTTCCTGCTTCTTCAACGATTTGCGCCTCTTGTTTGTGCATTTTGGCATTCAAAACGTTGTGGGGAATACCACGCATTTTTAACATTCGGCTTAATAATTCTGAAATCTCAACCGAAGTTGTACCAATAAGGACAGGTCTTCCGGCTTTTGATAATTCAGTTACGTCTTCAATAACGGCATTGAATTTCTCGCGAGTCGTTTTGTATATAAAATCTTCTTTGTCAATACGAGCCATTGGTCTGTTAGTAGGAATTTCTACCACATCCAGTTTGTAAATTTCCCATAACTCTCCTGCTTCGGTAACAGCAGTACCAGTCATTCCGCCCAATTTACTGTACATTCTGAAGTAATTCTGCAATGTAATTGTGGCAAATGTTTGAGTAGCGGCTTCGATTTTTACATTTTCTTTGGCTTCAATGGCTTGGTGCAAACCGTCAGAATAACGACGACCATCCATAATACGCCCCGTTTGTTCATCAACAATCAAAATTTTGTTGTCCATGATTACGTATTCCACATCTTTTTCAAAAAGAGTATAGGCTTTCAAAAGTTGAGTCAAAGTATGGACACGTTCACTTTTTACACCAAAATCTTGGAATAACCTTTCTTTTTCTTCGGCTTCGGCGTCTTTGTCCAGTTTTTTCTTTTCGATAGTGGCAATTTCGGTTCCAATATCAGGAAGTACAAAAAAGTCGGCATCAGTATCCCCAGACAGGAATTTGATACCATTGTCTGTTAAACTTACCTGATTGTTTTTTTCTTCAATCACAAAATACAACGCTTCATCCACTTTTGGCATTTCGCGATTGTTGTTTTCCATGTATTGGTTTTCGGTTTTTTGAAGCAGTTGTTTAACTCCTTCTTCACTCAAAAACTTAATCAATGCTTTGTTTTTAGGTAAACTTCTGTAAGCTCTTAATAATAGGAAACCACCATCTTTGGTATTTCCTTCTTTGATTAATTTTTTTGCTTCAGCAAGAAAACCATTTGCCAATTGGCGTTGTAAAGCAACCAGATTTTCAATTTTTGGTTTCAATTCATTAAATTCATGACGGTCTCCTTGTGGAACTGGACCCGAAATGATAAGTGGTGTACGGGCATCATCAATTAAAACCGAATCGACCTCGTCGACAATTGCGAAGTTGTGTTTTCTTTGAACCAAATCTTCTGGCGAATGCGCCATATTGTCTCTTAGGTAATCAAAACCAAATTCGTTGTTTGTTCCGTATGTGATATCCGCTTCGTATGCTTTTTTTCTTCCATCAGAACTTGGTTGGTGGTTGTCGATACAATCAACGGTTAATCCGTGAAATTCAAATAATGGAGCTTTCCATGTACTATCACGTTTGGCTAGGTAGTCATTCACAGTTACCAAGTGTACTCCGTTTCCTGTCAAAGCATTAAGGTAAATAGGCAAGGTTGCCACCAATGTTTTACCTTCTCCAGTTTGCATTTCAGCAACTTTACCTTCGTGCAACACCATTCCACCTATCAACTGAACATCGTAGTGAATCATGTCCCAAGTGATATCTTTACCAGCTGCGTTCCATTTATTGGCCCAAATAGCATTGTCTCCATCAAGGGTGATATAACTTTTGGTAGCAGACAATTCTCTGTCTTTTGCGGTAGCGGTAACTACAATTTCTTCATTTTCTTTGAAACGTCTTGCCGTTTCTTTTACAACCGAAAAAGCTTCCGGAAGAATTTCTTTCAACGTTTTTTCAGATATATCATAGGCTTCTTTTTCAAGAGCATCAATGGCGATGTAAATATCTTCGCGTTTGTCAATGTCTTCAATACTTTCTACTTCGAGTTTAAGAGCAGCAATTTTGGAGTCTTTTTCGGCACGAGCTTCTTTTATTTTTTCTTTGAAAAAAACGGTTCTGGCTCTTAATTCGTCATTTGACAAAGATTGCAAAGGACCTTCAAAAGTTTTAATTTTGTTTAAATACGGTTGTAAGGCTTTGACATCTTTTTCGGATTTATCTCCAACAAAGATTTTAATAATACTGTTTATGAAGCTCATGATTTATTTATATTTCTATTTTATTGTAATTGTGATTGTAAAAAACTGCGTAAAATTAAGCAAAAAAAAAGCCTCTTCTGAGACTTTTTCTTGGTTTACTTTTTTTAGTATTCATCCTCGTTCCAAAGATAATCTTCGTCTGTAGGATAATCTGGCCAAATTTCTTCCATTGATTCATATATTTCGCCTTCATCTTCGATTGATTGAAGGTTTTCTACTACTTCTAATGGAGCACCTGCTCTAATAGCGTAGTCAATAAGTTCGTCTTTGTTAGCAGGCCACGGTGCATCGCTTAAATATGATGCTAATTCTAATGTCCAATACATATTTGTCGATTTAGTTTTTGCAAAAATAAATTTTTTACTGAAAAAGACAAGTAAAAAATGATTTATTTTTTTTAAAGTTAAGAACGTAATTTCAGACAATAATATTAAAGAAAAATATTTCGGCCCAATTGCTGAAAATTCATTCCAAATTCTGTTATCTGTAAGCCGTTATCTTTTAATTGAATTCTATTTTCTGGGAATCCATTTTACTTCTTCGGCGTTCAAGTCTAAAGACAATTTTCGTGCCAATACAAAAAGGTAGTCAGAAAGTCGGTTTAAGTATTTAATAGTTATTTCAGCAACAGGTTCATTATGACTTAAATGTACTGCTAATCGCTCTGCACGTCGGCAGACACATCGTGATATATGACAATATGACACAGTTTGGTGTCCGCCTGGTAAAACAAAATGAGTCATTTCTGGAAGCGCTTCTTCCATAGTATCTATTTCTTTTTCCAGTAAATTGATATCAGTTTCTGATATTCCGAGTTTTTTCAGGCGTAGTTCACCGTTTTTCAACACTTCTTTTTCGGGAGGAGTGGCCAAAATTGCGCCTATGGTAAAAAGCCGATCCTGTATTTCGATAAGGATGTCCTTATAATGACTGTTTATCTCCTGATCACGAATAAGTCCTATATAAGAATTCAATTCGTCAACAGTGCCATAACTTTCTATCCGGATATGGTCTTTTGGTACTCTTGTTCCTCCAAAAAGGGAAGTTGTTCCGTTGTCTCCGGTTTTTGTGTAGACTTTCATTTTTTTTGAGTTGCTAAGTTTCTAAGTTGCTGAGAAGCTAAGTTTAATTGTTTAAACTTTTAATAATTAAACTATTTAGTAGTGTCACTTTCAATCATTCCGTCTCTCAAACGGATTACGCGATGGGCATAGGCTGCGATTTCTTCTTCGTGAGTTACTAAAATAACGGTATTTCCCAAGGCATGAATTTCTCCAAAAAGTTTCATAATTTCTAATGAAGTTTTGCTGTCCAGATTTCCAGTTGGTTCATCGGCCAGAATGATGGAAGGTTTGTTTACCAATGCTCTGGCAATGGCGACACGTTGGCGTTGTCCACCTGATAACTGATTGGGTTGGTGATCCATCCGGTCGCTAAGATTTACCTGACTTAGTACTTCGGTGGCTCGTTTAGTTCGTTCCGTTTTTGAATGTCCAGCATAAATCATTGGTAAAGCCACATTGTCTAGCGCAGTTGTTCTGGGTAAAAGATTAAAGGTTTGAAAAACAAAACCAATTTCTTTGTTTCTTATTTCGGCCAATTCGTCGTCTTTCATGTGGCTGACATCTTTTCCGTTCAAAATGTAAGTCCCGGAAGTAGGCGTGTCCAAGCAACCTAACAAATTCATTAATGTAGATTTTCCGGATCCGGAAGGCCCCATTAAGGCAACGTATTCTCCTTTGTTAATTTCTAAATCAACGCCTTTTAATACATATACTATTTCGTTTCCAAGAGCAAAATTTCGTTTGATATTGGTGATTTTTATAAGTGGCTTTTTCATTAGAGTTTATGGATTGCTTTGCCAGTTTGCCTTTTGGCCTCTTGTGCAAATTATTGATTTTTTGATTTAAAAGTACAAAAGTCTTTCTAATTACAAATTAGTAGTTCTTGGATGCGTTTTGTTACAGATGGTTTTTTGTGGTAAAATCATTTATGCTTTTGCTACAGAATTTGGTTTTGGATATAAACAAATAAAAATTATAATTTAGATATGCTTTTTAATATAGTTTTGAAAGTAAAATAGTATTAATTTTTAATTTTTATGTTTTTTATCGATTAAAAATGAAATTTTAACGATTTTTTAGTTGTTAGATTAAAAATGTATTTCTATATTTGCACTATAAGTTTAAGAGTTAATTAGTAGGTTATTAAATTCTAAATTTACTATTTTGAAAGTTTATTGTCTTGAATTTGATTAATTGATGAAAATCAATTGAAATTAGAATTTTAGATTTGGTATTCAAAATGAAAATTGACAGTCATGGGGGTGGCTGTCTTTTTTTTTGTATATACTTAACCCGTTGGGTAAAATTTTACCACTAAAATGTTTGATTTAGTCTAATTTATACCTATCAGTTTGTCATTTCGAGGTACGAGAAATCGCATTTTGTGAATTTATTATGTGATTGCTTCGCCAGTTCGCTATGGCTCGTGTCCTCCTCCGTCGGAATGACAAAACAGTAACTTTTTCAATTTTTAGATAATTTCACCCAATGGGTTATACTTAATTAATCCATAGAAAGGTTGATTCTTATTTAATATTTTGGTCACAAAAAAAAACGCCTTGTCAATCAAGGCGTTTTTTGCTACAAAACATTAATCTGTTATTTTATAAATCTTGGTAATATCTTTTAATATTTCAGTAAAGTTGATATTCAGGTCGACTAATTTTCCGGTGTGAATATCAAAAATCCATCCATATACTTTTAAATTTCGTTTTCTGATGGCTCGTTGAACTTCGGCTGTTTTAATGACATTGACACATTGTTCCTGAACATTCAATTCTACCAGTTTTTTGTATTTTTCGTCTTCATCGGTTATTTTGTCCAATGTTTTCTGGTGAATTCTGTAAACATCTCGAATGTTTCTTAGCCAAGGATTTAATATCCCCAAATCCGATTGCTGCATTGCGGCATGCACGCCTCCACAGCCATAATGGCCACAAACCACAATATACTTTACTTTTAAATGGTCTACAGCATAATTGATAACCGACATGGAATTGAGATCGGTATTTGGAATCATATTAGCAATGTTGCGATGCACAAATACTCTACCAGGCTCCAGTCCCATAAGTTCTTCGGCTGAAACACGACTGTCTGAACAACCAATGTAGAGGAATTCAGGAGACTGTCCTTTTCCTAACTTATCAAAATATTCCTCATCCATTTTGAGTTGCTTGATAATCCAGTTTTGATTGTTTTCAAAAATTTGTTTAATATCCATGTTTGATTTTGAATGATTTAATTGTTTAAGGGTTTAATCGTTTAAAGGTTCAATCGTTTAACCGTTTACTATTTGTATTGTATTTAAATATAGTGGGGCAATTTATAAATATCTAATCTCTATTTTTTGCCCTCTAACTCCGTATTACAAAATGTTGCTTGGGTTGTTCATATCTAAAGAAAACCAAACCCCATTGATAAGTGTCGATACTGACAGTGACTTTAGGGTGTTTTATTATAATTTCCCATGCTTCTTCCATTTCCTTAGACCAATGGATGTCATCAAAAATCCATACCGTATCGTTGCTTCTGGTAGGCAAAAGTAGTTCGAAGTATTCCAGAGTTGCTTTTTTTGAATGATTGCCGTCAAAGTATATTAATTCAAATGTTTGTTGTTTGTCGTTTGTTGTTTGTTGTTTACTTAAATAGTTTGAAAATTCACAATTGATGAAGTTTATGTTATTAATATTGAATTTTCGCAATTGTAATTGACATTGATTCAGCGTATTTGGACAACCTTCCAAAGTTGTAATGGAAGCCTTTGGATTTCCTAACGAAAGGGCAGAAGTCGCCAATCCAAGGGATGTTCCTATTTCTAAAATATTTGAAGGTTTTAAATACTGAGTGATTCTAAATAATAGTTGGGCTCTTTTTGTGCTAATTCCAGCATTTTTGGCAATCTCGTTAATCGCTCTTGTATTGGATTTGAAAACTTTGGAACCGGCACCAAAATCTTTTACTTCAATCGTGTTTTTATTTTGTAAAAACGAATTTCTATATTTTTTTAAAATTTCATATTCTGCTTTAAAGTCTTTGTCATAAAAGCATTTGGTCAGTAAATTAAAAACAAAAGGGGAATGCACCGCGTGTTCGTTTTTTGAGAGGTATAGAAATTGAAGATACGATTTTATTTGGAATAACATAACGATATTTTGGCTTTTGAAAAGATGAAACAAAGGTACAAAAAGGAATAAATTGTTTGGGTTGTATAAAATATAGAAAAGCTGTTTTAAATATCTAGATTAACTCATAGTGTTGAAAATTAGTTAAAAATTGAAAATGCTACTGTTTAGTCATTTGGAGTTACGATAAACTGCATTCTGTTAATTTATTACGTAATTTCTTTCTCTAAGAAATAACAAACTGATAAGTCTTAACTATACAAGTAAGACATTTTAGTGGCATAATTTAATTGCGCCCAACGGGTCAATCTAGGAATTAAAAACGGCTTAAATAGTTAGTTTAAGGCGTGAATTTTTTTGCAAAAGTTCATGCTTTTGTGGTCTTGTTAAAAATAATAATTTGTAAATTATTTAGTATTAATTTATGATAAAATTGTATTTTGTCGTTAAAATAAGTATTTGATCGACAATTGTGTAGAATTAGTTCTACATTTGCGGTGGAATGAAATTATGATTCCCCTTTCTATTAATGTGTAATCCAGTTATGTGACTTGGAAGGGCGAAGCCGTGGGAAATCTGTAAAAAAAAGACACATTTATCGCTTTACTTTATTGTTAATAATCAGTTGTTTTTGTGAATTTTTAAGGCTTTTTTGTCCTAATTAAAGGTGTTTTTGGAAAATAATATAATTTGATTTGTCCCAAAAGGGCAAAAAAGAGTTAAAAGATTCCTTTACTTTTACAAAAAAAATGGAAACACATTACATAATACAAATAATAATTTGTAGTAATAAAAATTAAAAATGGATAAGAATACTAAAATATACATCGCTGGTCATAATGGAATGGTAGGAAGTGCCATTTGGAGAACATTATCTGCCCAAGGATATAGAAACTTGATAGGCATGTCTAGTAAGGAATTAGATCTTATAAATCAACAAATTGTTCGTGATTTTATTGCCAAAGAAAAACCAGATGTTATTATTGATGCAGCAGCACGTGTAGGGGGGATTTTGGCAAATAATGACTA
This sequence comes from Flavobacterium gilvum, assembly GCF_001761465.1. NCBI lineage: Bacteria > Pseudomonadati > Bacteroidota > Flavobacteriia > Flavobacteriales > Flavobacteriaceae > Flavobacterium > Flavobacterium gilvum. The sequence goes on along the minus strand of NZ_CP017479.1, from coordinate 4,210,780 downwards.
CCCCTATCAATTTATTATGGAGAACATGCAGATTCAAAATAATTTAATTGATTCTGCTTTACAGAATAATGTGAAAAAATTTATTTTTCTCGGCAGTTCTTGTATCTATCCCAAATTGGCCCCTCAGCCTTTAAAGGAAGATTATTTGTTGACTGATTCTCTTGAACCAACGAATGAATGGTACGCTATTGCAAAAATTACTGGCGTGAAAGCCTGTCAGGCCATTCGTAAACAATATGGGAAAGACTATGTGAGTTTGATGCCGACAAATTTGTACGGCACGAATGATAATTTTGATTTGAACACGTCACATGTTTTACCGGCGATGATCCGAAAATTTCATGAAGCAAAAGAAAATAATAATGCTCCTGTAACCCTGTGGGGTAGCGGAACGCCAATGCGCGAGTTCTTGTTTGTTGATGATATGGCTCAGGCAGTAGTTTTTGCCTTAGAAAACACATTGCCTGATTATTTGTACAATATAGGAACAGGTGAAGACTTAACAATAAAATCGCTTGCAGAAACCATCCAAAAAATTACAGGCCATAAAGGCGAAATTATCTGGGATGCCACTAAGCCAGATGGTACCCCGCGAAAACTGATGGATGTTTCAAAAATGCATGATTTAGGATGGAGGCATAAGGTTGAACTTCACGACGGAATTCAAAAAACATACGATTGGTTTTTGGAAAATCAGGATACTTTTAAACAAGTAAAAATGTAGTTGGAGGAGTTTTTAACTGTTTAATCGCTTAAGTGTTTAATCGATTAAACAAATATTCGAATAACCAAATAACCGATTAAGCGATTAAACAATATACAAATGAGCACACAAAAAATAGCACTTATAACTGGAATCACAGGTCAAGACGGATCCTATTTAGCTGAATTATTATTAGAAAAAGGATATCAGGTTCATGGTGTTAAAAGACGTGCATCTTCTTTTAATACACAAAGAATTGATCATATCTATCAAGACCAGCACGAGAATCATGTTAATTTTAAATTACATTACGGTGACTTAACCGATTCTACGAACATTATCCGAATCATTCAGGAAGTGCAGCCAGATGAGATTTATAATTTGGGAGCGATGTCCCATGTGAAAGTGTCTTTTGACTCTCCCGAATATGTGGCCAATGTGGATGGAATAGGGACTTTAAGAATATTGGAAGCCGTAAGAATTCTGGGACTGGAAAAGAAAACCAGAATCTATCAAGCCTCTACTTCTGAATTGTATGGAGGTTTGGCCGAAAATAAAAACGAGAAAGGATTCTACGATGAAAATTCTCCGTTTTATCCGCGTTCTCCTTATGGAGTTGCCAAAATATATGGTTTTTGGATCACTAAAAACTACCGTGAAGCCTATAATATCTTTGCTTGCAACGGGATTTTATTTAATCACGAATCGCCACGAAGAGGGGAAACTTTTGTGACCCGCAAAATTACGATGGCCACTGCCGCTATTGCTTTGGGCAAACAAGATTGTTTGTATTTAGGAAACCTGAACTCGCAAAGGGACTGGGGACATGCCAAAGATTATGTTGAAGCCATGTGGAGAATCCTACAGCAAGACGTGGCCGAAGACTATGTGATTGCTACTGGAGTAACTACTTATATTCGTGATTTTGTGCGTTATTCTTTTGCCGAAGTAGGCATAGAATTGGCTTTTGAAGGCGAAAATGAAAATGAAATTGCCAAAATTGTCGCCTGCAACAACCCATTGTACCAATTGGAAATAGGCAAAACCGTAGTGCAGGTAGACCCGCAATATTACCGACCTACAGAGGTTGATTTACTAATTGGCGATCCAACAAAATCTAAAAAACTGGGCTGGGAACCGCAATACGATTTGGCAGCTTTGGTGAAAGAGATGGTGGAGAGTGATTTGAAGGTGATGAAGTAACACCAGTATTTAAAAGGTGGAAATTGTACGACGCTGAATTATTTTTAATAAAATTAGAATTCAGTATAAAAACTTTTAGCGAATCTAAAATTCTATTTAAAATAACTGACAGCCATATTTAAAAATCAATAAACAAATTATATGAAGAAAAAATTATTTTTTACAGCAATTTTTTGTTTTGTTCTATTTCCTAATTGCTCTGCTGAAGATGAAAATAGTACGCCCAGTAAGTCTGAAAAAATAGCAGAACCAATAATAATTGCCAAAAATTCTATTGTGGCACATCGAGGTGCCTGGAAAAAAAACAATTTCCCTCAAAACTCGATTGCTTCATTAAGAGAAGCTATTAGATTGAATTGTAAAGGATCTGAATTTGATATACAGTTAACCGCTGATGATTCTTTAGTAGTTTGCCATGACGCTCAATATAATAAACTAACAATTGAAAATTCAAAATATTCCGACTTAGTTACTTTTAAACTCTCAAACGGAGAAAAACTTCCAACACTAAGAGAATATATAATTGCTGGAAAACAAAATAATACAACAACACTGATGTATTGTGAATTTAAGAATTATAATTTGAATGCATCTAGAAAAAAGGTATTTCTTTCAAAAACATTAGAATGTGTTAGTAAATTAAATGCACAACAATATATGGCTTACCTTTCTTTTGATTTTGACTTATTAAAACAGTTGCGACTATTGGATGCCTATGCCGATATTCAAAATAGTGACTCTAATGCAAGTATAGAACTACTTAAAACAAACAATTTCTCAGGAGTTAGTTATGACTATTTAACATATATCAATCATCCTGATTGGATTGAAAGTGCTCAAAAGAATAAATTGAAATTAACAGTATATACTGACTATAATGATTCTAATGGGACAAATTATTATTTAAATAAAAAATTCGATGCTATCACAACAGATGAGCCTGAATCAGCAATAAAATCTCAAGCAGAATATAATCAAAATTTAAATACGAGGGGTTTTAATAATACAAAATTAGATTTAAAACTATTGGAAAACCCAACCTCTAATTTAATTTCGCTTCAATCCAATTTAGTATTGGAAGATGACTTAAAAATTAATGTAATTGATGAATCAGGCAAAATAGTGGGGACCAAAGCTTTTCCAAAAGGAACTTCCACTTGGTTCTTTGAGACAGACACACTCAAAAATGGTATTTATTTCTTAAAAATATCTGAACAGAATAGTTCTAAAACTATTAAAGTGATTATAAACAAATAGAGACAAAATAAAAAGATAAAATCATTAAAAAATGTTTAGATAGGTATAAAAATACTATAAAACGGATTGCCGTTACATTAGTAATTAGAATATAATAGCATTAAACAGTGTAGTAACTAAAAGTATTAACCGGTGAAAAAAAAAAAATTGGGTCGTAAATTCAGTAGAACTGTTTAAGAAAGATTTTACAAACATACAACGAGGATTAAAAATACTAAAATATTGATTTTCAGATTGATTTATAGACAATTAATGCTTGTTTTAAAGATAAATATATGGTGAGTACATTTAGTAATAATAGATTAGTAAAGAATGTATTGTCTCTTGGCATAGTGCAAGTTGCAAATTACGTACTCCCACTTTTGGCGATACCTATAGTTTCACGAATAATTGGCCCAGAAAAATTTGGTATTATTAATTTTGTAAGTGCATTTGTTGCTTATTTTACTTTGATTATAGGTTATGGATTCAACTTAACAGCCACAAGAAAATTGGCTCAAAATCCAACAGATAGCCAAATGAGAAATAGAGTTTTTAGCGAGGTGTTTTATGCTCAAATCATTCTTCTTGTATTTTCGAGTATTATTTTTCTTATCTGCTTGTTTTTTGTTCCTGCACTTAGAAACGAATGGGAAGTCTCAATTTTCACTTTTATTGTTTGTATAAGCACTTTACTAACTCAAGATTGGCTATTTCAAGCAATGCAGGATCTTCCAAAAGTTGCAATACTAAATTTTGTTTCAAAGTTCATTTTTATAATACTTATAATACTCATTATAAATCATCAGTCCGATTATATATGGTATGCATTTTCCTTAAGTATTTCTCAAATACTGGTCTCTATTATATCATTTATTTGGTCCATTAATAGGTACAAATTAAAGCTCTATAAAATAAATATTTCTAGCTCAATCGCTCTTCTATTGGAAGAAAGAACCTATTTTTTTTCATTGGTAGTCATAAATTTATATACAAGTACTAATATAGTACTATTGGGTTTTTTGACAAGTTCTGCTCAAGTTGGTTTTTATACTGCTGCACAAAAAATAACAATAATCATACAAGCTATCTTAATTTTGCCCTTAAGACAGGCTCTTTTCCCATTCATGGCTAATAAAATAAAAGAGAATGTTGACAATGGTATCGAAACGGCACAGAAACTATTGCCAATTATATTTTGGCCTGCATTATGCATTTGCATAGGAACTTTATTCTTAAGTAAATATATTATTCAAATTTTATATGGATCGGCGTTTGAGCCTGCAATTATCATACTTCAGATTTTGTCCTTTATTCCGATGATTATTGCTTTAAGTAACATTTGGGGCTTGACTGTCATGATGAATTTGAAATTGGACAAAATTTATTTTAGAATAACCTCAATCAGTGCTTTTAACAGCATTATTTTAAATCTCATTCTTATACATTATTTCGATGTAATTGGATCAGCAATAGCTTGGTTATTGACTGAATTAATCACTCTTAGTTCTATATTTTTTTATTTAAATAAAATAAAAATTCAATTAGTCGGATTAAAATACTTTAATCCAAGATACTTAAAAGGATTGCTATTAACTTACTATAATAAATAAGATGTTTCTTTTGAGTTTTCACTTAAATTAAGAAAACATAAAAGGCATGGTTGTAGATAAGTTTTCTAATTAATAACAATATGATATTAGAACTTTTATTGGTTGGCGCATTTTTGATCTACTGTTTTCAGGTTTCAGAGAAACGTATTCTTTATTTAATTTTTTTTTTATTGCCTATTCATGGTTCTATTAAGTATTTGGTATTTAAAGGCGGGGGAGAGATATTTGCTATATGGAAGGAATTGGGAATATTAGCATTATTTTTTCGGACACTCCATGTCAAGAATTATGCATCAGCTGAAATTTCGAAAACCTTTCTAATATTTTCTCTATTTATTATTGCGTATACAATGATTGGGTTTGGCGATGGTTACCAAATTGCTGGAGCATTCAAAAAGCTTTTTTTTCCTGTTTTTTTAACAATCTCAATATCTAAGATTCGCTTTACCCGCTCAGAAGCCAAAATGTTTTTTCTGGTAATTCTATTGGGTAGTTTGATAATTAATATTACGGGAATAGTAGACTTTGTATCCCCTTCCATGCGTTATATTTTTAGAAGTATAATGGGAGCTTCTTTTCAGGAAGGAAGTGATGGAACTGTTTATTATGATAACTCATCGATGCAGATTATGGGTATTGATCGGGTATGTGGCCTTATGGCAGGAGGTCCTAATCAAATGGGGGTATTTAATAGTGCAATATTGATTTTAGGCTTATTTTGTTGGATCAACAAAGGGAGTTTCAAATTTTCGCGTTCTCAAATATGGTGTTTATTAACCTGTTTAGGAGCTTCGTCTTTTTGCTTGTTAACGTCTTTTTCACGGGCTGGGTGGGCTATTTTGATAATCACTTTTATTTATGTTTTGATTGTTGATAAGCATTTTAGGCGCTTAGGATTAAAATACATTGTCATGGCTTTGTTTTTTGCGGTAATTGTAATCTTTAGTGTGCCTAAGTTCTTTTTTATAATTGAATCTACCCTTTCGGGTAAAGAGGCGAGCTCAGCTGCCAGAAGTGATATGACGATGGATGCATTGAATTATTTGTTTGACAATCCTGAGGGGAAAGGTCTTGGAGCAACAGATTTTGCACATACGCATCTCAATACAGGTCTGTATTTTGCTGAATCGTCACTTATTAATTTTGGAATAGAGTTGGGCGTGGTTGGTGTAGTATTGCTATTGATTTTAAAATTCAAGATTGGTTTTTTAATCCGAAAAAACATCGCAAGAAATGGCTTTGCTTCGATAGGCTATGGCTTTTTGGTAGCATTCATTATCACTAGCGCCGTATCTGTAAATACCTATGAGAACCCATTTATTTATTATGCTTGGATGATATTTGGTTTATCTCTAAATACGAAAATATTTTATAGGAGAAGTTCCAGAAAACAAATAATAAAAAAAAATGAAAATAAAGATATCTATTATAGTTGCAACATATAACGCACAGAAGTATTTGCAAAACTGCCTTGATAGTATTATTCCGCAACTCAATGAATCCATTGAATTAATTATCATAGATGGAGGGTCAAAGGATGAAACTATTAATATAATAAAAAGCAATCAACAGCATATTTCCTGTTTTGTAACAGAACCTGATAAAGGTATTTATGATGCATGGAACAAAGGGATTCAGAAAGCTACTGCTGATTGGATAATGTTTCTAGGCTCTGATGATGTATTGCTGCCTAATGCTCTTCATTCTTATATGGAAATGATACGAAATTGTGAAGATGAAATATCAATAATTAGCTCTAAAGTACGGGTAGTTACTTTCTCCGGAAAGCAGATTAAAATTATAGGCGAAAAATGGGATTGGCATAAATACAAAACAGGTACGTACTCACTAGCACATCCAGGAATGTTGCACAAAAAAATATTGTTTGAGAAATATGGCTACTATGATATCCAATTTAGAATTTGTTCTGATTCAGAATTCTTCCTAAGAACAGGAAAATATTTAAAGGGTGCATTTGTTGATGCTATCAGCGTAAATATGCAAGAGGGTGGAATGAGTGATTCCTATAAAGCCATCGTAGAATCATATTTCATACGAAAGAAAAATAGAACAATTCCCAACTATTGCAATTGTATCAGATTTTTTTGGAGATGTGGAATATTTAGTGCTTCAAAAATAAAAAGAAAAATACTATATAAATATGGGAAAAATTGATTTTGTAATTTTATGGGTGGATGGAAATGAACCGAATTGGCAAAGGGAATTTCAAGCACATTCTCTTAAAGAAAGAGGGGCTAAATCTTCCGTTAGATTCAGAGATTGGGATAATCTTCAATATTGGTTCAGAGGAGTCGAAAACTATGCACCATGGGTAAATAATATTTTCTTTATCACAAGTGGACATGTTCCAAATTGGTTAAATTTAAACGCTCCAAATCTGAAAGTGATAAATCATTCTGATTATATCCCAAATGATATTCTGCCCACATTCAGTTCTAATACAATAGAAATGTATCTTCACAAGATAGAAGAATTATCAGAACATTTTGTGCTATTTAATGATGATTTTTTCATTATAAACCATGTTGATAAAGATAGGTTTTTCAAAAAAAAATTTCCCTGTGATATTTCAGCATTTAATGTTTATCATGGAAGAGATTTATCCACTAATAACATGTGCAATATCGAATTACTGAACAAGCATTTTGATAAAAGAAAATCGTTAAAAAAGCATTTTTTCAAATGGTTCTCTATTCAAAATAATAAATTATTAATTAGAACACTTTTATTGTTACCATGGCCTGATTTTGTAGGATTTTATGATCATCATTTGCCGCAGCCTTTTCTGAAATCGACGTTTAAAGAAGTCTGGGAAAAGGAAGGGGATGCAATTTCCCAATCCATAAAGTATAGGTTCAGACAACGTACCAATATTACTCAATATTTAGTACGATATTGGCAGTTGGCTTCGGGAAAATATCATTGTACTAATGTTTTTAAAGACAGTGTTTATTTTCAAATAGATCAAGATAATTTGAATTTAGCAGTCAACACTATTCGAAATCAATCCAAAAAAATTATCGTTTTAAATGACAAAGAAAACATAGATTTTGAAAATAGTAAAGAACTTATCAATTTGGCTTTTAGCGATATTCTTCCTCTGAAATCGAAATTTGAAATTTAATTCTATTCACCAATAGAAGAAAACACATGTTATGTTCTTCAAAAAATAAGAGTATTCGTGATTGTCCAGAGTGATTCTTCACCTAGGGGATATCTTAATAAAATATTCAAACCACAAATTTTCAGATAATAATATTAGCAGATTTACTTAACAAAATAATTAAATATAAATACTATAATTAGTTGATTAAATAATAATGCAAAATAATCCATTTATATCCATATGTATTCCAGCAAACGGAAGGATAGAGTACGTACGGAATACTTTAACTAGCATTTATACTGAAGAGAATGATTTAAAATTGCCACTTAATGAGTTTGAGGTAATTTTATCAGACAATGACCCGAATTGTGGCTTAGAAATTTTAAAAACAGAATTTCCATACAAAAACTTTCATTACTTCAATACGAATTGCGAAGGATTTTTAAATTCATTCCATGTTTTAACCTATGCAAGGGGCAATTTTTTAAAATTACATAATAGCCAAGAGACATTCAGATCAGGAGCATTATTAAAAATAATTGGATTCTTAAAATCAATAGAAAAATCGAAACCAGCTGTTTTTTTTACAAGTGGTTTTTTGACTACTGGAGAAATAACACATTTTTCAAAATTTGATGATTTTATGTGCAATCTTTCATACTGGTCATCTTGGAGTAACGGATTCGGAATATGGCGAGACGATTTTGATAACATTAAAGAGAATAATAATTTAAATAAATTATTTCCTCACACGTCTCTATTCTTAACCCAATATAATAAAGCAACGTTTATATTAAATGATGAGCTTCTTTTTAATACACAATTTGTTAAAAAAAGAGGAGGTCACAATAAATTCCATGCTTTTAGTATTGAGTACCCATCATTAATCGACTCGATATATAATAAAGGTTACATAAAATTAGAGACAAAGAATAGAATATTAAAAGATATACTCTACAACTATCTTTCCTTACTTTTTTTTAACGTAAAAATTGCAAAAAGAGAGACTTTTAGTGCTGATGGCTTCAAACAGAACATACAAGTGTATTTTCCTAAAGGATCTTACTGGCTCGTATTATGTTTAAGCTTTATAATACCATTAAAAGTAATTTGGAGAAAAATAAAAATTAATTACTTGTTGAAATCTAAAATTTAGATTAATGAAAATAGTAATACTAGGCACTCGAGGCATTCCTAATCACTACGGGGGCTTCGAGCAATGTGCCGAATATCTTGCCTTGGGTTTGGTTAAAAGAGGATTTGAAGTGGTCGTTTACAATTCCCACAACCATCCCTATCAGGACAAAGAATGGAAAGGGGTGCAGATCGTACATTGCTACGATCCCGAGGATAAATTGGGAACAGCCGGACAGTTTATTTATGATTTAAACTGTATTTTGGATATCCGAAAACGCAACTTTGATATAGTTTTGCAATTAGGCTACACCAGCAGTTCCGTTTGGGGATGGCTACTACCTAAAAAGGCAGTGGTAACCACCAATATGGATGGCTTGGAATGGAAGCGCACCAAATACTCTGATAAGGTTAAAAAGTTTCTTCGATATGCCGAAAAATTAGGGGTAAAATACAGTGATCACCTAATTTCGGATTCTATCGGCATTCAGGACTATTTAAAGGAGAAGTACAAAGCGGACTCAACCTATATCGCTTACGGCGCTACCCTTTTTGAAAATCCGGATTCTGCTATACTCAAAACATACCAGTTGCTTCCTTATCAATACAACATGCTAATTGCCCGTCTGGAACCGGAAAATAGTATAGATGTCATTTTGGAAGGGGTTGCACAGGCCAATATTTCTAGCCCTTTTCTAGTAATTGGCAATCACCAAACCAAATATGGTGATTATCTAAAACAAAAATTTGCTGCTTTTTCGCAAATTCAATTTATTGGAGGTATTTATAATATAACCGCTTTAAATAATTTGAGATATTTTTCCAATATTTATTTTCATGGGCATACTGTGGGCGGTACAAACCCTTCTCTTTTGGAAGCTATGGCTTCTAATTGTTTGATTTGTGCTAATGATAATTCCTTTAATAAATATATCCTTGGCAAGGATGCCATCTATTTCAAAAACGCAAATGATGTGGCTATTCATCTGTCAAATGTAAACTATCACGATGCCAAACATCAGTCTATGTTAATAGAGAATAATCAAAAAATTATTGAAATTTATGATTGGGAACTCATCACAGACCAATATGCTAAGCATTTTAATGAGATTGTAGGAGAATTGTCGAATTCCCAAACAAGTTCATTTGAAACCATAGATTCTTTTGTTGTTCCACCCAATGTCAAAACAGCTCCTAGCAAAACTTTGGTAACACCTAACAAAATAATAAGAGATTCTATTAAAACTGAAAAAGCAACAGTTTTAGAACAAAGCCTTTAAGTAAAATAAAAATTGTCAAGTTGCTATGCAAAATGGCTTGATAGAATCCCCCTTGGATAATATAATAAACCCATTAAAAAACTTTAAATACAGGCATTAGTGCTACTACAATTTTTACATTATTCGTTTTTTAATATTTTAATTATTAGTTAGTTGGACTTAATTCACAACTTAAATTAATTGTTTTTTTGAACATGAAAATTTTACAAAAACTCTCAGAATATCGTTTTTCCCGTTATTTCAAAGCCCTATTTTTGGTATGGGATGTGGTTTTACTGAATGTGGCCATAGTTTTATCGGCTCTAATACGATTTGGTAGTATTGATAAACTTTTTTTTAAAGAACAACAAACCATTTCCTTGCTGGCAAATCTAGTATGGATTATTCTTTTGCTTTATAGTGACTCATTTAGAATCGTAAGGGTTGAACCTATCGAAAGAATATTATGGAGAACAATAAAAAAGATATTTATCCATATAGCAGTAATTGCTTTTTTTGTCGTTGCCTTAAAGTATGAAGATATTTCTAGGCTTCGACTGGTTTACTTTTATTGGCTTTTTTTTGGTTTAATGATGGTTTCCAGGTTTTTGTCCATAAAAATTCTGAAGTACATAAGAGCTAGGGGCTATAATTTTAGGAATTTCATAATTGTTGGCGCCAATAATAAGGGAGAAAAGATACGTACGATTTTAGCAAAAGATCTGACCTATGGCTATCGTTTTCTTGGCTATTTTGATGATAATGTAGATACTTCGGCTATTATTTCTCAACCTGTTTTAGGAAGCTTTGATGAAATCAAAGGGTTTATTGAAAATGAAAAGGTAGATGAAATGTATGTCGCATTGCATATTGATAATGTTGATGTTATCAGTAAATTGGTGCGAATTTGTGAGCACCACATGGTGCGAATTAAATTCATCCCTGATTTTCAATTGTACACCAAATCCAATAAAGTGGAGATGACTTTTTATGAAAACACACCCGTTTTAATGCTTCGTCGGGAACCTTTGGAGGCGGCCTTAAATCGGATTCTGAAAAAAGTATTTGATATTTGTTTTTCGTTGTTTGTTTTGGTATTTATATTTCCGTGGTTGTTTCCTATTATAATGCTTATTGTTAAGATAGAATCTCCAGGTCCTGTTTTTTTTAAACAGCAACGTTCTGGCAGGGATAATAAAACGTTTAACTGTTTGAAGTTTAGAAGTATGCGTCTCAATGAAGCCGCAGATAATAAGCAGGCTCAAAAAGGAGACAGTCGAATAACTAAATTTGGTGCTTTTATGCGCAAGACAAGTATTGATGAATTGCCACAGTTTTTGAATGTTTTTCTGGGAAATATGTCAGTTGTAGGACCTAGACCTCACATGGTAAACCATACCAAACAATACAGCGAATTAATTAATAATTATCTGGTGCGCCAGTTTGCTAAACCCGGTATAACGGGATGGGCTCAGGTTAACGGTTTCCGTGGTGAAACCAAAGAGCTCATTGATATGGAAAACAGAGTGGAGTACGATATTTGGTATATCGAAAACTGGAGTTTATTATTAGATATAAAAATTATAATTAAAACGGTTATTAACGCAGTTAAAGGAGAAGAAAATGCGTATTGATTTTAAAAAAGTATTTTTTATTTTTTATGCTTGTCCGTAATCGTACCTAATAAGGCTTTTTTTGCTACAAATTATACGAATTTGCACAAATTTAAAAAATGTAATCATCAAAAAATCTGTGAGAATCAGTTTAATCCGTTCAATCTGTGGCCTATCTTCGGCTTATAGGCAACATAGCGGACAAGCATATTATTTTTTAAAATAACTCGTTGGGTGTAATTATTTTTTAACACATAGAAACATAGAATTTATTGTGTTTAAAAAAGGATTTGATAGTCGTTTTACTTCTCACATAGCTAATCTATGTGACCCGAGCCTGAAGGGCGAACTGACGAAGTAAAAATAGTTCTATTTCTATTCAATCTTTAATGATTTGCTAGTAAATCTATGTATCTATGTGTTTCATTTTTTATTTAAACTGAATTTCACCCAACGGTTTAAAATAAAATTCATGTCTCTCTAATTGTTTTGCCTCTTTAAAAAGGCAATTTGCCTTACTCCAAATGAAATTTTTTAATATAAATCTTTGCCCTTAAATTCCTGATCTAATGAAAGTGAACATTCCTTTTTTTGTAAAAGCACTTTGTCTTTTACTTTTTTTATTTTTTTGTTTCTCATGCGGTTCCAAGAAAGAAGTCGTTTATTATCAAAATATTGATGCATTGAATTCGCAACAAAATCAAAATTCTTATGAAATTAAAATTCAGCCAGATGATTTATTAATGATAATCGTTTCCGCTGATAATCCAGAAGTCGCTATTCCTTTTAATTTAACTTCTGTCGCTGTTTCAAATACAGGTAAACTAGACACAACCACAGGTCAATTGACGATGCAATCCTATTTGGTGAGTCGGGATGGAATGATTGATTTTCCTGTTTTGGGCAAAATACAAGTTGGTGGATTAACCAGAACAGAAGTGCTATCGTTGTTGCAGAGTAAAATCGGTGCATACATTAAAAACCCAATTATTAATCTGCGTGTGATGAATTTTAAAATTTCATTGCAAGGAGAGGTGAATTCGCCCGGTACTTATCCAGTAACATCAGAGCGTGTTACTTTGATTGAAGCCTTGAGTATGGCCAAAGATTTAACTATTTATGGACGCCGAAATAATATTTTGGTCATAAGAGAAACCAATGGCGTAAAGTCCTATAACAGAGTTGATATAACAAAATCTGATTTTATTAGTTCACCTTTCTATTATTTGACTCAAAACGATGTAGTATATGTCGAACCCAACAAGACTAAGGTAAATGCTTCAAAAGTAGGTCCAAATACCTCAGTAATTATATCGGCGATTTCTATTTTGGTATCGCTTTGTGTTCTATTTTTTAATTAAAGATAACTAACAAATGCAGAAAGAAGATTTTTATAATGATTTTATAGAAGATGAAGTTGAAGATGTTAACATTAGGGAACAATTAGATAAATATATAGTTCACTGGCGTTGGTTTTTGGTTAGTGTTGTTGTTGGTTTAATTTTTGCTTTTTTGTATTTGCGTTACACGACTCCAATTTATGAAGCAACTACAACCATATTAGTTAAAGACGAGAAAAAAGGGGGCATGCTCTCTGAGTTATCCGCTTTCGCTGATTTAGGAATGGGCGGCGGCATGAAAAATAATGTTGATAATGAAATAGAAATTTTAAAGTCTAGGACATTAGTAGAAAGTGCTATCAAAAAGCTGAATCTTACTGTAGGTCTTTTTGTTGAAGGGAAAGTGGTTGATCGCGATATATATGGAGGAGCACCAATTAAGGCGCATTTTGTTACTAAAACAAATTTATTTGATAAAGCAAAGGTTTCTCTGGATTGTAAGTTTTTGAATGCGACTACTTTTTCATTAGAAAATGAAGCTGAAGAAAAAGAAAAATTTATTTTGTCTCCAAAAAATGAATTCAAATTTGGAGAAAAGATTCCAACCAAAATAGGTGTTTTAGTCATTCAAAGAACACCTTTTTACGCGCAAAGTCATGAAGGAAGATTTGAATCCATTCGTATAGTTATTAATTCTTTGGATGAAGCAACAGAAAGTTTTAGGAAAAGATTAAATGTTGAGCCTGTAAGTAAAACGAGCAGCGTTGTAACGGTTTCGATTTCGGATCCTGTGGCTATAAAAGCCGAGGATATTTTAGATAATATGATCGAAATTTATAATGAAAATGCTGCCGAAGATAAAAATTTCATTTCAGAAAATACTTCCGAATTTATTGCGGGCCGATTGGCATTAATTGCAAAAGAATTAGATGGTGTAGAACAGGATGTCGAAAGTTTTAAAAAAACAAATAAGCTCACCGATGTTGAATCGGATGCCAAAGTTTTTATAGAAGGTTCAACAGAATACGATAAAAAAGGAGTAGAAACTGAAATTCAATTGAATGTGGTTTCTTCATTGCTTGATTTTATTAAAAAAAGCAACAACTCTGATTTATTGCCTTCCAATTTAATTACCGATAATGGAGATGCAAAAGGATTGATTTCGTCCTATAATCAGTTGGTTCTGGATCGCAACAGGATTTTAAAATCGGCTACAGAGGAAAACCCTTCCGTAGTAAAATTGGATCAGCAAATAGTGTCTTTAAAAGCAAATGTAGTTGCGAGTTTGAGACGAATGCAAGCTAATTTACAAATTCAGAATCGTGATATTAAAAGTCAGGAAAGTATTTTGAATAGCAAAATTGGGCGAATTCCTGTTCAGGAACGTCAGTTTAGAGTAATTGCAAGACAACAGAAAGTTAAAGAAGAGCTGTATTTGTATTTATTGCAAAAAAGAGAAGAAACCGCCATTTCGTTATCGGCAACGGAGCCTAACGCTCGTGTAATTGACGCTGCAAAATCGGGTAAAGACCCTATTAGTCCAAAGAAAAAAATTATTTATTTGGCCGGAATGTTATTGGGATTACTGGTTCCTTTTGGAATTATTTATACCGATGACTTATTGGATACAAAAATAAAAAGCAAACTGGATTTGGAAGGAAAAACACAAATTCCGTTTATCGGTGATGTTCCAACTTCGAGTGATATTGGTGAATTAATGAAAACCGATAGCAGAAGCAGTTCTGCAGAGGCAATTCGTATCGTAAGGACCAATCTGGAATTTATGCTTACAAAAGTTCCAGAAGGGATTGCAAAAACTCTTTTTGTTACCTCTACTTTTCCTAGAGAGGGTAAAACTTTTATGTCAGTAAATCTTGCGGCAACTTTTGCGTTGTCGGGAAAAAAGGTTTTGTTATTGGGTGCTGATATCCGAAATCCAAAATTTGGAGAATATATTGATGTTCCTAACTTGGGTTTGACCAATTATTTGTCAGCAGCAGATCAGGATGTTCGGGATTATATTATTAAGCATGAGGGATATAAGAATTTCTTTATTTTGCCATCGGGCGTAATTCCACCAAACCCTGCAGAATTATTAATGAACGATAAAGTAGATCAGCTTTTCTCAGATCTTAAGAAAGAGTACGATTATATTATTGTGGATACTGCTCCGGTTAGTTTGGTTACAGATACACTGTTAATTGCCAAAAATGCTGATACTTTTGTTTATGTAATGCGTGCGAATGTACTAGAAAAACGTATGTTGTCTATTGCAAATATGTTTTATAAAGAAAAGAAACTACCTAATATGTGTATCGTTCTTAATGATACGGATTCTACAAAAGGGTATGGATATGGTTACGGATATGGTGTTAAGAAAGTAAAAAAGCCTTGGCACAAGAAGATAACAAACCGAAGAAATATTTCGTAGAAAAGCGGCTGTATAAAGTCTCTGAAAGCAAAATCCCTGGCAAAAAGCTAGGGATTTTTTTGTTTCTATACCTTTCAATTCTGAAATGAATTTGATTTAGAACTTGAAAAATTGATTATTTGCAATAACTTCTTTTAAAGTCGCAACATTGTTACTGTCAATTTTTATTTTTTGATTGAATGAAGCTATGTGGTTATTGTGATGGACGTCTGAACCTACAAAGTCATACATTCCTTTTTTTAGAAGTTCTTCTGCGACTTTGGTAATTTCGTTGCCATAGTATCCAACTACAGCAAGCAAATTAAGTTGAAATAGGCAGCCAGCTTTTTTTAATTTATGATATTCATTAAAGTTTTTATGATAAAATAAATACCGTTCAGGATGTGCTAATACCGGAATGTATCCAGCAACCTGAATGTCAAAAAGGATTTTGTACAATTGAACAGGCGCATTCATATAGGACATTTCGACAAGAACATAATTATCTTTAAGAGTCAAAAGTTTTTCATTTTGAAAGTGATTTTCAAACCAGTCGTCCATGAAATATTCGGCGGCAGCCCGAAATGGTATTTTAATGTTTTCGTGGTCTATTAAAAGCGTGGTCTCCTTGTGTTTGGCAATTATATCTTCGGGCGAATTATTGTAGATATAATGACTTATATGCGGTGTTGTGATAAATTGCAGCACCCCCATTTCTTGAAAAGAACTTGCAAGTTTATTTGTTTCTGCTATTGTTTTGGCACCATCATCAATTCCTGGCAATAAATGCGAATGGATATCTACATAATTTCCAGCAAGAAAATCTTTTAAATACGGTTTTGATTTTAAGAATGATAGCATAATTGCAAAAATAACTAAAACGTGTTATTTTTTTCATAGTAAAATGATAAAGATTAAACTGCGGGAGAATGATTCAATTTTGTAATTAAAGCCTGTTTTTTTTATTTCTTGTAATTTGAAATAAAAGAATAACGTTCTTAATCGTCAGTTTAAATCTCAAAATAATCAATAAGAAAAAGAAATCGTTTGAGATTGTAGGTTTATATTTATAAAATAAAATACGGAATTTTTTTAAAAAAACCAATGATATTTGTAAGCAGTTTTTAGAATGCATTTCGGGAACTTTGTGAAAATGAGGAAAAAAGATTGTGCTTTTGTCAATAAAAAAAGCACAGTCACAAAAGAAATTATTTAGAACCTTATTAAATTTTCACCGATGAATGTAGACAGTAAAACAAGACAGGAATTAATAAAACAAACCAGAAAAGATACGGTTAGGTATATTAATCTGCAATTGGCTTCTTTGGGGCAACCTATTTTTCAGGACGACCTAAATTCGGAAGAGCAGTTTTGTAATCCAAAATTTCAGGAATTAACCAATGGTTTGATTAAGAATTTTCGTGAAAAATCACGATTGCTGTCCGGTCATCTTTCCCCTGCCGATACCCGAATTCAAAACTTTTTGAATGATTATCTTAAAGATATTTCATTTGATAAATCATATACAATTCCCAATGATACTTTGATTTTGACTCAAAAAGGTCACGCAAGAGAATTGAGTTTGCCTCCAAATGGGGTGTCTTTTGTGAGCGAGGAAGTTACATCCTACAGAATAAAACAGGGTATTTTGAACAATCCTGCCAGCGATAAAAGAACTACAAAAGGAACTTTTCATATAGTTGAAGGCGATTTGCCAGCACCTTTGGATAAAATTGAAGTACCCAAAATTGCTTTTGCACATTTTTTAAATGCCGCTTTCAATCCTTCTGAAGAGTTGAAAATATTACCATTTACTTCGAATCAGGAAGAAAAAGCCAAAGTGATGGTTTCACTGTTATTGCGACCTATGGTTTGTCCCGAGGTAAAAGGAGTTATTTCCAAAAAATCGATGGAAGTGCGCTTTTTTGTTCCGGGAAATTTGGTAAGTAACCTGGATTTTGTAGAAGCTATTTTTGGTAATGCAGGAGATCCTGGACTCGCTCAAAATGATGCGGCTCTGGATACCGAGCATTGGACAGGTCACACGGGTTGTATTGTCTTGGCTCCACAATTACGTTTGCTGAAGAAAAAAGATATTGGATTGCCTCATTATGACAATGCAACAGACCGTCAGAGAAAAGACGGAATGTGCTGGAAAGAGGAGAACGAATTATATAATGACGGAAATGCCTTTAAAGTAACTTGTAGAGACGAACGAGGAGTTGTTGTAACCCTTATCGCCGATAATTATTACGGTTATTCCAAAAAAGAAATTAAAACCCAAATCAGTTATTCTGCCAATTTATTTGGTTTGGTAGAGGAAGAACATTCTGGAGGAGCAATTGCGTATCCGAGAGGTGTTATGGGGGATATTGTTGATGGGGCAACTTTTTCATCAAAATTCGGAAATCAATATACTTTTGAAGGTGTAAAGTCTTTTTTGGGGGATAGAATAGATGTGAAACCAGGAAATTATGCTGTCGATAAAAAGTATCCAGATTTAGTTTACATTCCTGAGAATGCTTACATCAATACAAACACCAATAGCATCACTTGGACATATAATAATGAGGCTCAGAAATTAATTTTAAATCCAAATAAAGTTTACATTCACCCAACAGGAAATAAATTTAAACTGGAAAAACACAATGCTATTTCTTTGTGGCGAATTGTAAATACTTTTCCGGAAGGGATTTTTTGCCACAAACCTTGTACGGTTTCCGGTGGAGGTAAGTCGGAGATTTCAAAATCGATGCAAAATGCGATTACTTATAGCGCATTTAATATTTTGGATATTGAAGAAGATTTCAAAAAAGCCGATGAAATTATTGAGTTTGATTATTCGACAAGATTCAAAAAAATCGATCCTTCCTTACCGCCATCAAGAACTTTTCTAGACAAAAGAAGAACGTTGGGATCAGCTGTTAAATTGTTGATACCGTCAAAAGAAAATAATGATGAATTCAATCAGTTTATAGAAAGTATTCCGGTGCATATTAGGTCTTTGGTGTTGTTTGTGAAAAGGTTGTACAGACAGGATCACGGCGCTTTGAACTGGAAGGACTGCATGTCGGTTGAAATTATCAACGGTAAAAACGGGACAGGTTTAATCTACAACAATACTCCGGTAGTAGGAAGTTATGTGCGTATAGGATTCAATCAAAAAGGGGCGTGGTTGTTGAATAAATTGAGATCGGACTTTTCTGCCTGTCAAAAAATTCAGATGGAA
Organism: Flavobacterium gilvum; assembly: GCF_001761465.1. Classification (NCBI taxonomy): domain Bacteria; kingdom Pseudomonadati; phylum Bacteroidota; class Flavobacteriia; order Flavobacteriales; family Flavobacteriaceae; genus Flavobacterium; species Flavobacterium gilvum. The sequence continues at coordinate 4,191,913 of NZ_CP017479.1, read as the reverse complement.
GATGATATTTCGGCATCGATTACTTTACCAAGAAATCGATTCAAAAATCTGAATCCAAAATTCACCAATAAAAGTTTAAAAGTGGTAGGAAATTGCGAGTCGCATTTGTTCCAAAGACCTGACGAAGCGGTTATTCGAGGTTACGATAAAGGAGCAGAAAAAGATATCGTAAATGATGGTGTTTTCTTGACAAATTACGAACTTTTAACCAAGAAAGATGCTGTCGAAATATTGGAAGATACCATCAATTTTGATAAATATACCCAACCGGTTAAGGATTTGATTCTGAGTATCGCGAATAGTCCAAATGAAGAAGAGTATTTTTCATTGCCTTCTCATAATAGAATTGTTGATGGAGAACCAACGAAAAACCCTCGTTATCTGGAGCCTAATATTTTCATTAATGAAACAGAAGCGAGTTATTTAGCAGAAATCGGTGTTCGTTTGTTCCGAAAAATAAAATCGGAAGATCCTGTAATTGATGTGGTGAATGCCGTATTACCGGGAAGAAGAAACAATCCTGTTGACAAAAAAGCGGGTATTCGTCCGTTGGCGGTTTACAACCCAATCCATTATCAGGAAACACCAGAATTGTTTATGGATTTTATTTGCAGTCTTACCGGAAAATCGCCTTCAACCACAGGAGCCGGTTCTGAAGGAGCTTTGACCAAAGGGCCATTCAATATGCTGACGCCAACGACAGATTTGAATAATGCGCTACTTTCTCATATTTTGACCGAATCAAATGCTTTTAGCACCTCAGCAGGCTATGTGGGAGCAGAAAACAAAGTAGATCACGATATCAGTCTTTTAATTCCCGAAATCTGGGCGCGTATGGCTGCAGAAGATCGTGATCCAAAAGTTTTGATTGCTAATGGTTCTTTGGAAAAAATCGATGATTTTGAATATCAAGGGCAAAAAGTATTGGCAAGCCGATTAGGATACCGTATCACAAGCACGTTCTCGCTAAGATGTTTGAACCGTTTGTTTGATGAACCTAATGCTGTTTTCAACGAAAGAATGCTTAAACCAGAATTACAAGGTTTGGAAGATTATGTGGATGGTATCAATAATATTGTCGAAGCCCAACAAAAAGTCGCCTTGAGTTACTTTGAGGACGGAAGTATCGAAGCCGCCATTCCGCCATTGAAAATCTTATTGCACATGATGGCTTATGGCCATTATGAAGGAAAGGAAATGAGCGATCCTGAATTAAGAAGTTATTTCGAAAGAGAATATGTTATCAATAGCGACTGGTACAAAGAAAGATTGAAATTGAAACAACAAAAAGATATTGCTTTTTATACCAATCAAATTAAATATGTAGAGCAATTTATCGCCAATGAAGGAAATAAATCTCTTGTAGCCGAAATGGATTTGAATACCCGTTTGCAAAACGTAAAAAATATGTTGGCAACGGCAAGTGCACTAGAATATATTGATAGTTTGGTGGGGACAATTGGAGCCGATTTATTGTATGTAAAAAAATAACCTGTACGCTTTTATTTAAATAACCCGTCTGAAAAGAAATTTTTAGACGGGTTTTTAATTTTTTGGAGCAGAAAGATTAGGCATTTTCAGGAAACATTGTTCCCGCTATTCGTTGCAATCTTGTGTACCGAACCCCGGCACACAAGGATTTCCACTTCTATCGGGGCTAAAGAGAAGATTTTGGCTTTTTTATAATCATCCACAAAAGAAAAAATAGTAATAATCAAACTCAGACTATCACGATTTTTTATTTTGTCTATTAAAAAAAATCTGCGAAAATCTGCGAAATCTGCGTGAAATAAAGCAACAATGTCCTAATGCAGATTTTGAGTTCAAACTATTTTACCGAAACTTTAGATTTCACACTTACATTTAAAGACTATCTTTGCGCGCTTGGAATTTATCCCAAGTTTTTATGATGATGAACGAAATAGTAGAGGACAGGACCGCAATAACATTGGAAGAAATCAATCAGTGTATTGCTATTTTGACACAATTGAATACCGATACCAATCAGATTTTTGAAATACCAAAAGAACAAAGAACAGCTTTAATCAAAGCGGCAGGACAATTTTCGCGTCCCGATCGTGATGAGTTTGCTAAAAGAAAAAAAGACGCCAAAGCATTGGCCAAACGCAAACAGGAAAAGAAAGACAGAACCGCCCGTAAGGAAACCGGAATCCGTTCGGCTCGTGAAGCGGTTGTGTTTGTTGCTCCAAAACTTTTGGGCTCTCACGAATTACAACATAAAGAAGAACTGGAACTCGAAACGCCGAGAAAATGTTATGTGTGCAAAACGGAGTTTACCAAAATGCACCATTTTTATGATTCGATGTGTTCAGATTGCGGTGATTTTAACTATGCCAAACGTTTTCAAACCGCCGATGTAAAAGGGCAAATCGCGGTTGTAACCGGATCTCGTCTGAAAATTGGCTATCATATCACTTTAATGCTTTTGCGTGGAGGTGCAACGGTCGTGGCAACGACACGTTTTCCCGTGGATTCGGCTTTGCGATTTTCTCAGGAAGAGGATTTTATGGAGTGGGGGCATCGCCTGAAAATTCACGGATTGGATTTAAGACATATTCCGAGCGTGGAGATTTTTTGCAATTTTATTGAGCAAAAATACGGACGATTGGATATTTTAATCAATAATGCAGCGCAAACTGTCAGACGACCTGCTGGTTTTTACACGCATTTAATGGAAAATGAAGAGCGTCCAATAAATTCTTTACCAAAACAGGCACAGGAATTATTACTCGATCACACCAATTGCTTGGATGAATTAAAAATATTGACCACAGGAGCGTCGTCCAACCAAAATATGCCGGTGACCTGGCACGGCCCCGAACCTGGAATTGGTTTAAGGGCTTCCGCCAAATTATCACAGATTCCGTATTCGTTTGATAATACCTTGGTCGCTCAGGAAGTTTTTCCCGAAGGAAAACTCGATGCCGATTTGCAACAAGTCGATTTGCGAAAAGTAAACAGCTGGCGATTAAAATTGGGACAAATTGAAACTACCGAAATGATTGAAGTGCAATTGGTAAATTCGGTTGCGCCTTTTGTATTGTGTAATCGCCTTTCGGAAGTGATGAAAAAAGACAACACGGGTAAAAAACATATTATCAATGTTTCGGCTATGGAGGGGAAATTTTATCGTGATTTCAAGGAAGATCGCCATCCGCATACCAATATGGCCAAAGCTGCTCTGAATATGCTTACGCACACCGCGGCTGGTACTTTGGCAAAGGACGGAATTTTTATGAATGCGGTCGATACTGGTTGGGTGACAGATGAAGATCCCGCCGAATTGGCCAAACGAAAACAGGAAGAACAGGATTTTCAGCCTCCTTTGGATATAGTCGATGGAGCTGCTCGGGTTATGGATCCGTTGTTTGACGGAATCAACACCGGAAAACATTGGAGCGGAAAATTCCTGAAAGATTACAGACCGATTGCCTGGTAAAAAAACATTCAAAACCCACAACAGAAATAGATTCGGTTGTGGGTTTTGAATGTTGAATTTTAACTCCGGTGAGCAATTATTGCCATTGCCATTGTTATTTTTATTGATTGTTATTAGTTTACTGAAATCAATTTTACATCAAAAATAAGAACTGAATTCCCAGGGATTGGCCCCATATCGTTGCTTCCGTAACCCAAATGAGAAGGAACCAAAAGAATTCCGCTACCTCCCGTTTTGAAATGAGGAATACCTTCTGTCCATGCTTTTATCACTTGGTTCAGACCAAACGAAATTCCTTCAGGACCGCTTTGGTCAAAAACATTTCCGTTAGTAAAATATCCTTTGTAAGCAACTGTCACATTGGATTCGGCAGTAGGTTGTTTTCCTGTTCCCGGATCGGTAACAACATAATACAAACCTGAATCGCTTTTTTCTGCCTTCAAATTATTTTTGGCTATGTAATCGGTGATTTCTTTGTTGTTTTTGGCAACATAATCAACAGTTGCCTCAGTTGTTGTTTCAGGAGTTGCTTCTTTTTTGTTACAAGAAATAAGAAGCGTTAAGGCCACTAGGGCAGATAATAAATGTTTCATAGAAAAGGGTTGTTTTTTTATAAGCGGCAAATATAGCAAAAACCGATAGTGATTTTTGTTAAAAGAATTAGTCGCTATTTTTAGAGTGTATTAAAAGTAAATTCCAAATTTGACGGAAGCTTCCGGATTTAACAATGGAAGATTGTATTCTTTACCATCCAAAACAAAATCATCATTGCCTGCAACTTTAAGGCTTAAACCTGCCCAAGGCGAAATATAAATGTTTTTGTAAATGGTGAAATTATAGCCCAAACTCCCGTTTAATAAAAAGTTGTCAAATTTTTTGGTTGCTGGACTGCTGTCGCTTTGAATGTCACTTTTCCAGTAAACGGGGCCGCCGCCAATCCACCAGCCTTTCCAATTATCTTTCAGAAAACGATCCAAAATCACAGCATAAGCTTGTATGTGATGATTGGTAAAACCATCTTTGGTCACGAAATCAGGTCTGTTGACATCGGCAAAAAGAGCTCTACCACGCCATTTGTCTTTTCCAACCCAACCTGCTCCAAAATAACCACCCGTGGCATAAGGTAAAACATCGAGTTCCAACCCGAAATTCCATTTATTATTTTTGACGGAATCAGAATTTGTTCCGTTTGAAGTTTGTGCTTGTAATTGTACCGAAAAGACAATAAAAGCAAGTAGTAATGCTTTTTTCATGGATGACGTTTTATAAAGATAAATTTAGTTTAAAAACTACAATATCGAAATAAATAATACTTTAAAAGTGTTGACTTTACAAATTTCTTTCTTTTATACTTGCTTTAATTTCTGCGATTCTTTTCCTTGTTAATTGTTCTAAACAAGTTGAATATATTAAAGGTTTAATACTTCCTCCCTCATATTGTGAAGCTTCAAATTTGCAATGAGAATCACGGAATTTTACCCAATCTTTTTCTGCTTGAATCAACAATGTTTTTTCGCTTTGATTCAGCATAGTCATAAGTTGCTTATATACTTTATTCAGTTCTGTATCTGCTTTTATAAAACTAGCAGCAGCAGTTTCGTTCATTTCCATTTGTGTTTGAGCAAATGAATTATTGCTAAAGCATAAAAGAAAGAGTAGGGCGATGAAATAATGTTTTTTTGTCATTTTGAGAATTTGAATACCTAGTTAATATTTGATAATACCTTTTAATCTGAGTTCGATTATTATTTTTCAAGCAGAACCATTTAACTTTCTTATTAGAATAATTACGGTTTCGCACCTACGGAGCTCGGAATCGTAAACTAATTGTTGATTTCTATAAACATTTCGCCACTCTGTGGCTTTATTTTGATAAAATTATCATTACTAAGCTCCGTTAGGAGCGATATGTTTGTAGAAAATTAGGATTATTACCAACAATGAGCTCCATAGGAGCGGTCTATTTTTTAATAATCGGATTCAGGTTTTTAAGCAATTTGCTGCAATATATGACTTAAAACCTACAGCTCCATTTTTGCTGAAAGCTCAAACCAACGTTCCTCTTTTGTTTCAATTTTCTTGATGAGGTTTTCCAGTTCTTTGGCTTTCTTTTCGATATCGGCATCGGCTATTTTTCCATCAGAGAAAAGTTGTTCAATTTTGGCTTTTTCAATTTCCAGATCTTTAATTTCTCTTTCGATTTTTTGGAATTCCTTTTGCTCATTGAAAGTTAGATTTCCGGTTGGATTGTTTTGTTTCCAATCCTTTTTCTCCGATTTGTTTTCTTCTTTTTGGGCAACATCGGCACTGTCTTCATAGGCTCTAAAGTCTGAATAATTTCCAGGGAAAGTTTCAATTTCGCCTTGACCTCTAAAAACGAATAACTGATCCACTATTTTGTCCATAAAATAACGGTCGTGCGACACAACCACCAAACATCCCGGATAATCCAAAAGGAAACTTTCAAGAACATTCAAAGTCACAATATCCAAATCATTTGTTGGCTCATCGAGAATCAAAAAGTTGGGATTCTGAATCAAAACGGTACACAAATACAAACGTTTCAACTCACCACCGCTCAATTTTTCAACATAATCGTATTGTTTTTTGGCGTCAAAAAGGAAACGCTCCAACAATTGTGAAGCCGAAATAATTTTTCCTTTCGTAAGCGGAATGTATTCTCCGTATTCCTTGATAATGTCAATCACTCGCTGACCCGGTTTTGGGTTAATTCCGGTTTGGGTGTAATAGCCTATTTTGATGGTATCCCCAACAACGACTTTTCCACCGTCCAATGGGGCAGTTCCAGTCAAAAGGTTCAGGAAAGTCGATTTTCCGGTTCCGTTTTTGCCAATGATTCCGATGCGTTCCCCGCGCTGGAAATCATAACTAAAATTGTCGAGAATTACACGGTCTTTGAATCTTTTGGAAAGTTTGTGAAGCTCAATAATCTTGCTTCCCATTCGCTCCATATTAATCTCTAGCTCCACTGCATTTTCTTTTCTGCGACTTTGGGCTTTTTCTTTAATTACATAAAAATCGTCCTGACGGGATTTCGATTTGGTTGTTCTCGCTTTTGGCTGGCGGCGCATCCATTCCAATTCTTTTACAAAAAGATTTTGTGCTTTGTCAATACTAGCATTTTCAGAAGCGATGCGTTCTTCTTTTTTCTCCAGATAATAGGAATAATTTCCTTTGTATTGATAAATTTTTCCGTTGTCCAACTCTATGATTTCGTTACATACGCGTTCCAGAAAGAAACGGTCGTGCGTCACCATAAACAGTGTAATGTTTTCTTTGGCAAAATAACTTTCCAGCCATTCAATCATTTCCAAATCCAAGTGGTTTGTTGGCTCATCGAGAATCAACAAATCGGGGCGATTAATCAAAATAATGGCTAGCGACAAACGTTTTTTCTGTCCACCCGAAAGGCTTTTTACTTTCAGTTTAAAGTCTTCCAACTTCAATTTGAACAAAATCTGTTTGTATTGCGTTTCAAAATCCCAGGCATTATGTCGGTCCATGGCATCAAAAGCCTTTTGATAGGCTTCTTCATCTTCGGGGTTTTCGAGTGCTTTTTCATAGGCCTCAATTACTTTCAAACTCTCGTTGTCTGAGGCAAAAATGCTTTCTTCAATTGTCAATTCATCCTGAAGTTTATGATCTTGTGACAAAAACGCCATTCGGATGCTTTTTCTGAGCACAACTTGTCCGGTGTCCGGTTCGTCAAAACCATTGATGATATTCATTATTGTGGTTTTACCCGAGCCGTTTTTGGCAATAAAAGCAATTTTTTGGTCTTTGTTAATTCCAAAGGAAATGTCTTTGAACAGCGTGCGCTCCCCAAAGGATTTTGATATATTTTCTACTGAAAGGTAATTCATTTTTTAATGTATTGAAAATCAATTAGTTATAAATATTTTAAACAAATAGGTCTCTAATTGAGTCTCTAGTCTAAAAAAGGCTTTTTTTTCTTTATTTAAAGGGCAAAGATACCCTTTTGAACGTAACAAAAAAAGATAGCACTCGGCTATCTTTTACTTTGAATCTTTAATAATTCACTGACCTTATATCGCTTTCGATTACTAAAGGGTCTATAAGCTTTAATTTTACCTTCCGATTCGTATTTACCGATGGTAGTTTGACTTTTAATGCCTAAAATAATCATGGCATCCTTCGTGTTGACAAACTGGTCATTTTGCAAAAGCAGAAATTTTAAATTTTCTTGGACATCCGCACTTCTGTTAACATTTTTTTGTTCCATTTTCATTTTTCCTTTCCATTTAAAAAAGACTTGAGTAAGTCTATTTTGTTCTACATCATTTATTTTCTTAAAGATAAATTACATAAATGAATTTATTCTAGTCAAAATTTGGCCATGATAGTAAATCCATTTTTTCTTGTTTAACTTCGGTTAACTGAATAATGAACTTGAAAATATTACGGATATGGATTTCAGAAAAAAGAAGCTTTCGGCTCAAGAAGCCAAAGAAATTGATTTGACAAGCTACCTTTCGTCATTGGGACATCAACCGGTAGAGATCAGAAATGTGGATTATTGGTATCGTTCCCCTTTGCGGAACGAACAGGAGCCTTCTTTTAAAGTAAACCAAAAATTGAATGTATGGTTTGACCATGGACTAGGAAAAGGAGGGAATCTAATTGATTTTGGAATACTGTATCATAACTGTTCCGTTGGAGAACTTTTGCAAAAGCTAGACACTGATTTTTCTCTTCACCAGCCAACCTCTTTTGCTTCAAATAAAAGTGTCGACAGAGAAAGTAAAATCAAAATACTCAGAGATTTCCCTCTTACTTCCCCATCTCTTTTGCAATACCTTCACGATAGAAAAATCCCCATCGAAATTGCCGAACAATTTTGCCGTGAAGTCCGTTATGAATTGAATAACAAAAACTATTTCGGGATTGGTTTTAAAAACGATTCAGGTGGTTACGAAATTCGCAATCCTTACTTCAAAACCGGATGCTCGCCAAAAGATATTACCACCATAGATAACGGCTCAAATGAGGTTCTCGTTTTTGAAGGCTTCATGGACTTTTTATCTTTTAAGACAACAACCAAAAATCTTCCCGAAAAGGGTCAGGATTTTGTTGTTTTAAATTCCGTTTCTTTCTTTGAAAGAGCACGCCCTTTTATGGAAAACCATAGTCAAATTCGACTTTATCTTGACCGAGATACTACCGGTATAAATTGTACTCAGCGTGCACTTTCAATGAGTTCAAAATATAAAGACGAAAGTATACTTTATAAAAATCACAAAGATTTCAACGACTGGATTATGAATCCTGAAAAAGCTCCTAAAAAACATTTGGGACGTAGAATGTGAAATACACTTATAACTTATTTAAGTTTTTTGAGGACTACTCCCTTTTAGCTAGTTTTTTGAAAAATTGAAAGCACTAAAAACTTTTAAAAAGCTGAAAGATTGCCATGTTCCTGCAATCGGCAAGATGTCCGTTTGTATCACAACCGAATCTTGCTGCCTTATCACTCGGGACTCGTGGGCAGTGACACTGAAAAAGGGAAACAGTTGTAGAATATAATAAATGATTAATTATGGAAGAGCAAAACAATAATAGAATCAAGTGGCTTCACTTACGTCTAAAGCCCGATGAATATCAAAAAATACACAGGAGATTCAGTAAATCCACCTGTCGGAAATTAAGTGAATATGCCCGTAAAAATATTTTAAATGAGCCTCTAACTATGAATTACCGCAACCAATCCGTTGATGAATTTATGTATGAAATGATTCGCTTGCGAAGCGAACTCAATGCCTTGGGAAACAACTTCAACCAAGCAGTCAAAAAGCTGCATACGCTCCAACAAATTCCTGAATTCAAAGCTTGGATTATACGCCACGAACTGGAGAAAAAAATCCTTTTCAACAAGGTGGAAGAAATCAAAAATCACATTGAAAAAATCTCCGAAAAATGGTTGAAATCGTAAAATTTTTTGTTGGGAAAAGAAAGAATTCATACCGTTTTAAGATGAAATTCTGAAGGCTTACTACCTCTGGAGATCATACAACCAAAAACGTTTTTAACGGGAGTAGTTTGGGGAAACAATACAGTGCCAAAGCCATTGAAGAACGCTGTGGATTTAAGATTGCTGATGAAGAAAAAAGGAATCAGATTTATGAAAAACTTCCTTGTATAGAATCATTAATTGATAAACTTGAAGATCAAAAAAATATACTTCCCATTCCTGATTTAGTTAAAGTATTGGATATGCTTATGCATGCTGAATAATCTCCAGATTATATACCGAATCAACTGAAAAGCAAAAGAAGAAAAAATCAGAGAAGAGGATTGTCCTATAATTAAAAACTCTTTCTAATTAGTCTTTACTGATGTAGTTAGATGATGATCAATAAATTGGTATTTTGTCGCAAATATTTACTATTTTTGCGACAAATATTTTTTTAAAACACTATGAAAAGCATTGATAATAAAGTGATTTTTAAAATTAAAAAAGCCAAGAAGGGTACGCTATTTTTTACTGAGGATTTCCTGTCTTTTGGTTCAGCAAAAGCCGTTTCAAAAGCATTAGAAAGATTGGTCTTAAAAGAAATGATTTCCCGAGTGGCTAGAGGCATTTATGCCCGTTTGGAAACTCACCCTGTTTTTGGAATTTTAAAACCCACTACTGAAGAAATTGCACAGGCAATTGCAAAAAGAGACAAAGCCCGAATAATCCCAACAGGAAGTTTGGCTCTAAATGCTTTAGGACTTTCTACTCAGATACCTATGAATGTGGTATATCTTACTGATGGTGCTGCACGGAAAATTGATTTAGGCAAACGAAAAATCATATTCAAAAAGACCAGCCCAAAAAATTTGTCAGCCATTGGAAAAATAAGCAGCTTGGTCATTCAGGCTGCAAGAGAAATTGGTAAAGACCATATTTCAGAAAAAGAAAAACAAATAATAATTGATCACCTAAAAAATGAAGATCCATACCGATTGGGGCATGATATAAAATTGGCTCCCGAATGGATTAGAATCATTATGCGTCAGGCATTAAAAAAAGACACAGATGAATAAATGGCTGGCTTTCTCGGATGATCGTAAAATTATTGCCTACACCCAAATTGCAGAATAGACAGGTATGGCTGCACACGCGGTCGAAAAAGATTGGTGGGTGGTTCAAGTATTGGCTGCAATTTTCGAAATGCAGTCAAGACAGCATTTGGTTTTCAAAGGCGGTACATCCCTCAGTAAAGCTTGGGCATTGATTAACCGCTTTTCTTATACAAAGTAAATCATTATCCAAAGCCCATCTATGAAAGCTCAAGCTATATCCCTACTGATTTATATGCCTGATGGGGATGGTTAATTTTTGGATATAATCGTTCTAATTTTTTATGTTTAACCAAGTCTGGTATAATGCTGTTTTTTAAATATTTAGACGTCTTTCCTATAATAGTTGCAATTTCTTCTAGTGTCTTATATTCTGCATTACAAACTTCAAGAATTATTACTTCTAAGTCTTCTTTTTTCATTCTTGATTTGGTTCCTGTCTCAAGTTCATCATTGTCATTTTTGTCTGAGGTGTCCATGTTAGGGTGAGAGGTGTCCATGTTAGGGTGAGAGGTGTCCATGTTAGATTCTAAATTCTCTGCATCTTGCCTGTTAATCAATTCTGTGGAAGAAGTGTCCACATTATTTTTCGAGGTGTCCATATAAGAATTTGAAAAATTACTATTTAAGTGGTAAGTAGTCCACCTCCCTTTATTGTCAGAAATTAAATATTCTTGTTTACACAGCTCTTGTAATATTCTTGTAATATCAGTCTTGTGCTGGTCAATCATGAATTGCAACCTGCTGTTGGTCACTTCCCCTTCAATATGACATGTTGCTAAAATTGTCAACTCATCTTTGCCTAACGCATCAATTTCTTTTCCAAATCTGCTTCGTAAATCGAATAAAGTTTCTTCAGGAATGATACTAAACATAGGCAATTCTAAAATTAACCGGTCGGGTTGTTGGTTGACCTGCAAATAAGGGCTTCTCCAATGTGAGTATTCCCATCCTGCCATAATTTTATTCACACCACTTCCTGCTTTTTCAGCACTTCCCATCATTAAAAACATTTTTTGCAAACTTGGATTTCTACACTCACTAATACCGCCGTGATAATATTGATGTAATGACACTAACAATGTGCCTGGATTAGAAAATAAAAAATTATCTGTTCTATGCTCAATTATAATATTTCCTGGTGCTGTATAATCTGTATGTATCAAAGTATTCACAAAAGCTTCCCGTAAGGCGATATGAGCCGGTGTTTCATCTTGTCGAACACCGTCTTTAAGCTGAAAAGGTTTAGGTAAACTCGATGACAGTCTTGGCCATATTTTTAAATAAAACTGAAAAAGGTTTGCCTCCCAAGTACCGTCTGGTGATATCCTGTCTGTCCAACGAACATTTGGATCGTTGGAAAGCATTTCCCTAAAATCAGGAAAAAAATTAGGTACACATTCCTGATCAATAATGCTTTCAGATTTTCCGAACATTAACAATCCTGCCACAGTGAAACCTTCTTTTTTTGAAACACGATCTTTTCTGTAGCCTCCTAATTTTTCCAGAAGTTCTTTGTCGTCTAAAGCTAACCAAGGATGTGATGGTTTGGATCCGGCAAAAAGCTGACGGTATTTTTTTAAACTGTTAAGATCTATGTCATCCATAGAGAAACCTTCCAATATTCGGCTGTCGTGCTGAATGGTTGTGTCGGCATCGGCGATCATTCTTCTCACTTCTTCACGAGTACATTTGTAATCGCCTTCGTGGTTTCTTTTGTATGTGTTTTCATAAGGATTACGTGTTAAGTGTACCGGACGTTGTGTGCGTTTGGCACTAGGTATTTTGAAAACCAATACTTTTTTGTCTTTGACTTCGACATTCTTAACATCGTCATCGCTCAATAAATTACAATTTACAGCATCAGGATTGTTGATTTTATCCCAGAATACTTTCTTTAAGCTGTTAATTTTTTCCTCTTCAAGTCCTTCTATTTTTAGCAACCCTTTTTTTTCTGAAACCCCAAAAACAATTAGTCCTCCATTGGAATTGGCAAAAGCAGAATAAGTTTTCCAAAAGTCTGTAGGGAAACCTCCCTGTGCCGATTTGTATTCCAATTCAGAAAACTCATTGTTTGGAAAAGTGTCGTATACTGAATGTAAAAAAGACCACTCTTCGTTTTCAAATAAGTCTAATTGTTTGCTATTTACCATATCATTTTTGGGTTATAAGTATACCTATCATAATTTTATGAATTACAGCAAACGAATCCTGAATTGAAAATAAATTATGCCAATGCAACATAATACATACTTTCAAAAGTTAAAAGTTAGATGGATTTCAAGAATTAAAATAGTTTTACAAATTAAGAACTTATTTTATTATAGACAAAACTAGAAACGGTTAATCTATGAACACCTAAAATTCTACCAATTGCACTATATGAAACTTTTTTATCTATTAATTAATTCCTTAATCCTTTTTTCTTGACTTCTAAGTTTAGTTTTCGATGAATTACTACCTTTAGGCCTTCCTAAATACCGGTGTTTATCAACTTGAAGGATGTTCCATTCGTCATTATTTTTCGGTTCTGCTCCAACAGTTCCTGATTAAAAAGGTCAATAGTATAGAGGTTATACGCTTGAATAATGTACATGGGCAAATTTTTCAAATCGTTATTTTTAATTGGATTTAATTCCATAGTTGCGCCAAATGCTTCATTGATATGCTGGCGAAACTCTCTCATGTTTTATATTTTAATAAAGTTAAAAATCAGTGATAAAGTAATCGACTTTATTGTGCAAATAGGACTATATTATGGACAAACAGTTACTTTTTGGGTTAATAGGAAATTATTTTCGTTAAATTAGTAACCAACAAAAAAATAACCTATGAGTGGAGGTGCCTTTGATTACAAACAATATCATATTCGTGAAATACACGAAACGATACAAGGTGAGCTTGAGAAAATGGGGAAGCCTAAATCCAAAGATGATCTTTATGGTAATGAAGAATATTACGAAAAATACCCTGAAGAATTAAATTGGGCAATTGAATGCGAGGAGGTTGTGAATACTTATAAAACGGCTATTGAGCTACTCAAAAAGGCAGAGGTATATGTGCAAAGAATTGATTGGTATTTGTCAGGAGATGATGGAGTAGAAAGTTTTTTGCGAAGATTAAAAGAGGATTTAGAAAAATTATAAAGACTCTACTTTTCAGTACGGGACAAATACTTAAAAAAGAAAATATGGACAACGAGATTGAGGACGACTTTATTAAAAGTTTTAAACCTTTGCTTGAGCAAATTCAGCAATTGCAGGAACAAGCATACTATGTCTATAAACCACAAATAGAACATCTTATTGAAACAAAGACAAAAGATGAAAATGCCATTGGGCGACTCTTAGATCATTTGCTTGACAATTGTGGGAACGATAAAGTATTGTTGCTCTACAAAAAATTATGTCGTTATTATTGGGACATCGATCCTGTAGCAACTGCTTTCTATATACAGTCTTACAGAGAAATGTGGGATGATGAAACTACTATAGACGAAATTTAATCTGCTATATAGCCTCGAAATATTTTTAATGACAATGTTTTATAATTTCAAACTATGAAAATACAATATTGCTCTGACCTTCACTTAGAATTTTTAGATAACCGAAAATGGATTTTGGACTATCCAATAATGCCTAAAGGAGATATTCTGATTTTGGCGGGCGATATTGTGCTTTTTAAGGAAATACATCAACATCAAAAATTCTTTGATTATGTTTCCGAACATTTTGAACATACTTTTTGGATACCCGGTAACCACGAATATTACAATTCTGATATTTCCAAAAGAAGCGGATCGTTCGAGGAACAAATTAGAGACAATGTTATTTTGCTAAACAATACTGTTAAAACCATAAACGGTGTAAGGTTTTTTTTCAACCTTATGGTCTCATATTTCAACTGCAAAGCAATTTATTATTCAGCAATCACTTTCCGATTTCCATGTGATTCGAAAAAATGAAAAACGATTGACAGTTAGTGACTACAATCAATTTTATAGTGAAGGCAGGATGTTTTTGGAAGAGTCATTGAAAAGTCAACCAATTATTCTCTCAGTTGTAATTACTCATCATCCTCCAACATTTTTCAATTATCCTGAGAAATATGCCAATAGCAGCATAAATGAAGCTTTTGGAACGGAAATGTTTAATTTCATTGAAGAAAACAAAATTGATTACTGGATTTACGGTCACCATCATTGTAATGTTCCCGATTTTAATATTGGTAAAACTAAGTTAGTTACCAATCAATTGGGATATATAAAATACGTTGAGAATGAAAATTTTAAAAATGATGCCTTTTTTTAGATATAAAAACGATGATATTTTGGTAGAATATTTTGCTAAGGGAATGACAGCATATTTATTGAAAAGGGTAAAAGAATAAATTTGAAAATCATTTCAAATTTTTCTTTAATCGTTTAAAGTTTCTCCATCACTTATAACTTCTCAAAGACTATTTTTCTAGAATGTATGAAATCTGGGGTATGTTTAGCAATCATACAATGATGAAAGTCTGAAAAAAAATATTGTAAAAACTTTAATTTTGAATGATTTGAATATATCTTTTTATAGTGGTCCAACTCCTTTAATACGACTTTGTCAAATAGGTCATTGTAGTTTAGATCATTCAAAAGTTTAATGCGATTATCTTCATTTTCTTTATGCCATTTTTTTTTAAATAATGCAATGGCAAAACACACCAATTCCGTCTATTGATAAACTTATTAGATTTTGAAATGTCAGTAAATAATCATTCATTTCATTACCTGTGCTATTACTATCTGAAATTCCTTTTTCATTTTTTTCTTTTTAGATTTTGTAAACGAATTCAAAAAGTACTTTTTTTCAGGAATTGGAGTTGAAACGGATAGAATAGTTGAGAAATTATAGCAAAAAAAATGCATCTTAACTAAAAATATGCAGTTACCAATTAAGATATACACTGTAATTTTTTCTAGGTTTGATAAATATCATGTTTATCTCTTTTAAATGTTTATATTTTAGCCAAATACGAATTGATACCCCCAACAATTTACATTTAATTTTGTCGTTTCGTGTATTTTTCTTACACAAGTGAATGAATTGTGCCAGATTACGCAAAAATACAGAGTTGTTTTTGTTAACGGTATGATTTTTGTAAATTATCAATTTTTATAAATTATTTTGAAGTTTTAATAAATTATTTATAAGAAAATACTATGTTGACCTTTTTCTGGTTATCCTTAAAATTTAAATTAATGAAAAGAATCTCATACATTTCAAATTCAATTATTCAGTATCATAAATTTGATTCAGAAATCAATTTGAGTTTTTCGAAAAACAACCCCAAAATTTACTTTACTTTAAAATAAAAAATATGAATTTGATAGCTAATTCAGGTATTCACTATTTGACATTCCCACTTGAAATTGACGTAAATGATAATTTCAAGATGTACTTTCACGAATGGTTCGATATTGAAGATAATCAATTAAAATTGGAAATAGCTCATTTATTTACTGACCAAGAAGTATGGGTAAAAAAGACTGACTTGTCGGAGCTCGGTTATGCAGTGAATGAAAAAGTAACTGAAAGCTGGGAAAATATAGAGGAAGATTTTGTTACAGAAGGTAAAAAACAAATTCCAATTGACACAGATAACCCGAAAGATTCAGGTTGTTTTCAGATGTCAATAACTCGAATAAACTGGGAGAAATTTGAAAATATTTGGTTGCCTTTACCTTTTTTTTCACTTAATGGCAATAAGTCAGAATTTGGGCCAACAAATTGGTGTCGTGGTAAACTGATTCCAACGGAGACTACCGAAAAATCAAAAAAGTACAATCTTTTACTGGCTTTCGATACGAGAACTGTATTTGAAAAAGAGGATTTTGAAGAGGAAGACCTCAATGAAACTCCTATATTTACTAACGATTACGACCAATCAAAAGAGTATGCTTTATGCAATAATGAGTACAAATTAGTTGGTTATTTTTCAGAAGCATTCAACTGCGATTGGGTAGATAAATATTTGCTCAAACATTTTCACGATCATGAGAATATTAATGATTTAGGTAGGCAAAAGCCAAAATTAAATTACGTAGCGCAGTATATATCTTTAATCAGGTATATTCAGCAGCTTAATGTTTTGCCAAAAGTTACTTTGTATTCTAATAAAAATGTAGCTTATGGAAATGTAGATCTGGTGGTGGATATTGGTAATTCCCGTACTTGTGCAGTATTATTTGATAACTGCGATTTTACAAAAGCAAGCCCATTAGAATTACAGGATTTTACGGAACCTGTTTTAGATGGCATACTCAACAAAAACCGTGAATCTTTTGATATGCGTTTGGCATTTCGAGAAGCTGATTTCGGCGGAAAATTCGGATTAATAAATAGTAGGCAATTTGTTTATCCAAGTATGATACGTTTGGGAAAAGAGGCAAATCAACTGATACACAAGGCAACCAATATGAATACCGGAGCTGAAAAAACAAGTACTTTTTCAAGCCCTAAACGTTTTTTATGGGATAATAAACCTCAGAAACAGGAATGGGAATTTGTGCAGTTGAAAGATGAAGGAGCCAAACCATTTTACATTGAAGGTATCTCGGAACAATTAAATTCAGATGGTTCGCTGAATACCGAAGGGGAAGGCGGTATTTTAAAGCATTATTCACGCAAAGCGTTAATGACTTTTGCTTTTCTCGAAATACTAGCACAGGCAAAAATGCAAATCAACAGTTATGAGCAGCGCAGTCATTGGGGCAATGAATCTATGCCCAGAAGAATAGGTAGGATTATTGTCACCTGTCCAACAGCAATGTCTCGCGTTGAGCAGATTGCCTTGCGTAAATGTGCTGAAGATGCTGCCATTATGCTTGACCGTTTCTTTTGCGATAATTATTATTCTGAAATTGATGAGAAACAAGCTCGAGCTGAAATTCAGGTAGTCCCTTCTGCTTCTAAACTTTCGGTTAAAGAAGAACGAACAGAATGGATTTACGATGAAGCAACCGCCGCACAATTTGTCTTTCTCTATGCTGAGATACGAGAACGTTATCTCAAAAATGCAAGAGATTATTTTGATTTCTACGGAAAAGTGAGGAATGATTTGGGTGATTACAACAAAAATACGCTCACTATTGGTTCCGTGGATATTGGAGCAGGAACCACCGATGTAATGATCGCCACTTATAAATACGATGATAGTGCAGGACAATGTACATTAACCCCAATTCCACTATTTTGGGAAAGTTTTTATAAAGCGGGCGACGATTTGCTTAAAGAGCTAATTCAACAACTTATTATCGAAGGCAAATATTCGCCAATCGAAAAGAAAATGAAAGCATTAGGAGTATTATCCGATAGAATTATTGAGAAAAATAACGATTTTTTCGGAGGCAACACGGGTATGTCGTTTCGAAACAAACAGTTGCGTTCGGATTTTAATTTGCAGGTTTCTGTTCCTGTTGTTTCGTATTTTCTAGAATTGATAAAACAAAATAATTTAGAAAGTCATATCTTGTCTTTCAGTGATATTTTTGCGAATAATGTGCCAACCCAAAATGTGCTTAATCATTTTAATGAACATTTTGGTTTTGAATTTGAATCGTTACAATGGCAGTACGAAAGGAAAATTGTCTCAGCGATTATTGAAAAGACTTTTGATTCACTTATAGGAAAAATTTCTTCGTTGCTATCCTATTATGCTTGCGATATAGTACTGCTTTCGGGACGACCAACTTCGCTTAAACCACTGACTGATTTGTTTTTAAAGTATTATGCAATTTCTCCAAACCGTCTGAAATCAATGAATGATTATCGCATTGGTCGCTGGTATCCCCAAGATAAACGTTACAAATTTATTGATGGGAACGGTAAATTTACAAATCCGAAATCAATTATTACCACGGGAGCGATGATAGGGTATATGGCCGAAAATGGAGGATTGAATGGTTTTTCGTTAAATCTGAAAGTGCTTAAAGAAAAATTACTTCCCAAAACCAATTTCTTTGGTAAACTCAATGAACAATTTGAATTTTATGAAACGATAATTTCTCCCGAGAGCAATCGAAAAACAATAGACGTTTCCTCTTTGCCAATAAGAATTGGTGTTCGTCAATTAGATATTTCCGCATATCCTTCTCGACCATTTTACACCTTTGATTTCAACGAATTCAAACTCGAAGATCGTGTTAAAGGTCGATTAAAAGACGAGGACGATAGGAAGAATATCGTTCAAACTGGAATTGATGCTGAAAAAGCAAAGATTAGAAAAAATATGCCGTTAAAAGTGACTATTGAAAGAGATATGAACGAGAATATAGAGGTATTGCGTATTGAAGAAATTTTGGATCGAGATGGAAATTCAATAAATACAAATTTTTTCTCCTTACAAGTTCAAAGTATGAGTGAAGTTGAAAATTTCTGGCTTGATTCAGGCATTTTTTCGTTGAATATTAATAGTAAGCAGTCTTAATAATGGAACAAAAGATATTATCACAACTCGAACTAATAGAGAAATCTAATGCTTGGATTAAAAGTTCTTTAGATGGAGAAAAACAGAAAAACGCTCACCGCAATATAGTAGAATGCCGTCGTAAGTTGAATAAAAAGAAGTTCGCTTTGGAGGGAAATCCCGCCGCTGCGATGTATGGTGAAAGTCAGGCAGGAAAATCATATCTTGTAAGTGCTTTATTGTCAGAAGCAGGAAAACCGTTTATGGTACTTGATGGATTAGGGAATGAATTTGACTTCAAAAATCAAATCAATCCCCGAGGAAATGAAATGGAATCAACCGCTGTTGTTACAAGATTTTCAACAAAATACAAATGGATTAATCCTGATTATCCTATAATAGCAAAATTATTATCTCCAACGGATATAATTTTGGTAATATGCGAAGCGTATTACAACAATTTAAAAGTAAATAAACCTTTAAGTTTTGAAGAACTTAAAGAAAAAATAAATTCATTTGAAAGTATTTATAAAAATAAACAGGAATGTCAAAACTTAATCATTGAAGACGACATCTTTGATATTGAGGATTATTTCAATGACAATTTCTCAAAATTGGTTTATAATAATATTAAAGATGCTAACTTTTTTGAAAAGATATCTTTATTGGTTACGAAAATATCTCCTGATGAATGGAAAGATGTCTTTTCGTTGTTTTGGAATTTTAATCCTCAATTAACAAAACTATTTGATGATTTAATAAAACAATACAAGCAATTAAATTTCGCCGATACGATTTACCTTCCAATTGATGCTGTTTTAAGAAGTAAAGGAACTATACTTGATGTTAGTCGTCTTGATGAAATCTATGATTCATTTAAAGGACAAGAGACTGAGTATTCAGCAAAATCTACTATTTTTTATAAGGATAGAGAGGGTAATGAGCAAATGACTGAATTTTCAAAACCCTATTTGTGTGCATTAACAGGAGAACTCATCTTTGTGTTACCTGATACGATAAAAAATGACAAACCATTTCTTGTTCAAACGGATTTACTGGATTTTCCCGGACTTCGTCGCTCTGAAAACACAGGTGAAGATAATATCACAGACCTTTCTTTAACTACTTTATTACGAAGAGGAAGAGTTGATTATCTATTTAATAAATATTCAAACAATGAGCGAATTAATACTTTATTGTTCTGTCAAAAACATTCTCAATCAGGGCAGAGTATTATGCCAGAAAAATTGAATCGTTGGATTGGAAATATGATAGGTAAAACTTCTGCTGAACGTGAAAACTTTAAATCGCCAGTATCCCCATTGTTTGTTATTTCTACATGGTTTAATAAAGATTTGGAATTTGATTTTAATAATGATAGACAAGGTGAGATTCAGTCTTTAAATGAAAGATGGAACCAACGGTTTTTAAAAACACTTGAAAAGGAAATTTTTAAAGTAGATACTTATTCTTGGCTAATTGATTGGACTAAATCCAATCCTAATTTCCAAAATATCTTTCTTTTAAGAGATTTTGATAAATCTTCGGAATCTAATAGTCAGATTTATAGAGGTTATAATCAATATAAAGAAGAAATGGAAGAGATAATTCCGGAAAGTTATCCTACATTCAGAGAAGACCTGCAGAACTCCTTTATTGACTTCGATTTCGTTAAGCGCCATTTTGAAAATCCATTAGAATCTTGGAACGGAACTGCAAGCATTAATGAAGACGGAACAAAATTGATTATCGACAAACTCACTATTGCAGCGAACAATATTAATTTGGCAAGAATAGAAAAAATGCGAATGGAACTCAATGAAATTTCGCAAACCATACTTATAGAGTTACTCAAACATTTCCATAGCAATGACAAAGACAAGGAACTGCAAAAGGCAAAATCGACGGCTGGAGATATTCAATTCAAGCTGGATACAGCTTTCAGAGCGGATGGGATTAAACTTTTTGGACAGTTGATGAAGGAATTGATGATTGACCAAAGTGCTGTGCTTGAACTTTATCGTAAAAAAATTGGTGATATTGAACACAAGGACGTAATCAATATGGATATTTACAGTACTTATAAACAGCGAGTACCTGTTCTTGAAAATGATACTGCTGATGCATATTTTGAACGTTTGTGCGTCCATTATGAAAAGAATTCAGAAGAACAAAAACAACAATTTCGCGCCGACATTGAATCAAAAAAAATTGATTTAGAGGAGCTTATAAATGGCAATTCCATTCTCATTAAAAACAATGCACAACAGTTAGCAGAAGGATTGCTCGAACATTGGTTTGTGTATGTGAAACTAAACGATAAACACACAATCCAGCAAATTTTGGCGACAGAAGCATTAGAAGATATAACGGATATGTTCCAGAAACTGTTCAAAAAGCTTGCTATTGAGAAACTAATTGCTGAAAAAATACGTCGCTATATTGATGGTCACCATAAAACCGATTTACCATATGAAATTATTGCTGATATAAGTGCCGAACTTTTGAATAAGTGTATCAATACGGTTGGTTTTGAATATTTTGACGAATCTGAAATCAGCGATTTGCGTCAGGCAAACAATAATAATAATTTAGAATTAGTATTAGACCAGAATACTAATCTAACAGAGAAATCGGTTTCCGAATTGTTTGAAAAAATAGAAAATTGGACAACTATTATTCAGTCCACACCGGAAGAAATGGAATCTTTACCAAGTTATCGTAATTATCTATCATGGTACAACCGTTTAAAAGTAGGTTTCGTATCGGTTTGCAATATTCCAAATTATGATATTGTGGCTAATGAAAATTTGGGTAATATTATTAAGGAATGTGAAAGCCTAAAAAACTAAAAATTATGGCTATAGTAATAAGAAAAATACAGTTACTCAGTACAGAATTGAAGTATTTCACGGCAAACCAATTTATACAAAGGAATTCCTTATTTGATCTTTACAGATTGGCTGTATCAAATATAATCAATAGATACATTGATGATAAATATCGGGATTTCTTAGCTTACCCAGTGAAAGAAGGTGATACAATTTCTTTTCATGGAAAAAAACACAATGAAACACCACAACTTTTATCTGAACTGGAGGGTGATGATTTGGTAAAGTATTCAACCATTAAGAGCGAAACACTTTCTCATTACAATGTTATAATTGAAAACCTTCTAAATTCAGGCAAAACTGATGAGGCAGAATTTCTTTCCAAATCAATTAAGTATATAGATGACCGCTTTGTGTATTGTTATGATGAGATTGTGGTTTTAGGTGTTTGGGGAATGAAGTTGCGTGATAATGTAAGAGCTGAGATTACCGAGATTTGGAGAGATTTGGATGCTAAGACAAAGAAGGAGGATGAAATCCCACTTTTTGCCATAACTTTCAATGTAGGTAGCAATGGAAATTTGAAAGGTGACCATGAAATTTCGAAACAACCAAATAAGTTGATTTCCGTTGAAGATCTACCCAAAGTTGAACCACATGAAGGTTACGAATTTGTTGGTTGGGATGAAAACCCGGATGGGTATGAGGTTACAGACGATAAAGAATTTACGGCACAATACAAAGCAAAAGAAATGACGCCTCAGGTTCCGCCTCCCTATGTACCGCCTATTATACCAAAAATACCTTGGTATCTACGTTTTTGGAATTGGCTAAAAATGTTGTTTACAGGTAAAGGATGCTTAAAATGGCTGTTATGGTTGCTATTAATTTTTCTTTTGCTATTGTTGTTTTCGTGGCTATTTCGTAGTTGTAATGGACTCAACTTGGGAGGTGGTGCTGCTCTTGGTGATAATGATTCCTCTTGGGTAAAAGAGGATCCTCGTGTTGGTAATGGAGGAGGAATCTATGATCCTCACGATCCTTACAAACCAGTACCTACTCCACCGGCTTTCAAAGATATATTACCTCCAAATCAAGGTGTATTGCCTCCAATAGATGAAAATCCTGAGATAAAGCCTGGAAATCCATCAATTATAGGCAACCGTCTGAATATCCTGATGGAAAATGAAGACAAATCTATTATGGATTTTGCCAAAGATTTCAAAGCAAAATACCCGGATGCAAATTATAAGGTGGTTTATTACGACAATGTAGTAAAGCGATTGCAAATCGAAATTCCTTCGGAAAAACGTGAGCAGTTGAAAAAAGAAATTCCGGAAAAATTTAAGCCTGATTACAATCTCTTTGTCTTTGACGAAACTTTGTTAGAAGGAACCTATAATCCTAATGACCCTGATTTTAAAGATAATAATAAAAATTGGTATCTCAAGAAAATAAAAGCACCTCAAGCATGGGATATTACCCGTGGTTCTGAAAAAATCACTATTGCTATTGTAGATAATGGTTTCAATCTAACACACCCGGAATTAAATAGTAAAGTAGTGCAACCTTATAATGTATGGAAACATTCAAATGATATTTTTCCTCAAAAGATAGATCACGGGACTCACGTTGCAGGAACGGCATTAGCAATTGCAAACAATGGACAAGGTATTTGTGGTATTGCACCCAACTGTAAATTTATGCCTGTTCAGGTAGCGAATGAAAAAGGTATAATGACAACAACTTCCGTATTGGATGGTATATTGTATGCTTTATATCAGGGAGCAGATGTAATAAACGTTTCATTAGGGGGGCAATTTAGT
This sequence comes from Flavobacterium gilvum, assembly GCF_001761465.1. NCBI lineage: Bacteria > Pseudomonadati > Bacteroidota > Flavobacteriia > Flavobacteriales > Flavobacteriaceae > Flavobacterium > Flavobacterium gilvum. The sequence goes on along the minus strand of NZ_CP017479.1, from coordinate 4,168,244 downwards.
GGACTTTCTCGAGCTCCTGAAAGTGCACAAAAGGATCTGATAAAAAATCATTTCAAAGAAGAAGAGCGGTTGTGGCGTGAAATAATGAGAATTGCTGCAAGTCATAATTCAACTATTGTGGTAGCAGCCGGAAACGAAAATGTTTTGGCAGGTATAGAAGCCTTGCAACGACCTGAACTATTCATTACAGTTTCGGCAGTTAACAAAGACAGTCAAAGCGTTACTAAAGCTAATTTCAGTAATTATGGCTCTTATTCTAAGATTTCAGCTCCTGGGGTTGGCATATACAGTACAGTAGGCTCTAATAATTATCAGACAATGGATGGTACAAGTATGGCTGCACCCATTGTTTCCGGTGCAGTTGCTCTGATGAAAAGTCTAAAAAGCTCTCTTACCTCCAAACAAATTATTTGTATTTTGCAAAACACAGGATTACCCACTCAAGGTAATATAGGGAAGTTGATTCAGTTAGACAAAGCCTTGCAAATGGTGAAGTCGGGTAAAGGGATTGATTGTACTCCTAAGCCTTCAACGGGAGATGTACAAATACTTTTAAATTGGAATAATTACAATGATTTGGACTTGTATTGTACTGACCCGAAAGGAGAAGTAGTTTGGTTCAAAAATAAAAACATTACAAGTGGAGGACAACTTGAAATTGATATGAATGTAGAATACCCTGACAGTAAAAATCCAATCGAAAATATATTCTGGCCTAATCATGGGGCTCCAAATGGAACTTACAACGTATATCTTAGGTATTATAAAAAACAAGAGCCCAACATAAACGAAACTCCATATACTATTCAAGTAAAATATAGTGGGAAAACTGAAATTTATAAAGGGCGTATAAAGAAAGAAGACAATACTTTACATATCGGGTCATTTACATTGGGAAATAGCAGTACTAATCAAAATCCTCCTAATGCTTCCATCAATCAAAGAAGAAATTCCCTTTTGCAAAAACGCGAAAGTTTACAGCAAGAATTAGATAGAATAGATCGGGAATTAAAAGACATTGGAAATCGTAAATAAAAAAATAAATTATTAAACATTAAAAAAAAATGAATCCGAAACAATTAAAATTTTCATTAGCAGTCGTTATTAACTTATTAACAGCTGTTATATTTGGTTATTATTGTTTTCTAGGTGCCAACTTTTATACATTGGGCGATAAAGGAAAAAGTATAATTATTGCTGTATCAATAATATTGCTGTTGATAGGAACATCACTTGGAGCAAAAAAGCTGAAAGAAACAAAACGTAATTTCAAAAATAATTATATTTTAGAAAAAAGTTTATTGGTTTTGTTCACAGTGTTTATGGCCTGTTCTACTTATTTTCTCTTTTCACATTATTTAGTGGTTTCAGCGCAAGAAAAAACAATTAAAAGCAAACTTAATGACAACATAAATCAAGCCGAAAATATATACGTTGAATATGAACAATATGTTAAAAATAGAGTTTATATATACAGTAGACAACTTGATGTCGCAATATTTAATAAAGGGGGACAACCAACTGTATTAGCTAGATTTGGTATTAATAAAAGTGGTGCTGTTTCACTTTCTACACAAAAAAATATCCAAATTGATAAAATTAAATACCTGTTGCTTCCTCCAAACTTCAGTCAAATCAAAACTAATGATTCTACTTGGTTGGCAAGTGCTCGAAAATGTGTTAATGATTGGGAACCCATAAGCTTGGTTGATGTAATAAACAGCATAGAAACAAATACATCCAATAGTTTAAATCAACTTGTAAGCTTTTCTAAAAAAACAGCACTGAATGAGATATACCCTAAATTTAGCCTAAACCCGAGTCTTTCTTTCATAAATGTAAAAAATCACTTTACAACGCTTGGCACACCTTCTCCATTCTCTATTGTGTTGGCAATTTTAGTTTACTTTCTAATGCTTCTGTCATACTTTATAACAAAACGTGACTCTCGGGGTACTGGAGCGTTAGAAACCGCAAAATATGAAGTGGAATTATAAATCAGGAAATCAATAAGAAAATGGACAAAAACCTTATATTTAGCAACATAGATAGTTTCTCAGCTGATCAACTTTTTGATTTTATCAATCAAGGAATTGTAACTCTTGATGAATTAAGAAATACTGGTGATTTAGATGCTTCAAAGAGACAAGCTATAACAAAATTACAAAAGAGTCGAGAAAAAGAAGATGATGATGCTTGGAATAATTGTAGTAAAGTACGCACTGAAATAAGTTATAAAGAATACATTGACAATCACCCAAATGGCAAATATATTTCAGAGGCAAGTGAGTTAAAATCTAAATTAGAAAAGGAACGTATTGAAAGAGAAAAGGAAAAGGAAGATATTTTAAATTCTATTATCCAAAACCCAAATGATTTTCCTGTTGATACTATTAGAGACTATTTGTCAGATGGCTTGTTAACAGCTGACGTACTAATTCAAAAAGGTATTCCTAAAGAAGTAATTAACAGATTGATTAAAAATGATTCGGCGCCCAATTTTACATTAGGAGAAACCCCAAAGTCAATTCCTGATGGATTTACAGAAGTTTATTTTTGGGGTATTCGAGGTTCAGGTAAAACTACAGCGCTATCGGCAGTTTTAAGTACAGCTGGCAAGAAAGGTTATTCAGAGATTGCTCAAGGTCCAGGTTATAATTATATGTTACAATTACAGAATCTTTTTGCTGAAAATATAACTATTTTACCTACAGGTACACCCACTGAAAAAACACAGTATCTTCCATTTACTTTAAAAAAGAAGAAAGAAACAAACGCTAGATCTGTTTCACTTGTTGAATTGAGTGGAGAGATTTTTCAATGTTTTCTTTACAAAAATGCAAGCAAAAAATTACCAACTATTCATCACCAAGAGACTTTTGATACTTTAATTAACTATTTAAAGGGAAATAATCGCAAGATGCATTTCTTTTTTGTCGATTACGATAAAAAAAATAACGCAGATCAGGATGGATATACACAAGCCAACTATTTAAATGCAGCAGCAACTTTTTTCAATAATCCTGAATATAATATTTTTGGAAAAACAACAGATGCTGTATATGTTGTAGTCACAAAAAGTGATTTAATGCCTGAGGATAAAAACTCAAAAAAAGATCAAATTAGTCAATATCTTAATGAAAATTACACAAGTTTTGTTAATTCATTGGGAGATAAATGTAAAAAGCATAGCATAAATGGTAAAAGGATATTAGGAACCCCATTTTCTATTGGCACAGTTTATTTTGAGCAAATATGTGATTTTAATCCAGAAACAGCTGAAAATATTATTGATATTTTAATGCGAAGAATTGCTCCAACAGGTGAGAGTATATTGGATGTATTTAATAAATAAATAGAGATGGATATAGTAATTCACGCAACTAAAGATGGTTATCGTACTTTGTATACGACAAATGAAGATCTAGCTTATTTAATTGCGAAAGATATGAGAAGTGGGGCAAATAATGATAATTCATTAGGGCAATCTGCTTTTTCTATAGCTTTCACTGCAAACGGTACTGTATACACAAAATATACCATTGTAAAAGATACACAGCGTAGTAATGCTTTGGGGATTATAGCATTTTCACTTTTTTTAAATTACAATAAAATATTAAAAGGAGAAGAAATTATAAGTCTACTTGGCGAGTTGTCAAAAAAATATTCAAATAATTATATTAAAAATAATTATCTAAATCGAGGTGAAAAAACCCTCATTAGAGAAGACTGGGATTTTGTGAATGCTCTTTTAACTGAATATAAAGAACAAGTTAAAATTCAAAAAAACGAAGAACTTGAATCAGGAAATAAAGATGCCGCATTTATATATTATAAAAATGAAGATGAATTAAAGGAATATTTTAACAAGCCCTTTCAGGAAGAATATAGCGATTACAAACAAGTTCTCTTTATAAGTATTGATTTGAAAGATAACTTAAAAAATCCACTTAATGTTTTGTCAAATTCTGGCGAAGAATTGAAAGACATCGATTTGAAAAATGAATACTACTACTTAGACAATTACAGCCGCAGTAAAGGGGTATCAATAATTGCAGATGGTAAAGAACGCACTGATGTGAAGAATAACAATTGCATTAGGGCAAAATGGCAAGTAGAAATCAAATATTCAAAAGAAGAAAGATGTTTTTGGCCTATACAAGCAAAAGGAACCCTGTCTAATCCTGATTCTGAAATCTATAAATACTTAGAATTAAAAAATAATCAAATCAGTATTAAATACGATGCTTTTAATACCCCTGAACCAAAAGTTAAAACCATATCTATCGAAATCAAAGATAGAAAGGGAAATTATATAGATGAGGCAGATATTCAGATTGGCACGAAACCATATGAGAAAATAGGTGGACATCAATACGAATGTACCTTTAGTGGTGAGGATTTAATAAAACGATGGGATATTTCAGTTAAAAAGGGTGTCTTTTCAGGTAATATAGACCTTTTACCTGAAAATCAAATTGGAAATATTGTTTTAGTTATACAAGAACACATTAATGCAACATTCTTAGTCAAAGATGACAAAGGACTTGTATTTGATTATAATATTCAGATTAAAAATCAACAGGGAGATTTATTTTCTAATAGTAAGGAACCTGAATTTATTGGAGAAGATATTGACAAATTATATGATATTACTATTTTGAGTAATAAACATGAAAGTAAAAGTTTTCCTTATTGTCCAGCAAAAGATGAAAATCCGAAAGATATAAAACTGATTAATAAGCAATTGATAGAATATCCGAATGATAAAGGATTTGAATTAATAATTAATAATAAATTTGGTAAAAGAAGTTTTAAAAATAAACCGATTGGTAAATATGAAAAAAACAAACCTGAATTTGGATGTGACCCTAATTTTGGATATAAATTTATTGAATGGAAATATCAAGAACAATCTTCAAAAGATTATGATGGTTATTATGAAGCTATTTTCAAAAAAATGTGGTACAATAAAATTCCAAAATGGTGTTGGATAGTTAGCAGTATCGCAGCAGTTTTTATAATTGTATTTACTTTGATTTATAAATTATCCTATTCAGATAATCCTCAATCACATTATGAATTTCCCGTACATATGCAAAAATATGTTCAAGGAGATTCTCTTTTTCTAGATACATTAAATATATATAAACAAGATTTGGAACATCAAAATCCTGGAGTTATTGAAAAGAAAAGAGGCCTTTTCGATTGGTTTATGGGTCGTAAAAAAGAAAATGACTCTACCGAATATAATGATTGGAAAGAAAATATAAAAAGCATTGAAGATGCAATAAACAAAAGAAATTTGATAAATGATAAAGAATTTAAAAAATTATTAAAACTTGATTATTCACTAGAACAGCAGAATTTAGAAATAGCTATCCAGAAAATTGATAGTACTAAATATAACGAGATTAGAAAAAATCTTGGAGACGTTAGTAATAAAACATTAAGTGAAATTGCAGATGCTATAAATGATATTCTCAAGCCAAAAGAATCATTAAAAGATGAAGAGTTAAATGTTAAGGAGGAAGAAAAGAAATCTTCACAAAAAAAAGAAACTCCATCTACAAATACGTTGGAACAACCACAAAGGCAGGCACCTCAGAAACAAAAAAACATAGCTTTGTCTTCTAATACAAACGAGATTATTCAATATATTAAAGGAGGAGAGTTGAAAAAAAATAAATTAGAAGAATATAAGCAGCATACATCTGATCCTGTTTTAAAAAGTACCATTGACCTGATTTTGAAAATCTGGAAATTAGATGGGAATGGTAAAAACACATATAGTAGTATTCAACAATCCTGCAATGAGAATAAGTATTTAAAAGATAGTGAACTCCATAAAACATTAAAGAGTACCAAAGAAAATGCAAATTATGCAGGGTTAACTACAGCTGAAGATATATTAAAAAAGCTTAAAAGTAAAGGACAATGAAAATTATAAAAATAAGCTTGGCTATAGCCGTTATAGGTTTAATTTCATTTTTTGTTATAAAGTCATTATTAGGTGGTTCTCCCGAAATAAAAAAGGTTGCACCTCCTGTTAACCCTTTTACCAATAGTATTGAAAAGGAAATTATCAATCTTAGTAAACTACCTGAAAATAAATTTTGTAAAGATAAATACAATGAAGTAAAGTATTACATTGATGATTACTTTAAAAGCCAGCTTTTAGGAAAGAATAAGTTTGAAAACAATCAATGGAAAGAGATACTTTCTAAAAATCTATATTCGGTCTATACAGATAAGTTTATTAAACAAGCCTATACTGTTTTTAATAATAAGGAGTGGAAGCTACAAGACCTTTCGCTTATTAGGAGTGAATGTATAACATTAAGAAAATCTGAATTTCTTGAAAAAGGGAGTCCTGTAGATAATTCGTTTTTAAAAATACAGCAAATTCTACGTAAATATGATGAAATTAATAATTTCATCGCAATCTCAAAATATTTTCCAATTCCACAAACCAACCTAAATTCACAATTTCCTTTTGCTGATTTAAAAGCCAAAATTTCCCGTATAGATACCTATAAAAAAAATAAACTTGAAGATGTTTATGTGAATAATTGTACTCGATTACACAGCGAATTAAATACTAATAAAAAAAGGTTAATCGACACGTATTTAACTTATTTAGACACGAAAATCAACAAATGGACTGGTAAATACAAACAATTTGAATTTGCTACATTTAATGAATACCAAAATATAATTTACAATCCATTAAAAAAGGAATTAGAAGACTTTAAAACAAATTGTAATAGTAATTATACTTATGATTATAACAGGTATAACAATATATCGAATAGATTAAATTCTGATCGCAAAGATGCATATTTAAATATCCTTTAAGCCTCTTAAAATTAACTCAAAACGATGAAAATTAAGATTTCTATAGTATTTGTACTATTCAATTTGTTTGCTGTTTTCGCACAACAGGATTTAATAAAAGAAATAGGAAAACAAGCTATTATCATTGATAGCTTAATGAAAGTAAATAAAAATGAAAAAGAAAATTATAGAGTTCAAAACGAAATTTTGAAAAACAAAATTGACTCTATAAAGATTTTAAAATTGACGCTGTCAAAATTAGAAAAATTTAAAGCAGAAAAGGGAAAGGTAGATAATCTGATCAAACAAAAAAACGACTCTATTACTCTATTGAAGAACCAAAAATCGGAATTAAGTCAGAAAATATCTAGTGAAAGAATAATTTGTGAACAAAAAAAATTAGATGAAAAGGAAAAAGTTAAAAGTGAAATTTTGGCTAAAATTATTAATACTTACAAAGGCAAAAAATTTGATGATTTAATTGTCTCATCAAGTAAATTCTCAATAGAACGTGATTTGCAACTTATAGGTGAAAATAATGAATTGAATCAGATTTTTATTGATTTAAACAAATATTTTGATGCCAAATCATTACTTGATAACCCTTTTGATGGTGAAAAATTAAAAAAATCACAAATCGAATTAAACACAATTAAGCAACCGTCGGCATCACTTGATAAATTGAAGATACAAATTGAAAATTATCAACTGCTAGATAAGGGACTTAGAGATTGTCTAATAAATATTGATACTATTGATAAAAAAGAAACTGTATCTGGTATGGAGGACGGAATTAAAAAACTAAAATTAAACAAAATTCAAACTGAAATTTCCAAATATATATTTAACTATGATTTTAATTTTTCTGATTATCCTTATTTGTCAGGTATTTTATTTCAAGTTATTAAAATAAAGTTTCCAAATCCTGATCAAGATATTTCTAAATTAATACCAAACAAATAAAATGAAACAATGTATATTCTTTTTTTTTATATTAATATGTTCATTTACAACATATTCTCAAAACTATTATAAAGAAGGAGATAAATGTTTTGAAGAGGGTGACTACACTTGTGCTGAAACCAAATACAAAGAATTATATAAATCAGCAGCTAGTGAAACAGATATGCAATTTGGTGAAATAAAAATTCAAAGAGCTAAATTGTGCAAGGACAATTTAAAAATAGCCAATCAAGAATTTGCATCTCTAAATTATGCAAAAGCGAAAGAAAAATATCAAGCTATTTTAGATTCCAATCCAAAAGATGTATATGCTAAAAGTCAAATAGATAAATGCGATACTAAAATAAATGAAGCAGAAACAACAAGATTAAATAATACTTCAACTCCTACTAGTGTTCCTACGGGTGCTCCTAAGCAAAGCAATTCAAAAGTAACAAAAACCGATATTTTAAAGAGGGAAGCAAAAATGCGTGAATCAGATAGTCCATTTGCCAAAATACTATATGTTTTACCCGCTGGAAAACAAGTCAACATAAAAGGTAAAACAAGCAGCGATTATTACAAAGTAGAATATAATGGAAAAATTGGATATATCAATGAAGTGTATTTTATGAATAGTGAACCTATACAAAATACTGATAATCCAACAACTTCAACCGTTACTGAACCGGAACCTACAATAACAGCCAAACCAAAAAAATTACCTCCATTTTCTAGTCTTGGCATCCACAGTGGTGAAATCGCAAAATATGGTTTGCTCTACGAAAGTGGTGGGAACAAAACTGTTGGATTTCATATTTCAGCTAGAACTAGTTTTACACCTGAAGAGGATATTCTAAATGGTTCAGGTATAGAGAACAAAACAGAAATAGAATTAGGTCCAAATTTTAGGCTGTCTAACCGGCTATATTTGAATATAGGAGCTGGTTATGGTTATTACGACAAAGTTATTCGTAACGATTATGCAGGCACTTTATCTCTGGAAAAAACGGGTTATTTGGTAACTTCTTCAGGATTAATGATACGAATCAACAGGGTTATTAATATCAATGGAGGAGTCTCTTTTATGGATATATATAATGCGTTTTACAAACCTGAAATAACTTTTGGGGTATCATTTAATCTTAAGAAATAAGGATTCATACTAATTTATGCTGAATCAGAAAAAAATACTTAAAATGAAAAAAATAAAAGCATATAGTGTGAAAATTCTATTCACAACAGTTATGAGCATCTTTTTATTATATAGTTGTACTGAAGAATTTGACTATGGTAAGTCTGATAATGCAGTTAAAACTATAGAATCTAACAATGTTTTACAAACAACGGCAACGGTTTCCGGTACAGTAATTACTGATAATGGTGTTAGTCTTTCTGAAAGAGGGATTTGTTATAGTACAAATAATAATCCTACTGTTTCAGATTCAAAAAAACTAGATTCTCAAGCAACTTTAGGCAGTTTCAATTGTACTTTAACTAATCTGTCTCCAAGCACGACCTATTTTGCAAGAGCATACGCAACAAATGGTTATGGAACGGCTTATGGGGGAGAAGTTACATTCACAACTCAAAAGGCGACTATTCCAATAATCACTTCGACTACTGTAGCCTCGTCAATTACACAAATCTCAGCTATTACTGGAGGGAACATTACTAATAGTGGAGCTTCAAATGTTACTAGCCGTGGAGTTTGTTTTAGTAAAACAAATTCAAATCCTACGATATCAGATACCAAAACCAGTGATGGTACAGGTATAGGACAATATACAAGTTCTTTGATAAATTTATCTCCAAACACAAAATACTACATAAGAGCATATGCTACAAATGATGTTGGTACTGCTTATGGTGATTTAAAATCATTTACTACCACATCGGCAACTATTCCAGTAGTTTCTACAACAATAGCATCATTTATTTCTCAAACAACTGCAGTTAGTGGTGGTAATGTGACTAGTGAAAGTGGAGCTAGTATTATTTCTCGTGGTGTTTGTTGGAGTAATACAACTGCAACGCCAACAATATTAAATTCTAAAACAGTGGATGGAACAGGATTAGGAATATTTACTAGTTCTTTGGCAGGATTAGCCCCAGGTACCACTTATTATGTTAGAGCGTATGCAACAAATAGTGTTGGTACTTCTTATGGCACTGCAATAAGTTTTACTACTTCATTTGCAACAATTCCTAATGGTATAACAACAACGAACGCTACTTCAATTACTCAGTCAACAGCAACTAGTGGAGGAAGTGTTGCAAGTGATGGTGGAGCTTCTATAACTTCTCGTGGGGTTTGTTGGAGTAACACAACTGCAAGTCCTACTATAGCAAACCCAAAAACAATTGATGGCTCTGGTACTGGATCTTTTATAAGTTCATTAACTGGTTTAACAGCAAATACAACCTATTATGTCAGGTCATATGCAACAAATAGCGTCGGAACAACTTATGGAGCCTATCAAAGTTTTAGAACTTCAGCCGCAACCATGCCTACAGGAGTTACTACAAAAAATATTTCTTCTATAACACAAACTACTGCTTCAAGTGGAGGTGATGTGTTAAGCGATGGAGGGGCATTAATAACCGCTCGTGGTGTGTGTTGGAGTGATACAAACTCTCTCCCCACTATATATAATAGCACTACAACAGATGGTTCTGGCGAGGGGGCGTTCACAAGTTCAATTACGGGATTATCTGCAGGTAAAACCTATTATGTTAGAGCTTATGCTACTAATAGCGCTGGTACTGCTTATGGTTCAGTAACAACATTTACAACATTGGCTTCTGCCTTAGCCATTGGGCAAAGCTATCAAGGAGGAATAATTGCATACATTTTTCAACCTGGGGATTCTGGTTATATAGCAGGTCAAACACACGGGTTAATTGCAACAACAGTAAATCAAAGCACAAATGCTCAATGGGGGTGTTCTGGAACATCAATTAACACAAGTACATCTATTGGAACTGGCCAGAATAATACAACAGCAATTATAAATGGATGTACTACTTCAAGTATTGCAGCTAGAATATGTAATGATTTAACTTCAGGAGGATATAGTGATTGGTATCTGCCAAGTTACTATGAACTACAAACATTGTATAGTAATAGAGCTGTAATAGGAGGATTCAGTGGTGGATATTATTGGAGTTCTTCGCAAAGTTCTGCAACAATAGCCTATAGTATTAATTTTTCAACCGGAACAGCAACTAGTACTTCAAAAACAAGTACAGCCATTGTTAGAGCAATTAGAAAATTTTAAATTCTAAAAATCATAATAAGAGCAATCATCGTATTTTAAACTATATTAATTAAGGGAATTTTTATAGAAATACTAATTCCTGATCGCATTAGTACTATTAGTGTAACTGACGATGTTAAATCTAGTTCTAACTAATTTTACAATTAGATTTTTTTTAAAAGGCTCAGATTATTTATTTAAATCTGAGCCTTAATGTTATAAGTTTCACAATTTGTGAAATAGAATCTCTTTTATGGCTTAATATTTGTGTTTAGAATCTATGATAAAGATAAAAAAACGTAAATATTTATGAGTATCAAAAATAAATCATTATTTAAAGATGTAACTGCGTCCCAATACCTTAATTTACTTTATAAGAAATCAATAATTGCTTCTTATCGTACAAAACCACTAAGACGTGATTTATTTGCAAACTATAGTTTAGATTTCAAATCATTTATAAATCACTTAAATTCAAATCAAAACTACATTTCAATAATTAAGGTCATAGAAGATCTTTCAAACAAAAATACTCCTGATTTTGAACTATTTTATTTAAAAAATGGGTCTTATTATTCTCATAATGAAATAGGTTTGGCATTTTTAAGGCAGAAATCAAGATCTTCTTTGGAGAATCTAAAAATAACTTCAGAGACTTCATTTAAAATATTAGTAGATAAATACAATGAAGCAATATTAGATAATCATGTAGACATCGAACAACTCAATTGGGATTTTCTGTTGATATTTAAAACATTTTTTGGGACTATTGAGTTGTCAGAACTAATTGAACTTTATTTAGATATACTTTTAGATGAAAAGGAATATGATGGGTGTGAAATAATTGAGACTATTCTATTTGATGAAAATCTTGCTCCCAATCATTATTTTCTCCAAAAAAATCCATTTATTTTTGAAAAAATTATAAAATGTTGGTGTTTTACAGATAAAAAGACACTCTCCAAGAGTGTTTTTGACAAAATGTTCCAATATATAGATGAAAATTTTGAAATGATGAAAGATGCTTTTGAGTTTCATAATTTAACACCAGAACAACAAATAGTTTATTCCAATAAAATTAAAAATAATATAAAAAAAGAAGATCGTGATTCGTATTTTGAAACATTAACAAACATACCTAAAACATGGAGTTTTGTTAACTTAACACAAATAAATAACGTTTTTAGACTAAATCTAATCGATGAAAATTATTATAAAAAGCGCATAGTTAAACTTGAGGATAATAAGAAAATAACGGATAATTATGAAAACGAAATTGAAAGTTTTAATTTTTTGGTTTTAAATGCAGATGCCGATATACCCAAGCAAATTGATGACAATGAATATTTTCACTATCACAATGTTTATGATTTCTATGAATTAAATTCATCACAAAAAGCAGAATATAAAACTGCATTCAATGGAAAAAGCAATTTGCATAAAGTAAAAAAATATGTATCGTTCAGAATTGTAAGAATAAATGATGCATACTATAAAGATGAGATAACAAGCGATAGTGCTATAAATGAACTACATTTTTTAAGTCAATTTACCTCAATATACGAAAATAACCATGTAGAGAACATTAAAGCCTTTGAATCAGTAAAGAAAAGTAATTTATCTGAAAAGATAAATAAATGTATCTATGCTATTTCTGAATATACAAGATGTTTTAACAACGGTATTTGTGTTTATCATAACGAATACTATTATCGTTTCTATATTTCATTAGAATATAGCGATGCAATTAAATTACCTGAAGAAGTACTTGATATTATAATTCAGGGTGGGAATATTTCAAATGAAGAATGGAATAAGTGGAGCCAGATTGGAAGTAATATTACCTATGAAGCCAATAAACTTATTGAAAGATCGTATTCAGAATTAAGGTCTGCTAAAATTGAAAAAGAGCTTCTTTTGCAACTTATTAAAAATACTGATAATGATTGTAGTGTTTTTATGTCTATGTTTCATGAAAAAGCAGCGTCAAATACACGTTGTAGATTTATTGGTTCTGTAATCTCAAAGCTCATTTCTGCATACATGAAAATAAAGGACTTTGAAAAAGCAATTTATTGGTCAGATATTTTCATTGATACTATTTCAAAATATCCTTTTGTTTATCCAACTTGTAAACCTGAAGAAATACATTCAAAAAGAGAAGAATGCATTGGCAAGCTGAAATTAATCACTGAAAAAAACAAACCAAAACAGTCAGTATTTCTTTCTTTTGAAGAAGCAAAGATTTTTGTAAAGACTTTGAATCTTAAAAGTGAGAAGGAATGGAGGGAGTTTAGAAAATCAGGTTTAAAACCTGAAAACATTCCTTCTTCTCCCGAAAAAGTATACAAAAATGCAGGATGGAATGGCTTTGCAGATTGGCTAGGATATAATTTATCTATAATCGGTAGTGATTTTCTTTCTTTTGAGGATGCAAAGAATTTTGTAAAAACTTTAAATCTTAAAAGTGTGAGTGAATGGAAGGAGTTGAAAAAATCTGGTTTAAAACCTGAAAACATTCCTGCTTCTCCTGAAAATGTTTACAAAAATGAGGGATGGAATGGATTTGAAGATTGGCTGGGATATGAAAAGGTTTCACGTAGTGTTCTAATAGATTGTTTAGATTTTGAAGACGCAAAACTATTTGTGCATCAACTAAATATAAATAGTTTTAGAGAATGGAGAGCATATTGTAAATCGGGAGATAAACCCAACAACATACCTTCCAATCCAAAAGAGGTTTACAAAAATAAAGGCTGGAATGGCTTTGCTGATTGGTTGGGGTATAAAACTGTTTAAAACTATTTTTATTAGATTTTTTAAAATTTTAGATAGCTGTGTAAGTATAAAAAGAGGTTATCAAAAACCTCAATCCACTATTTCAAGGTTACTATATTCATTTGAAATTTTATTTACCTTGATTTGAGTGGTGACTCTTTTTTTGAGTTCGTCAATATGTGAAATAATGCCTATTTGGCGGTTTTCGGTTTGGCGAAGCATTTCCAGAGTATCAAGTGCATTGTTTAGGTTTTCAGGGTCAAGCGTTCCAAAACCTTCGTCTATAAACAAAGAACGTATTTTAGTTTTTTTGCTGGCCAAATCAGAAAGACCAAGTGCCAGTGACAAACTTACCAAAAAAGTTTCGCCACCGGAAAGCGAATTGATGTTCCGGATTTCACCATAAAAACTGTTGTCTTTTATTTGTAACTCCATTTCTTCTGAATTATCATCTTTGAAAAGTTCGTATCGTCTGAACATGGTTTCCAGATGCTTATTGGCGTGCTGAATCAATAGTGAGAGTGTGAAATCCTGGGCGAATTTTTTAAATGTTTTACCATCTGCCGATCCGATGGTTTTGTTCAATAATTCCCATTTTTCAAAATCTTTGGTTTTGGAATTGATATTCTCCACGATCTGTTTGTTCTCTTCCAGGATTCTCCCGTTATTTTCGATTTGCTCTCTCAGTTGTCCGATTTCCTGATGTAAGGCAGAACTGATGGCATCCAATTCGGTTCTGTAGGTCGTTAATTCGTCTTTGGATTTTGCCGTTAGAGGGTTTCCTAAAAGAACTTCAAGTCGGTCGCGACTTGATTTTAAAGCACCTTCGGTCTGTTGTTTACTAATGTCAAAATTCTTTTTTTGTACAGAAATCGACTCGTTGTCAGTAAGCGAAAGGGCTTCTGTTAACGCTTCAAGCGATTCAAAATTATTTTCAGACAGTTTACTTTGCAGATTTTGTTTTGAAGTTTCTTGCTTTTTGTCCAATTCCGTTTTTTCGGATGTCAGTTTTTCTAATGTTTCTTTTTTGGTTTTTATCGTTGCCGAAAGCGTATTGAAAGTTTGAGTAAGTTTGTCGACAGATTCCTGCCCTCTATTGACGATTTCCTGAAGTCGGTTCTCTTCTTCTACAGGAGATTTTAAGATAAAAGTTTTTGTTTGATTGTGTAGCTGATCCGAATATGTTTTTTCCAATTCAGTAAGCTTTGTGATTTCTTTTTTCAGGCTTTCGATTTCAGTTTTAAAATTTTTATCCTGAGTTTGCAAAGTGGCAAGGCTGGTTTTAAGTTCGCCAAGTGTATTTTGGTTGGCTTTCAGTTTTTCCTTTTCCTCATTTAACAATGTGCATGTGGCGGTTAATTGTTTATGGATAATAGCAACTGATTCTAAATTTTGGGTGTCCAAAGTATGCCCGAACTGTTGGAATTTTTCAACAATTATCTCAAAATTGTTTTTGATTGCCCCTTTGTTTTTTATGATGCTGGCCGAAGCAGTTTGATAATCCTTATGGATCATTTCCACCTTATTCAAAATATCTTTCTTTGATGACAGTAACTTTGTCTGTACTTCTAAAGATGAGGTCAAACCCGATAAACTTGCTACATGTTCCTCTGTTTTCTCTAATAATCTGGTTGTTTCATCCGAATTCAACTGGATAATGTCGGCAGTGAGGGGAGTATCAATTTTTAATATCGTTTTCAGGACGTTTATTTCGCGTTCTAAAATCGGCAGATTGTTTTTGGAAGTCAGTATTTGCTGTTCCAAAGCCGAAATACTTTTAATACAGTTGACTTCTTCTGCATTCAGACCTTTTAATTCTGAACTAATTTTTTCTATTTTAGAATCATCATTTTCCTCAAGATCTTTAGGCAAATTGAGTGCATACGGATGCTTGGTAGAACCACATAATGCACAAGGATCACCGTCTTTCAGGTTGTGTCGGTGTTCTTCCAAACTTGCCACCAAAAGTTTCAGTGTTTTGTTTTCTTCCAGCGTTTTAACCAAATCCTTTTTTTCGGAAATCAGTTTTTCAAGATTTTCTTTCTGGACTTTCCCTTTTTTTAAATCTTCTTCGACTTTTTTTAAATTTTCTTTTTCAACTGCAGAGGTTTCAATATATTTTGCAAGTTTAGCCCAGTTTTCAAGTTGTTTGTTTAAATCTTCTTTTGTTTGGCTTAATATTTCAAAAGAGGGAAATTCATTTTTCTGTTTTTCAATTGAAGCTGTGTCATTGGTGAGTTTGTTGATTTCTTCATGGAGCTTAGGTATCAGATTTTCAACTCCAATTTTCTCCTGATCGTAGGCCGATAGCTGTTCCTGCAATTGATCAATGCTAGTATTATTAATTTCTGATTGCAATGTTTCAATATCACGATAAAGCAGCTCTACAGATCCTTTTTCGGCATCCCAAGATTCGTATTTACTGAGAGAAACTATTACCTTTTCATTCGCAGAAATTGTTTGTTCCAAAGCTGATTTTTTTTGAGTTTCTGAAGCTAAATTTTTCTCATTAACAGCATTATCTTCGGTTGTTCTTTTGAATCTAGGAGCGATTTCATTTAGAATTTCTTTGTTTGCCGATATAGCGTTAATCGTTGATTTTGCCTGTTCAATCAACGGTTTTTTCAGTAACAATTCGCCTTTTGCTGCTTGTAAATTGATGGAAGCAATTTTTAATTTTGGTTCAGTGTTACTGAGTTGTTCTGACAGGTTTTTTACGCTTTCAGCAGTTGTAGTTGTCTCATTAAAATTATTTTGACAATTTATTTCAGCATTTTGAAAAGCTTGAAAATCAGTCTCAATTAATTTAGCTTTGTTAAAATCGGCCAACTTTAGATAAATAGCTTCATTTTGCTTAAAATGTTCGTCAATTTCCTGTAATTCCGTATTCTTGTTTTCTATTTCTTTTTTAACCAAATCGATCGCGTCCAACCAAGCAATTTCGGCAATCAAAGTATCCAATTGATTCTTTTGAATGGTGGCCGTTTTTTCCTTTTCTAAAATATCATTCGTGATTTTTTCTAGCTCTTCTTGGCTTAAAAAATTGGCATTGATAGAACTTCTAAGAATGTTAATTTCGCTTTCAAGCGTTTTGGCTTGTTCAAAAACCTTTTTTGAAATCAACTCATAAATCTGGGTTCCTGTAATTTTACTCAGCATTTCGGCACGTTCGTCTGGTTTTGCTTTTAAGAAAGCCGAAAAATTATTCTGTGCCAGCAATATGGATTTGGTAAACTGCTCGTATTTTAATCCGATGATTTCTTCAATTTTTAGGTCAACTTCTTTTACTTTGTCTGCCAATAATAAAAAATTATCCCCATCAATTTTGTACAACTGCCTTACATCGGAACGCAACGATCCCGTTCTCGTGAAAGCTGCATTCCATTTAGCCAAATAAACCTCATTATCTACTTCAAAAGTAACTTCCGAAAAAGCTTCTTTTTGATTACGTGTAATGATTTCCTCCGAAGGTTTATCATTACCGTGCCGATTGGTTTTTCCGTATAAAGCAAGCGTTATGGCATCCAAAATTGTCGATTTCCCGGCACCTGTCTGACCTGTAATGGCATACAAACCCGCATTGCCCAATATGCCTTCAGAAAAATTTATTTCTGGCTGGATTCCTTTTAATGAGTGAATATTATTGATGTTGATCTTGAGGATTTTCATTTTTTACAGAATTGATTTTTTAATACGGTCACGAAATTACTTTAGAACTATTCAGTTGCTTTAACTTTTTCCAAAATCTGATTAAATAAGGGCATCAGTTCATTGATTCCTTCTTCATTAATACCTTTTTTTTCGCATCGCAATTTGAAAATTTCATGAACGTCATCGAGCGGATTATTATCTGTTCCGACAATGAAATGTTCTCTGACCGATGCTATTTCAGAATTGGTTATTCTGGTACTACGGTTGAGGATTTCTATGTTTTTTTCAAAACACAATTCATTAATCTGTTCATTGAATTCAATAAAATTGACTTTTTCGGTGATAATGATTTCTCCCCAAGTTGTTAATTCATTAGATGAGTGATATGATTTTATTTTATCGATAATTTCGTTTGCAGTACCCTCAAATCTGATAATATCCCTTTTTAAGGGTACAGGAATAGGAGCAAAAGCAATATTTTTACCTTCAATTGTCAACAACGTAACTTCTTTTTGGTCGTTACGTTCACTGAAACTTAAGGGAATAGGGGATCCCGAGTATCTCAATACAACGTTTTCAGGATGTGCAATCAACTGTGGTTTGTGAATATGTCCCATGGCAACGTAATCATATCCCTCAGAAAAAACAGTAGAAGGAATTTGGCCTAATGTCCCCGCCAAAACGTGCATTTTTTTTTCTGATGGTTCGCTGGTGACAGAACCTGTAACAAATAAATGGGCAGTGCCAATAACAGGAATGTCTGCATGTTTTTCTTTGGCTTGTTGCAATAAATTGTCATAGTGTTTCTTAACCTCAACGGTAAATAATCCATGTGCTTCATTAAGGCTTTCTCCTTCGGAAATTTTTCTGATATCTCCGTCTCGCAGATAAGGAACTACTGTTACTACAGCTCGAGGTGTTTCTTCTTTCCGTTTAAAAACAGGGATGACAGCTCCTAAATTACCGTGTTCTCCGCCAACAACCGATATATTCAGAATTTCAAAAATATCTTTATAAGAATTCAAACGTGCAGCAGAATCATGGTTGCCTCCGGTAATTATAACTTGAATTTCACTTTTAAATGCTTCGGTGAGGAAATAATGGTATTTATTTAATGCTTCTATCGACGGGTTTGAAACGTCAAAAATATCCCCAGCCACAATGATGGCATCAATATTTTTCGTTTTGGCAGTTTCTAAAAGCCAGTCAATGAACAATTGGTGCTCTTCTATTCTTGATTTCTGCAAAAATGTTTGGCCGAGATGCCAGTCAGAAGTGTGGATTATTTTTAATGTCATAGCCAAATAACGGGATAAATTACAAGCCCCTAAAATAGGCTAAAATGGAAGTTGTTTAAAGTAATTTATCAATTTATTATGAATATACTTTTGGTATCTCAATTCTAACGAAGTACCATGTTATCAATTATCAACCAGGCTTTTATTTGTTTTTGTGAAAAATAATCATCTAAAAACAAAACAATAGGAATACTCTAATAGCTCCTTAAGTTAATTACTCGTTTTTTTTTTGAAAAATTAATCGGATTATGATTTTCATCAATGTCCTTTATTAAATAATTAGTTACTTTAGCCATTTAGCATAGAATACAAATATTATCACGTTTTTAAAATACTTCATGACTCAAGAACAAATAAAAAATTTAGAAAAAGAACTCTGGGATGCCGCCGACGAACTCAGAGGAAACTCCAAACTTACCGCTGCCGAATACAAAGATCCTTTATTGGGTTTAGTGTTATTGCGTTTTGCCCAAAACCGTTATGAAGATGCCAAAATAAGTGTTGCCAATTCCTTGCCCATAAACCCACGCACGGGAACGCAGCGTGAAGCCACCAAAGACGATTACGCCGCTGCCGGAGCAATCCTATTGCCCGAAAAAGCCAAATACGATTACCTCGCCGCACTGCCCGAAAGCGAGGACATAGCCGATGCCATCAACAATGCCATGAAACTCATAGAGGCCGAATACCCCGATTTGGCAGGTATTTTACCGAAAAGCTTTCAGGAATTCGACGATAAACTGTTGCGCGATTTGGTTCGCGTGTTTAATAAGGATGCCGTTCGCCATGCCAAAGGTGATGTTTTCGGGCGCATCTATGAATTTTTCTTGATGAAATTCTCCATGCAGGGTGCCGGTGCCCAGGAAGGCGGCGAATTCTTTACGCCTCCGTCATTGGTAAACCTGATTGTGAATTTTATACAGCCCAATCACGGAATCGTGCATGATCCTGCTTGCGGATCTGGGGGTATGTTTGTGCAAACTGCCCATTTTATACAGGATCACGACCATAAAAGCGTGAACGAATCCATCACCGTTTATGGCACCGAGCTGAAAAGCAACAACGCCAAGCTGGCCAAAATGAACTTGGCCATTCACGGTATCGAGGGCAAAATCATAGAAAGCAACAGCTTTTATACCAACCCACACAACCTGACCGGAAAATGCGATTTTGTCATGGCCAATCCGCCTTTTAATGTGGATAAGGTAGATGCCAAAAACAAATTCCTGGCCGAAGACGAGCGTCTGCCTTTTGGCGCACCACTTACCGGAAACGGAACCGTAAGCAACGGAAATTACCTTTGGATGCAGTATTTCCATTCATATCTGAACGGAACGGGACGCGCCGGATTTGTCATGGCTTCCTCCGCGACCGATGCCGGAAATGCCGAAAAACGCATCCGCCAGCAATTGATAGAAACCGGCGATGTGGAATGTATCGTCTCGGTGGGAAACAACTTTTTCTATACCCGATCGTTGCCCTGCCATGTGTGGTTTTACAACAAAGGCAAAAAGCCCGAAAACAAAAACAAAATCCTGATGATCGATGCGCGCAACACCTTTCGCAAGGTGACGACGACCATTAATGATTTCAGCGAGGAACAAATGGAAGGTCTTACGGCTATCATGGCGCTATTTCGTGGCGAAAAACCCGAAGTAAGTGCCAACAATAATTGGTTTAACGAAAAGTTCCCAGACGGAAAGTATACCGATATGGAAGGCCTT
Source organism: Flavobacterium gilvum (assembly GCF_001761465.1). Lineage (NCBI taxonomy): Bacteria > Pseudomonadati > Bacteroidota > Flavobacteriia > Flavobacteriales > Flavobacteriaceae > Flavobacterium > Flavobacterium gilvum. The sequence goes on along the minus strand of NZ_CP017479.1, from coordinate 4,147,754 downwards.
TGCAAAATTGTGGATTTGGAAGAAGTAGCCGCCCAAGATTACAGCCTTACACCCGGCCGTTATGTGGGTGTGGTGGTTGAGCTGGACATGGACTTTGATTACCAAGGACGAATGACAGAGATACATAGCGAATTGGCAACTTTGAATGAAGAGGCCAACCGATTGATGCAACAAATTCAAAGTGTGCAGTTATGAGAGAGGGTTGGAAAGAATACTTATTAGGAGATCTAATTACTATTAAACATGGATATGGTTTTAAAGGAGAATTTTTTGTAGATGAACCTAATAAAAATTTATTATTAACACCTGGAAATTTTGCAATCGGTGGTGGGTTTAAAAGTGATAAAATGAAATATTATGAAGGCCCCATTTCTTCAGATTTTGTTTTATCAGCAGGTGATGTAATCGTAACTATGACAGACCTTAGTAAACAAGCCGATACACTTGGATTTTCAGCAAGAATTCCTAATGACCCAAAAAATGTTTACCTACATAATCAACGAATAGGTTTAGTGTCTTTAAAAAATCATGATTGTGATTTAGAATTTATTTATTGGCTTTTAAGAACTCATTCCTATCAAAGGTATATAGCAGGTTCTTCATCAGGTGCAACAGTAAAACATACCTCACCAGCTAAAATATATTCAGCTAAAGTTCAAATCCCCAAATCCAAAGTAACCCAACGCAAAATAGCCTCCATCCTATCGGCCTATGATGATTTGATAGAGAACAACCTCAAGCGCATCAAATTACTGGAAGAAAAAGCCCAACTTACTTATGAAGAATGGTTTGTAAAAATGCGTTTCCCGGGTCATGAAACGGCTAAGTTTGATGAGGAGACGGGGTTGCCGGAGGGGTGGGAGAAGAAAACGATTGGGGATGTATGTAAAGTTTCAGGTGGAGGAACTCCATCTAGAACTGTTGATGAATATTGGGATGGTGGCGATATTACTTGGTTTTCACCCACTGATTTATCCAAAGCAAACAGCTTATGTGTTTTAGATAGTAGCCAAAAAATCACAGAGTTTGGTTTGAAGAAAAGCTCTGCAAAACTTTTAGATACTAATTCATTTATGATGACCAGTCGAGCTACTATTGGATTGTTTGCTTTGATAAACAAACCGTTTACAACTAATCAAGGATTTATTAATGTTACACCAACAAATGAGTTTGATAAAGGATTCCTCATATACAATTTTAAGTATAGAGTTGAAGAATTTAAAAGTCATGCAACTGGTGCTACTTTTCCTGAATTGTCCAAAAGTAAATTTAATGCTTTAGATATTATTTGGCCCAACGAAGAATCTTTAAAACTATTCAGTGAAATTACATCGGTGATACATACTCAATTGTTCAATCTTACAAAACAAAACCACCTCTTGAATGAAGCCCGCGATATTTTATTGCCGAGGCTGATGAGCGGGATGATTGATGTGGAGGAAATACAAACGACTGTGGAGGAAATGAATATAACCAATGCAGAAAAATAATATATAAAAGACATTTTAAAATCATAGTTTATGGATAATAGTATAGGTTTATTCTCAATCAGTGAATTGCTGGGTAAAAATTTTTTCATTCCTTCTTACCAACGAGGTTACAGATGGTCTGAAGTACAGATTAAAGATTTATTAAATGACATTTACAGTTTTGCCATCAAACCCAATAAAGCTGAAAAGGAATTTTATTGTCTTCAACCAATAGTCATAAAAAAATGTACGGACGAAACAAAAGTTAACAACGAATTGAAAAGTGATTTTGATGATAACCAATGGTACGAAGTTATTGATGGTCAACAAAGACTTACGACGATAAGAATTTTGTTATCTTATCTGGTAAATGAACTTTATCCAGGAAAAACACTTTATGAAAAACACCGAAAGCACCTGTATAAAGTTGAATATGAAACTCGTAAAGGTTGCGCTGATTTTATAGATGACTTCACTGAAAGCGATGATACAATAGATTTTTATTTCATTTCCGAAGCACGAAAAATAATTCACGAATGGTTCGAAACGTCTGCTCATATAAAAGATCCACAGAAAGCAAAGGAAAAAATAAGGAATACGTTAATTTATAGCAAAGAAGATCAAGATCAGGAAGGTGTCGTACAAATTATCTGGTATGAAATCTATGATGAAGGGAAAAGCAGCTCAATAGACACTTTTATACGTATTAATCTGGGAAAAATACCTTTAATGTAAATTCCAGTGATATTGACCACCCAATTCCAATTTAAAGTGACCACCTGATTCCAATTCAAAATGACCACCTAATTCCGGAGCAAAGTGACCACCCCGTTTTCATAAAAAACTACTTTTTTTCATGCGCTAATTAGTACTCAAATATACTTAAAATATTATTCCTTGTTTATTCCTCTTTTCTTTCTCATAGATTCCCCATGCAATTCGAGTCTGTGGGCTTGATGTATAAGTCTATCCAAAATTGCGTCAGCTATAGTTTTTTCGCCAATTATATCATACCAACCTTGTACAGGAATTTGCGATGTAACAATTATAGAACCGTTATTATGCCTGTCTTCAATAATCTCCAAAAGTGTAATTCGGTTTTGACTATCTAATGCCTGGAGTCCAAAATCGTCAAGTATGATAACGTCTTGCCTTTCAATTTTGGCAAGTTCTCTTAGGTAAGAACCATCTGCTTTGGCCATTTTTAATTTAGCAAACAGCTTCGAAGTATTAAAATAGCTTACTTTATAGCCATGAATACAGGCTTGGTAACCCAATGCGGTACCTAAATAACTTTTGCCTACACCTGTACTTCCTGTGATTAAGATGTTTTCATTTTTTTCAACAAATTCGCATTCTGCCAGACGAAGAACTGTATTCCGGTCAAGATTGCGGGATACATCAAAATTGACATTTTCAATATTTGATTTGTAATGGAATTTAGCATTCTTTATACTGCGTTCTATACGACGATTGTGCCTTTCGTCCCATTCAGCATCAATAATCATCGATACAAATTGATCGAGTGTGTAGTGGTCTGTTCTTCCGCTTTCAATCGCTGTTTTAAAAGCATTAAACATTCCGTAAAGTTTCATTTGTCTCATTTTTGTTACTGTGGATTCATTCATGTTTTTAAGATTTAATTTAATTATAATACTGTTTGCCTCTTATGTTTCCGTGGTTCGGAAGTTCATGCTCAGGTTCCTGTTCTAAATCAATACGATCTAAGTTGTTTTCTAAAATATTTTGGATGGTCTTAAAATTGTAAATTCTAAAGTCAAGCGCTCGTTTACAGGCATTTATTAATCGCTGCTTACCAACCTTTTTTTCAAAGTTTAGTATTCCTAAACAACTTTTATAAGCCTGTTCAGGATGGTTTCTGCTTTCGATTATCTGCATAATATATTCTCCTACTGACTCATCAATACTACCTGCCCAATCAATGAATCGAGCAGCACTCCACTGAGCTACAAACTGATGTGAACTGGCTAAATGTTCTGGAGTTGTGGTATAGACATAAGGTTTGTAATTTCGCTGATGAACCGCTATTCGATTGTATTTATAATAGATCTCTACGGTTGATCTTGTGTACAAGAGTTTCGTTTTTTTCTTTACATATTGATACGGAACGCTGTAATAATTTTTGTCTTGACTTAATTGGACATGACCATTTTGCATTACCGTTGCAAAGGATTGATATTTGATTTCAAAGCGTTCTTGTGGTAGTGGACGCAGTTTTTGTTTCTCATCTTCTACAAACAATTCTTTTCGTGAGTAAGGACGACCTGTTAGTTTTCGATTATTATGAATGTCTAATAAATCCCATATCTGTTGGTTTAATTCTTCTAGAGAAAAGAATTTGGTTTCTTTTAGTGTTACATAAATTCTTCTGTATAATATCTTTACAGCCCCTTCAACTAATGACTTATCTCTAGGTTTATAAGCTCTAGTTGGCAAGATTGTAGTTTCGTAATGTTCCGCTAAGTCGGCTAAAGTTTCATTAATTGTTGGCTCAAAACGACTGCTTTTTATTACTGCAGATTTTAAATTATCTGGAACAATTGCTGCAGGAGTGCCTTCAAAAAAGCGCATGGCATTTTCTACAGAAGTAACAAAATCTTCCTTTTGCTGGCTCATAGAAGCTTCAGCATAGGTGTATTGACTAGCCCCTAATATAGCCACAAAGAATTGTACTTCTTTGATTTCTCCAGTGTCGCTATCAATAATGGATAGTGTTTTTCCAGCATAATCAACATACATTTTATCACCGGATTTATGATTCATATGCATCACTGGATTGACTTGTTTACTCCATACTTTGTAATAATGAGCAAATTGAGAACTCCTGTAACCATCAGGGTTTATGGCAGCATATTGTTCCCACATATGTTGTATGGTAACGCCAACTTTTTTTAGCTCACGCTCCATTTTAGGAAAATAATTATGGAGTGTTTGTAATTTGGGACTAATTGATTCCACAGTAGTCTGTGAAAACAAAAGTTCTAGTTCAGCATCTGTTTTTTTATCAATAAATTCAAAGTTTAATCCGAGAACTTCAAATAAAGAAATATACTTCTTTACCGTATTCCTAGAAAGGGATAAGTAGCTACTTATAAATAACTTACTTTTTCCATCACAATAGAATTTAATTACTTTTCTAATTTTACTCATGTCTGTTATTTTGTTTGCCATAATCCGCTTTTTTTTTGCGAATGTATGGTTCTAACGACATGAAAAAGTCTGTAGTTTTTAATAATTAATTTACCCCAAAATTAGGTGGTCAATTTGAACTGGAATGGGGTGGTCAGTTTGCTCTGGAACTGGTGGTCAATTTATACTGGAAAGAGGTGGTCAATTTGACCGTTTTTTCCAGTGTATTACTGGAAAAATTTATCTAAAAGTAATTGAATTGATGCATTTAGTGGAAATATAAAATTATTTTCAAATCAGATATAATGGAAAATTTTTTCCAAAAATTTAATTTTACTGGAAAAAAATAGTTATTTTTGAAATGTAACAGCTATTATAATGGAAAATAATATCCCAATTCATCTTCAGGAAGTAATATTCGCATCTAGTGATATAGCAATAAGCAAACAATTAGGGAAACTGGAAAAAAAGGGGGAAATAAAAAAAATTGCTCCTCGTATATATACTTCCAACTTCAATGAGTCAGCGGATGTAATTATCAGAAGAAATATTTTTGCCATTTTAGGAAAACTCTATCCAGGCTCAGTATTAAGCCATCGCTCTGCATTGGAATTCAAACCAACATCTGCAAATCAAATATTTGTAACCTATACCTATACAAAAAAAATTGAACTTCCAGGAATAACCATCCGCTTTCTGGAAGGACTACCTGCAATAGAGGGAGATAATCCATTTTCGGGCGAATTATTTGTTTCGCAACAAGAAAGAGCCTTTTTAGAAAATCTACAATCTTCACGTCAAGTAGGACCAACTTCAAAAACCATTACGTTACCCGAAATAGAAAGCAAGTTAGAACAAATAGTGCAAGTAAAAGGAGAAGGAGGTCTAAATCAATTCAGAGACAAAGCTAGAGAAATTGCCGAAAAATTAGGAATGCAATCGGAGTTTGAAAAGCTCAATAAATTAATTGGTGCTTTGCTAACAACAAAACCTTCAAAAATTCTAAAATCCCCATTGGCAGTTGCCAGAGCTTTAGGTAATCCTTATGACAAACACCGCTTAGAATTATTCGAAAAACTTTTTATAGAACTCCAACAGAACCCCTATAAAGATAGTCGGGATATAAATAGAGAAATCAGTTCTTTTAGAAATTTTGCATTCTTTGAAGCTTATTTTTCAAACTACATTGAAGGAACGATTTTCGAAATTGAAGAAGCTAAAAGTATCATTCAAACTGAAACTCCAATACCGAACCGTGATGAGGATTCGCACGACATATTAGGAACGTATAGATTAGTGAGTAATCAAAAGGAAATGAGTACAACGCCATCAAATCCGGATGAATTGCTGGACATATTGCAATATAGGCATCAAATACTTTTAGGAGCTAGAGCCTCCAAAAAACCTGGACAATTTAAAGACAAAAATAATCGTGCAGGTGAAACTCATTTTGTTGACCATAATTTGGTTAGAGGGACTTTAATAAAAGGATTTGATTATTATCAAGCCTTAAAAGAGCCCTTTGCAAAATCGGCTTATATCATGTTTATGATTAGTGAAATACATCCTTTCTTAGATGGTAACGGAAGAATTGCAAGAGTAATGATGAATGCAGAATTGGTAAAAGCAAATCAAACACGTATCATAATTCCAACAGTTTACCGCGATGACTATTTGGGAGCTTTAAGGAGGCTAACACGAAATGATGATCCGGCGGTCTATATAAGAATGTTACAAAGAGCGCAAGAATTCAGTGCAACATTAACAGCAAATAATATGAATGCATTAGAAAATCATTTGAAACTATGTAATGCATTTAAGGAACATGATGAAGCTAAACTGAAAATAATAACCAATATATTGTAAATCGTCAGCAAAAAGTGGACTGATTTAAACAAAAAAATAAGAGAGTGTTTTCAAAATCCTTAAATTTTAAATAAGTATGAAAAGATTTTTTTTTCTAATAGCATTACTCATAGCAATATTTTGTAATGCTCAGACCAATAATTTTGAGCAAGGTCTAAAAGCGTTTAATGAAAAAGATTATGAAAAATCACTTACCTATTTTGGCCTTGAAATTAATGATAATCCTAAAAACGGCATAGCTTTGTTCTATAGAGCAACAATATATTATTTTCAGGACAAAAAATTCTATGCATTAAAGGATATAAATAACGCAATTATAAATATATCTCCAAAAGAAAAAGAGAGGCTAGCTGGAGCATATATGTTTAGGGGCCGTATCTATAAAGATTTTGAGAATTATGATAAAACTTTTGAAGATTATTCAAGTGCAGTAGGAATATCTCCAAATGACCCAGATATTTACATTTCCCGTGCTAAAATATATTTTGAATTGGAACAATATTCAAAAGCGGAAGCTGACTATAAGCAAGCACTCAAAATAGATGAATCTCTTGTAAAAGCGTATGCTGGATTGGGGAGAAATTATATATATCAAAAAAATTATACTGAAGCGGAAAAAGTGTTAAGCACATGCATTAAACTTAACCCTGAATACTCTGAAGGTTATTATTTTAAAGCATTAGCATATTATGAGCAAAATAAATATGGTAAAGCAATCGAAGAAATATTTAAAGCCGTTTTATTGGGTGAAGAGGGTAGACTATATAGTGATTTGTTTGTCGAGTACTCTGCGAAAAACTATGCACTATCTCTTTCAATAGTTAATGCCCAAATCAATAGTCAACCTGAAAATGCCAAATGGTATTATACAAGAGCACAATTATTGGAAAACAAAAATAATTTTAAGGAAGCTATTAATGATTATTCCAAGTTAATAAAACTTTATGACAATAATATTGCTTTAAAAGCAGAAATATTAGAAGATAGAGCAAGTTGCTATTCAAGTGCTGGAATGTATGAGCAATCAATAAAGGATTACTCCCAAGCTATCTCAATAGACTCTACCGATGCTTTTAATTTTAGTTTAAGGGGTGATGTTAAACGTTTAATGGGGGATTTTAGTGGTGCAAAAGAAGATTTTACAAAAGCAATAAAAATTCTGCCCAACGAAGCATGGTTTTATTATCAAAGAGGTTGGATAGAAGAAGCGTTTTTAAAAGACTATGAAGCGGGCTTGAATGATTATACAGATGCAATTTCAATAAATAATGGATTTACTTACGCATATTTAATGAGAGGTCGTTTATATGGATCCAAACTAAACAATCCCATAAAAGCCAAAGAGGATTTTAATCACATTTTTACAATTGAAACCAATTTTGATGACCAAGGTAATAATTGTAGTCAATATGCTCTTTTTCATTTGGGGCGCAATAAAGAAGCAATCGCTTTGATGAATAAGATATTAGAAAAATATCCTACAGCCGGAAATTATTATGATGCAACATGTTTGTATTCTTTAATGAATAAGCCAAAAGATGCATTAGAAATGCTGAAGCTTACACTAAAAAATGGATATAGAAACTTTAATGGTCTAGCCACTGATGATTATGTTGAGAATATTCGAAATCTTCCAGAATTTAAAAATCTGATTGCAGAATGGAAGAATACTTTTGATGAATAGCTTAAATTACCGATCTTTATGAAATTTAACTTTTGTGATTCACTAATTCACGTTCTAATTTTATTAGTTTTTTTTCGCCTCTTTCACCATTAATACAATAAAAATCAAGTAATGTTTCACCGACAGCTTCTTTAATTTTTTTATTGATTCTTGATAATACAATATTCGCATCGTTTTCTAGAGGATTAACAAGTAGGTCAATAGCTTTTTGAAGTGTTGCGGGATTTGACTGATTGCAAAAATTTGCATACAGTTGTTTTAATTCTTCTTTATAATCTTGTAATTCATTTAAACTAATCCCGTCATTATATTTTAAAAACAATAGAAAAAGTGCCTTTTCTTTGGGATTCAATCTCAGCTCAAGCCCTCCTAAATCAGTAAAGAAAATCTTTTTGGTATATCCTTTTATTTCTAATCTACTTGGTTGATGGAATAGTTTGGATCTTCCTCTAAAAGTCATAGCTCCACGGATTCCTTCCAAAATTTCAAAAAACTGTCGGCTGTATAATTTAGGTACGTCTCTTTCGATAAAGTGATTCATGCAGCTATCGCATACGTCTGCAGTTCTCATTTTTAAAATAATTTGGGACTTGTCCTGGCAGAAATCCATTACACACCCTTTTGGAGTTTTGTGAATGTTATTCATTATGGCTTCGTTAGTAGAAAACATAAAATATCGCATACTCCAAACTATCACTTCATAGGCAATTGGAAAACGAATGTCAATGGAAGAACCAAAATAATGTTGCCAATTTGATGTTTGTACAAAATAATTTTTCATTGATGGAGAAATACCTCCGAACCAATTTGGTTTATTGCCAATATCTGTAAGTAATACAACAATATCATTTTCAGATATTCTTTTTTGATTTCTGTACTTATCACATTCTGCAAATAATTGTTCCCAAGTTTTAAGAACTTCTTTATGTGGAAAAACAATTCGATTGACTAGTCTTTCATCGTCGATCGAACATAACTGAGGTTCTGAAAAAAACCGAACTTTTTTTAATTTTTCAAAATCTTCTTTGGATTCCCATTCAATTTCCTCACCATTTGGACCGTTTTGCAGAATTTCCTCTTCACATTCAATAAAATTAAGTGGCCCACGGAATTGCTGCAATAAATGCAGCACATTCCGATAGGTTTCTACTTTTAGTTCAGGTGATCGTAATAAATGTATGTTCATGTTCTAAAATTATCAAATAATAATTATTTCCTACGATCCTTTTTCACAATAAAATCTAAAAAATCTTTTTTTGTTATACCGGCTGATTTGCTCTGTGAATAATGACGCATACCATTACTTATTTCATCCATCATTTCATACATATCCCCTTTGTTAAACGATACTACATTTTCTTCACGTATATTCAGCATTTTTGAGGTATGAATTGCATCAATATCTGCTCCCAGGAATGTAAACGTCCATTTTTCCGTTTGTTCTAAGGTTTTAATCGTGTTTGCAATGTTGTGATATGTAAATTCCCTGCTTGCATTTTCCATACCGTCAGTTAGAATAACCATTATTACACTCATTTCATTATTTAGAATTTGAGATTCATGAGCTATTCTAATCTTGTTAATTGACTCACCGATGGCATCGAGGAGTGCAGTACTTCCATCAGGGACATACATTGCTGGGGTTAAGTTTTCAAAACCATTTACATTGGAATGTGAAAAAATGTGGTCCACATCATTATCAAAAATAGTTAGTGAGATTTCAAATTTTTGCTCCGGAAATTCCCTTTGCAATTGTTTGATTGTTTCTAATTGTTTATTGAAACCATCTATAGTCGTTTCTCTGCAATTGTTCATTGAGCCGCTTTTGTCTAATACAAAATGGTAAAGCGTTTTTTTGTTTTTCATAATCTTTAATTTTTAAATATTTATGAAACAAATGTAGAGTGTTGATTCAGGAGAAGGAATTCTTTGCAACCTTGCAATGTTTATTGTAATGAGTTGTATAACTTTCCTATTTTAGCAGTATCTTCTTCTTTCCTATCAAAAGGAGTAAATAGAAAAATACGACTTATCGAATTAAGAGAATTTATAAAGTTTTGAAGATTTAATCTTGTTTATCTTAATAATTTCCTGCGTAAACATTATAGCCTTATCCAGCATATCTCTTCTGTCGTAAATATGTACACTGCTGATATTGCTTTTCTTTGATGGATGTGTAACACTGCTTATTATTATTTCTGGGACTCCAAGCAGAGAAAGATTGCTCACAAAAGTACTTCTTAAATTATGGGTGCTGAACAAGCTGTTGTTTTCTATTCCTACCGAACTAAGTACGCTTCTAATGTTGATATTAAGATTGGCTAATGTAATTTTTGTGAAATCAGGAAATTGATAATTGTTCTTTTTGATCATTTCCAAGGCTGTTGAAAATAGGGGAGTATAACATTCAGTTGAGGTTTTCCCCTGAATAGTATGGAGGTAATAAAATACATTTTTGTTATTGGTACAAAGTTCAATACTTCTGCCTTTTGCTTCTTGCATTGATTGAAGCCTCATTCCGGTAAGGCTTGCGATAATAATATAGTCTTTTGCCATTGTCGTATTTTTTGAAACTGGTTTGTATTTCATTACTTTTAGGATGTCCTCTTCCTTTAAAAAAGCTTCGGTTTTGGGCGAATTGTTTTTTTCTACAGTATTGATTAGGTTAGTATCGCTTAAATCCAACGGAATATTTATAAGCTGTTTTCTAGCGACTTTGCAGAGTAGTATAAAATAATTTTGGTATGCTTTAATGGTATTTGAGGCAAATTTCCCATAAGATTTTGGAGTGTAGCTGTCTATTTTTATCTCGCCTGTTTTAAGTTTGTTGGTTACATCCCAAAAATCACGATAGAGTTCTTCATTTAGATTTTCAAATATTAATTTACTTTTCGCCTCTTGATATCTTTTTACAATTGGAACAAGGTTTCTAAATGAATTTATGGTGTTTTCTTTTACTTCATCTTTTCGGCCACTTCCAACAAGATTCTCCAAATGCTTGATATGGCTATTTAAAAAAGAGAGTATTTCAAAGCTTTCTTCGGGCTTTCTTTTGTCTCTTCCTGTAATGAAAAAAAGATAGTTTTTAACCTCCTCTGCAGTAGGATCCTGATTTCTGAAATGAGAAGCAACTGCTTCGATATCAAATTCAAAATCTGCTATTTTATTACGTAGTAATTTATTATATCGTTCCGATTTTTTGATGGTATTTGGATCATAAATATACCCCATTTTACCTCTTTTTTCTCGAATAATTCCAAAATGTTGGGGCAAAACGGACACTTCCAAAGAGAATTGAAACTTCTTATAACTCAATTTTCCGTCCTTTTTACTTTTGAATGCACCACTCACTTCAGCCATCACCAGCTCAGGTTTGGTGCGGTTTTCCAAGATTTTTGTTTTGGATTTAAGGACGTATCTGTGAGTAATAGCTTTCATCAAAAGTAAAGGTACAAAATTAAATAATAGGTCTCTAATTCGGTCTCTAATATGGTGTTATAAGATGGTATTTAATGGTATTTTATGAAATTTTAAAATTTCACAAAATAGCAACAACACTATATTTTAAAGGGGATAACGTGAATTTGCTGTTTTTGGGAAATCAGCGATATATTTTCTACTGATAAATAATTCACAAGGCTAATTTTTTGGCAAAAGTAAGCTATTATGGAACTAAATGCGAATTATTTAATAACCATAAAAGTCATATAAGTTTTTGTTTTGAAATAGATGATAAATAGCTAAGACACCTTTGGTTGAGCAAATGTTGATTACAATTTACTGTGATACTTTTAACTTAAATGGCTTATATGCTTAAATCAATTTTTAAGATAAGGACTTAAATCAATCGTATGAATTTCTTGTGGATTGTGGATAAAGCGTTTATTGGTAGCTTCATTCGTCAGGTAAAAAAGCTGTCCGTCTTCGGTAGTGATGGCTTCTATTTGATGAAAAATAAGAGAAATTTTTATTTTTCGTTTGTTTCCGGTCAAAAAATCATTGTTTTTGTAGTCATACAAAAGGTAAACAAAAGGTTGCATATAATGCGAATACCCGCATAGAACGATTCCCTTTTTCTGAGGTAACAAGGTGGCTCCGGTGATTAATCCATCTACATTTAGTGTTTCTTTGAATTGCGCAATGTAGGTTCCAGGAGTTTTTGGCAAGCGATATACATTCGTTTTTTCAGACACCCATTGTTTGGTAAATAGGTAAATACTATCGTTTGTAACCACAAAAGCTTCGCAATCAAAATCGGTTGTGTTTACTTCTTTTTTGGGAACAAAATCCGTTTGGTTTTCATAAGAAAAGGCAATCGTATCAATTACGGGATTCTTCATGTCCATGGAGTTTTTCTTAATTCGCAAAAAGTGAAGATCCTTACGATTTCCGAAGACATTATTCCCAAGATCGCCGATGTAGAGGTAGTTGTCGTCTTGGGAGATTTCTTCCCATTCATTGTTTTTTACCCCTTCAAGATTGATTTTTTTTCTAATTTTCCCTTTGGTATCAATGCCGTATAATGTAGTGTTTATATCATCATTGTGTGTCCATAATAAATTGTCAGAAGTAACCAAACCCGATGTTTCGGCTATAGAATCACTCAATTCTTTAGTAAATGTCACTTTAATTCTTGCAGAAACATATCGGCAACTTCCATCATTTTCGGTTGCTTTTGGGTTAAAATTCTCTGCAAGTCGGTCTGTACAACCTTTGGTTTGCGCATAAGACATAGCAACAAACAGAAAAAAAAGGATAAAAATTTTTTTCATAACCTTGTTCAAATCAAACTCAAAGGTAAGGTATTAAACAAATAGAAACAATCCTAAATTCTATAGATAAAAGGATTAGGAGTGAATCATCAAGCTTTTTTAGTAAATATCGTTCCCGCTATCCGTGTGTAGAGAGGTTGCATTGCACGTCTCTACATAAAATGACCACACAGTATATTAAATTTTAATTTTTCTTATATTTGAAAAACTGAAAAGTTTTTACTGCTCAAAAATAACAACCAAACTCTATGGGTCGCATCAAACGAAATTGGCTTCTTTTTCTCGTTGTTACTTCTTCGTTTTCTTCCTTTTCCCAGAAAATAGATTTTAGAAGTGATAGTTTGGATATGAAATACATTTTGAAAACCATTTTTTTGAAAAATGACACCCTAAAGAAAAATGAAAATCAAAGTAAAATAGCCTTCTCCTTAATGCCGGCCCCCGATTTGAAAAGTGCCGAAGGCGGTCTGGTCGTGTCTTTTGTGACCACGTTTTATTGGGACGAGAATCATGAAAATACCAAAATGTCCGAAGTCTATTTTACCCCAACAACCAGTTTTACAGGCCAGTATTCTTTCCCAATACAGTCCTATATATATACCAAAGACAATAAGTATAATTTTATAGGTGATTACAGGTTTATGATTTATCCGCAGTTTACTTACGGTTTGGGTGGAAATAGTTCCAAGGATCCACAATCTGAAGTACATTATCAACAAATTCGGTTTTATCAATTTATTAGTCGAAAAATAATTGGCGATTTCCGTTTGGGATTGGGTTTTCAGTTGGATAATTATAAAAATATTTCTGAGGATTCCGAAATTTCGGGGCCAACAGATTTTTATAAATATCAGGAAGGAGATTACTCAAATGAACTTTCCTCAGGTATCGCTTTTCAGGCTTTGTACGATTCCCGAAAGAATATTTTGAACCCCAATCAGGGCTATTATTTTGAGGCGGATTATCGAATTAACGACCGTGGATTTGGTAGTGATACCAATTGGAAATCAATATATATAGATGCCAGAAAGTATTATTCTTTTAGCGAAACCAGTCATAGAGTCTTAGCTACTCGTGCTTTTTATTGGGCTGTTTTTGATGGAAAACCGCATTATCTGGATTTGCCGAGTGTGGGTTGGGATCGTTATGGAAAAACCGGCAGGGGATTCACCAGAAACCGTTACCGCAGTAATTCCTTGTTGTATCTTGAATCCGAATATCGTACGGATATTACTAAAAACGGTTTTCTTGGAGCGGTTTTTTATGCTAATTATTCTTCTGTTTCCAATTTGGATACCTATCATTTTGATAATTGGACGCCGGCAATTGGAACGGGATTGCGAATAAAATGGAATAAAATCAATAATTGCAATCTGGTTCTCGATTACGGCATCAGTAAAGACGATTGGACTTTTAGGGTAGCGCTTTCGGAGAATTTTTAGATAACTATAATGGAGGGGGGTATTTGTGAAATAAAAAGAGGGGATTATTTTGTATATTTGGGGATAAAATAATTGATAATGAATTTGGATTCTCAAAAAGACAAACCCAACGAAAATCTTCCAAAAGTCGAAGAAAGTGCCAGTGTGTACTGTACTAAAGCTGATTTAAGAAAAGGAAATTCAGATACTGATTGGGATAATCTTCCAGAAATTCTGCAACAATTAATCGAAAAAGGAATAAAACAGTGTGATGAGGGGGAGTTAATTCCCCACGAAAAGGTTATGAGTGATATTAAGAAAAGATTCAATATTTCTTGATGGCATATTTAGTTTATTGGTCTGTTTTATCGAAAGAATCATTTAATGATGAGATTGATTTTATTTTCCTTAAATGGAATCTAGGAGAAGTTTCAAAATTTATAGAATTAGTTAAATTAGTTATTGAAAAATTGATTGAGCATCCTGAAATTGGAATATATGGCAAAGAAAAGAAAATATATTCTTTAGTGATTTCAAAACAAACTAGATTATTCTATCGAATTAATGAATCCCAAAATCAAATTGAATTGGTTTTGTTTTGGAACAATAAACGAAATCCAGTTGACTTAATTAAGTTGCTATAATTGTTTTGGAAATGCAACTATCCGTTATCATCCTTAATTATAATGTTCGCTATTTTTTGGAGCTATGTCTGCTAAGTGTGGAAAGCGCTTTGAAAAACATAGATTCCGAAATTATTGTGGTAGATAATAATTCCCAAGATGATAGTTGCCAAATGGTAAAAACTCGTTTTCCAGATGTTAAACTCATTCAAAATAATGAAAATTTGGGTTTCCCAAAAGGGAATAATATTGGGGTTGCTCATGCCAATGGAGAATATATATGTATTCTAAATCCGGATACTGTTGTTGCAGAAGATACTTTTGTGAAAGTCTTGACATTTGCTCAAAAACAAATAAACCTCGGAATTGTAGGCGTGAACCTCATTGATGGAACAGGTGATTTTTTGCCAGAAAGCAAAAGAGGAATTCCAACGCCTTGGGTCTCATTTACCAAGATTTTCAATTTGTATAAATTGTTTCCAAAAGCATCTCTTTTTAACAAATATTATGCAGGGCATTTGTCTGAAAATCAAACGGGTGAAGTTGAAATATTGGTTGGTGCTTTTATGTTTCTGAAGAAAAATTTGTACGAAGAGATTGAAGGTTTTGATGAAGATTGTTTTATGTATTCAGATGATATAGATTTGTCTTATAGAGTGTTACAAAAAGGAAAAATCAATTATTATTTTCACGAAACAACCGTACTACATTATAAAGGAGAAAGTACAATTAAGGATGGAACTTATATGAAGCGTTTTCAGGAAGCGATGACGTTTTTTTATCGAAAACATTTTCGAGTCCCTTTTCTTTTCACGGTATTTATGAAAGTAGGAATAGTCTTTTTTTCTTTAATCAAAAGGGTTCAGGGCAGAGTTAAAGCCAAAAGTGTTCCAAAAAAATATTTGCTGGTATCGGCTTCCGAAACTTTACGGAAAATAATAACTCCTCTTCTTCAAAAAAAGGTGGATTTTCTTAATTTAAAAACAGAAAAAGAGGTAAATTTGTCATCAATTTCAATAGAAAAAGGGGTGCAGATTGTATTGGATAATGAGTTTGTTTCCTTCAAAGAATGTATAACTGTTCTGGAAAAGTTTAAAAATAAAGGAGTTACTTTTAGAATTGTACCAAAAAGTGCGGAATTTAGTATTGGAAGTGATTCTTCTAACGATAGAGGAGAAATTGTAGAATTAAGAAAAAAATAAATTCTATTAAATTTACATTGGTATTTTTTGTTAATTTCGCAAATGAAAAATCAAAATCATCTTTTAGAATGACAATATGGCAAGATTTGAGTTAAAGCTTCCAAAAATGGGAGAAAGTGTTGCGGAAGCAACCATAACAAATTGGTTGAAAGAAGTTGGCGATAAAATTGAAGCGGATGATGCCGTTTTGGAAATTGCAACCGATAAAGTAGATTCTGAAGTTCCATCGGAGGTTTCAGGCATTCTTGTCGAAAAATTATTTGGTAAAGACGATTTGGTTCAGGTAGGGCAGACCATTGCTATTATTGAAACGGAGGCTGTTGAGGCTGGATCTCCACGTCCTGAAGTTGCACCTGCCATTGTTGAAGAAATTCTAAAAACAGTTGAAGTGGCCAAGGAAACTGTTGCGACGCCGATTAGTTTTAGCGAAAGCGATAAATTCTTTTCACCATTAGTAAAAAACATTGCAAAAGAAGAAGGAATAACTCTAGATGAACTTCAAAGTATTGCTGGTTCCGGAAAAGAAGGCCGTGTGACCAAAGATGATATTTTAGACTATATAAAAAATAGAAGTTTGCAGCCTGCAAATGCTGTAGCAACTCCTACAAAAGAAGTAGAAACTCTAAAAGTGGTTTCGGCGGAAGCTCCATCGCAAGCAGCTGCTCCGGCTTCGGTAAATGGAGCTGATGAAATTGTGGAAATGGACAGAATGCGCAAGCTGATTTCCGGATATATGGTGGCTTCGATTCAAACTTCGGCTCATGTGCAGTCTTTTATAGAAGTTGATGTTACGAATATTGTGAAATGGCGTGATAAAGTGAAAAATGCTTTTGAAAAACGTGAAGGTGAAAAATTGACTTATACTCCTATTTTTATGGAGGCAGTTGCCAAAGCATTGAAAGATTTTCCGGGGATGAATATTTCTGTTGAAGGTGATTTTATTATTAAAAAGAAAAATATCAATATAGGAATGGCGGCGGCTTTGGCAAACGGTAATTTAATCGTTCCGGTAATTAAAAATGCAGATCAACTGAACTTGGTAGGTATGGCAAAAGCGGTGAATGATTTAGGAAATCGCGCCAAAGCAAATAAATTAAAACCAGATGATACCCAGGGTGGGACTTACACGGTTACTAATGTGGGGACTTTTGGAAGTGTTTTTGGAACGCCTATTATTAATCAGCCACAAGTGGGGATATTGGCTTTGGGTGCGATTCGAAAAGTGCCTGCGGTTATCGAAACTCCTGACGGTGATTTTATCGGAATTCGTCAAAAAATGTTCCTGTCGCACAGTTATGATCATCGAGTGGTTGATGGTGCGCTGGGAGGTAGTTTTGTAAAAAGAGTGGCCGAATATCTTGAGGCTTTTGATGTGAACAGAGATTATTAATTCAGCATAAATTGAAAATGAATCCGGCAAATTTTGCAATTTGTCGGGTTTTCTTTTTTTTGGCTCTTTTTAGAGTTATTTTTTGAGGGTAATCAGTACTTAAATTTTTATATTTGCCACAATTCAAACTAAAAAAATGGAACTCAAACTCAATAAGCCAATTTGTTTTTTTGATCTCGAAACTACAGGAATTGATATCGGAAAAGACAGAATTGTGGAAATATCAGTTTTTAAGGTTTTTCCTAACGGAAATAAAGAAAGTAAAACATGGTTGGTGAACCCCACAATTCCAATTCCTCCGCAGTCAACGGCAATTCACGGAATCAGTAATGAAAAGGTGGCCAATGAGCCTACTTTTAAGGAGTTGGCGCCTCTTGTGTATAATATGATTAAGGATAGTGATTTGGCAGGATTCAATTCGGATCGCTTTGATATACCTTTATTGGCAGAAGAATTGTTGCGTGCAGGAGTTGATTTTGATATGAAAAACAGAGTTTCTGTAGATGTTCAGACAATTTTTCACAAAATGGAGGAGCGTACTTTGAGTGCGGCTTTGAGATTTTACTGTGGAAAAGAATTGGATAATGCACATTCTGCCGAAGCGGATACAATGGCGACTTATGAGATTCTGAAAGCACAGTTGGAGCGTTATCCGGAATTGGAAAACGACATGAAATCATTGTCTGAGTTTACGACTAGAAAAAAAATAGCCGATTTTGCAGGAATGATTGCTTTTGATGATAATAATGAAGAGATTTTTACCTTCGGAAAACATAAAGGAGCTAAAGTAGAAAAAATCCTGGAAATTGAACCTGGTTATTTTAGCTGGATTCAAAATGCGGATTTTCCTCTATACACCAAAAAAGTTCTGACAGCAATTAAATTAAGAAAACTAAATACAAAATAAGTTGCTAAGTCGCTAAGTTTCTAAGATGCTAAGTTTTTTGCGTAGTTATCTCAGAAACTTATAATTTTAGAATCTTAGAATCTATAAAAAAATGAAAATAATCTGTATCGGACGAAATTATGCCAGTCATATAGAAGAGTTAAAAAACGAGCGTCCTTCGGAGCCGGTTGTTTTTTTGAAACCAGATTCGGCTATTTTGTTAAAACAACACCCTTTTGTAATTCCGGAATTCTCAGAGGATGTTCATCATGAACTTGAGCTTATTGTGAAAATAAGTAAAGTAGGGAAGTATATTGAGCCCAAATTTGCCCATAAATATTACGATGAGATTAGTGTGGGGATAGATTTTACTGCAAGGGATTTGCAGGCAAAGCTGAAAGAAAAAGGGCTGCCGTGGGAAAAAGCCAAGGCATTTGATGGTTCTGCGGTTATTGGTGATTTTTTGAATAAAAGTCAGTTTGTTTCGTTGGAAAATGTTAATTTTGAATTGAAGAATAATAATTCTACGGTACAAAAAGGGAATTCCAATATGATGATGTGGAATATTGATGAGTTGGTATCATATGTTTCCCGTTTTTTTACATTAAAGATTGGGGATATTATTTTTACAGGTACACCGGCTGGAGTTGCGGCAGTAAGACCAGATGATGTTTTAGAAGGATTTTTAGAAGGACAAAAACTATTTAGAATACAAGTAAAATAATGGCTTTAAAATACAATTTAGCAAAAGTGTACGCGCTTTCAGATAATGATCCAGAGTTTGTGGATGAGGTTTTGAACTTGTTTGTTACGGAAGTTCCAGAAGATTTGAAAAAAATCGGAGAAGGAATAAAGAATAAAGATTTTAAGCAAACTTATGCCTTTGCGCATAAATTGAAGCCAACGCTGGATTTGCTTGGATTGAATGTGGCATTCGAGGAAATTCTTCAAATTGAGGCATGGACAAAAGAAGAAGGTAAAAAGAAAGAGATAATAGAAACATATAAGAGTGTCAAATCTCAAGTGAAAGACGCGATAAAAGAACTGAGAAAAGATTTTAATCTTTAAACTTGGTTTTAAATTTTTGTTATTGCAAAGAGTTTAAATCAATATGATCCACAACCGTATTAATGTGCGGTTTGTGGATTTTTTTATTTAATAAAATAGACAGGCTAATATGAAGGCAACGATAATTACTATAGGTGATGAAATTCTAATTGGTCAAATTGTGGATACCAATTCAGGTTTTATAGCGAAGTCACTAGATAAAATTGGAGTAGAAATTCACGAAATGATTTCGATAAGTGACAATAAAAAACATATTCTCGATACTTTTGCAAAACTCCAAAACACGGTAGATTTGGTTATTATAACCGGTGGTTTAGGTCCTACAAAAGATGATGTTACCAAGAAAACTTTTTGTGATTATTTTGGCGATACCTTGGTGGTTGATGAGGTTGTTTTGGCACATGTCACCCAACTTATAGAAGGGTATTTTAAGAAAAAAATAACTCAAATCAATAAAGATCAGGCGTTGGTGCCTTCTAAGTGTACGGTGCTTCATAATCAAGTAGGTACGGCACCGGGGATGTGGGTAAAAAAAGAAAATACAGTTTTTGTGTCGCTTCCGGGAGTTCCTTTTGAAATGAAATATTTGGTCGAAAATGAAGTTGTCCCAAAGTTAGTGAAAGAATATGAGCGTCCATATATTCTGCACAAAACAATATTGACTTATGGACAAGGAGAAAGTTTGGTAGCTGAACGTCTGGAAGAATGGGAAAATAGCTTGCCTGAATTTTTAAAATTGGCGTATTTGCCAAGTCCGGGAAAATTGCGTTTGCGTATTTCAGGGCGAGGAACTGAAAAGGAGAAGTTGGAGCAGGCTATTACAGAATATGTAAATTCTTTGGATGCTGTTATTCATGACATCATAGTTGGATTTGAGGAAGATGAGACAATAGAAGTGATTTTGGGGCGATTGTTGAAAGAGAAAAAAGCCACTTTGGCTACAGCTGAAAGTTGTACTGGAGGTAAAATTGCAGAGTTGATAACTTCGGTTTCGGGGGCTTCCAATTATTTTAAGGGAAGTGTGGTTTCTTATGCGACAGATGTGAAGATAAATGTGCTGGGTATTTCCGAAAAATTGATAGAAAAACATTCGGTTGTCAGTGCTGAAGTTGCAAAAGCAATGGCTCTGAACGTGAAAACATTACTGAAATCAGACTATGCTATTGCTACTACGGGTAATGCAGGGCCTGCAAAAGGAGAGGCTGATGCCGATGTAGGAACGGTTTATATTGCCTTGGCAACGCCAAATGGGGTTCTGGTAGAAGGGTTTGATTTCGGTCAACCACGTGAAAAAGTGATAGATAGAGCTTCTGTTAAAGGGCTTGAAATATTATTGAAAGAAATTTCAAAAAAAGAGCAATAAATATTTTGGTAGAAAGGTTTATTTTTCTTTTCTTTGCACCCTGATTTTGAATAACGATAAAAGATAAGCATAATGTCAAGAGTTTGTGACCTTACAGGTAAAAGAGCGATGGTAGGAAATAACGTTTCTCACGCTATGAACAAAACTAAGAGAAAATTTTCTGTTAACTTAGTTAAAAAGCGTTTTTATCTTCCAGAAGAAGATAGATGGATTACTCTTAGAGTAGCAGCATCTACGATAAAAACAATTAATAAAAATGGAATCGCTGCAGTTTTGAAAAAAGCGCAGTCAGAAGGATTTATTAAATAATCTTTTCCAATAATAAATAAATAGCAAGATGGCAAAGAAAGGAAATAGAATCCAGGTAATTTTAGAGTGTACAGAGCACAAAGCATCAGGTGTTGCTGGAACTTCTCGATACATAACTACTAAGAACAAAAAAAATACTCCAGACAGATTAGAGATTAAAAAATTTAATCCAATCTTGAAAAGAGTTACTGTTCATAAAGAAATTAAATAATTAGAGATTTTGATAGAATCTCTAATTAATTAGACTAGAGATTTCATTAAAATGTTAAAAAAACATTTGAATCATGGCAAAGAAAACCGTTGCATCGTTACAAACAGCTTCAAAGAGATTGTCAAAAGCCATCAAAATGGTAAAATCTCCTAAAACTGGCGCTTATACATTCGTAGAATCTATTATGGCTCCTGAAGAAGTTGATGAATTCTTGAAAAAGAAATAATAACTATTACATTTTATAGAAAAGCTACTTTCATTCGGAAGTAGCTTTTTTATTTTCTATCTTTACATCTTGAAATTAAAAGACTTTTTACGGAATTTTTAATAAAAACTTGTTTTGACGGTTTTTAATTGAATTTTCCTGTTTAAGTTGACAAATGTAAATTCCAAATCGTAAATCTTCATTTTCATGAGCTTTTTTAAAAAAATATTTTCTTCTGAGAAAAAAGACCAAGGTATAAGCCAAGAGGCGAAACAATCTTTAGACAAAGGTCTGGAAAAAACAAAAACTTCTTTTTTTACCAAATTAACCAAAGCTGTGGCTGGAAAGTCAAAAGTGGATGATGATGTTTTGGATAATTTGGAAGAAATTCTTGTTTCTTCGGATGTGGGCGTTAATACAACCCTGAAAATTATTACCCGAATTGAAAAAAGAGTTGAGGAAGATAAATACCTTGGTACTGATGAACTCAATCAAATTTTGAGAGACGAAATCGCAGGATTGTTATCCGAAACGAATACGGGAGAAGCTACAGAATTTGTCATCCCAGTAGATACAAAACCTTATGTTTTGATGGTTGTTGGGGTAAATGGTGTAGGTAAAACAACTACAATTGGTAAATTGGCTCATCAATTTAAGAAAGCAGGTCATAAAGTAGTTTTGGGTGCGGCTGATACTTTCCGTGCTGCGGCTATTGACCAATTACAGATTTGGGCAGATAGAGTTGATGTTCCTATTGTTCGTCAGGAAATGGGAAGCGATCCAGCTTCTGTCGCTTTTGATACTTTGCAATCGGCGGTGGCTCAAAAAGCGGATGTTGTTATTATAGACACAGCGGGTCGTTTGCACAATAAAATTAACCTGATGAACGAACTTTCGAAAGTGAAAAGAGTAATGCAAAAAGTGGTTGGCGATGCCCCACATGATGTAATGCTTGTTTTGGATGGTTCTACAGGTCAAAACGCATTTGAACAAGCCAAACAGTTTACTACTGCGACTGAGGTTTCCTGCCTAGCGGTTACCAAACTTGATGGAACTGCAAAAGGTGGTGTAGTTATTGGTATTTCTGACCAATTTCAAATTCCTGTTAAATACATTGGTGTTGGAGAAGGAATTGATGATTTGCAGGTTTTCAATAAATACGAGTTTGTGGATAGCTTTTTTAAATAATAGTTTCTTGTAATTTATATGAAGAATTTTAGTCCTATTCATTTTTACTTTGTAAGCATTATTGGTTTAGTTTCTGCCAATTTTTTTAGAGAAAAAAGTATTCCGCTGTATTATGCTTCATTGTTAATTGGAGTTGTATTTTTTGTTTTGGGTGTTATTAGAAGAGTCCAAAACAGAAAATAGTTTCTGTAATGAAGACTTAATTTTGTCCAAAGGGTTTCATAAAAATTGATAGGGCTAGATTAACATTTTCTGCGGCATCTCCCATTTGGATGATTATTAATGTTAATTTAATGAATTGATGATATAATATTTTTGATTTAATTAAGGTAAAAGATTATGTCAAGTGACACTATTGTAGTTATAAATGAGATTCTTCGGTTGTAATAGTTTTGTGTTTTGGGAATGTTTTTTGTTGATATTTTTTATTTATCAGCTTTTTTTGGTAAATATCTATTGAGTAAACTGATGTTAAATTTCTTCAAATTCTTGTTGTAATATAGATTTAATCTTTCTATATCAATAAAAAACATATAAAAAGAAAAACTGAATTGACTTGCTTTTTCATTATCAAAGTCTTTTGAATTAAAGCCATAGTTTTTTCTTAAAAATTGAGCTTCTTCTAAACTGAAAATATAGATTTTAATTCATCATCAACAAATTTTCCTGTTTTTAAAATATCATTTATCAGTTGTAGAGTACCCTTTCTCCTTTCTTTAATAAATTTATCTAACACCTTGTTTCCGTTTGCAGTAAGAAATGAATTTGTTGCTTCGAAGTTATCTTTTTTTAGAAGTAAACGGAATTCTTCTAGTGTAATATTAAATTTATTGAAATCATTGTCTTGTTTCATAACTTTAATTATTGTTTTATTAACTAAAATTATATGATATACTTTTTCCGAAATGAGTGGTAAGATATGTTTCTTATCTTCCCTTTCTAGTAAATAAACATTTATGAAATAAAAAAAATAACCAGCGATATAGGACAAACAGAAATTATCGAGTAAAGATTCAACGTTTTTAGTTTTATTTGCAAAAAGAACAAAAACACTAAACTTGTAATCAATAAAATTTATCCAAATTGTAATAAGTAACGCAATAACAAATATAAATGTGAGTCCTTTTATTTTCATATGTTTATTTTTAGAGTATTAGTATTGTGTTTTATTATTAATTGATTATGAATAATCAAAAAATTTTAGAATAGAAAATAGTTTCTAGAAATACAAATATTTTTTTGTCTAAAGTGTTTCATCAAAATTGGTTAGGGAGAGATTTACGTTGTACGTGAATATCTAAAATAGCTTCCATTTAAATCATATTACTTTTCCATTTTTTTTATAATTGTTGTTTATCAATTGATATAGGAAAAGTAAATGTGAGTAGCGATGTTGATTTTGATGTAGTTGAAAAGAGTAGTTTTGATTAATCCCAAAAATATGAAAAATTGTTTAGCGAGAACATAATTTTTTACTTTCTTTGGTTCTTTAAAGTTTAACTTTGTCGTATTAACAAATGATGTTGCTATGCAGGATGCCCTAGCCCTGATAGAAGCGGTATCCTTTTTGTCTCTTTTTCGGAGACAAAAAGATACAAGCGGATAGCAGGAAATAGCTCCTAAAAAAAAATATTCTATGAAAAAAGTATTTGGTGTTTTGTTGGTTGCGCTTTTATTTGTTGGTTGCAAGCAAAAAATAACTTCGGAAGATGTTGCAAAAATCAACGGATATTGGGAAATTGAGAAGGTGGTTTTTGAGGATGGTAATGAGAAAAAATATGGGGCTAACGAATCGTTTGATTATTTTCAAATTGACAAGAATTATGCGGGAATTCGTAAGAAAGTGATGCCGCAATTGGATGGTACTTTTTTGGTGAACGATACGTTTGAAAATGTAAAAGTACGATTTACAGATGACCATACTTATTTGGATTACAGTACGCCGTATATGAAATGGAGTGAGGAAATTATAAGCTTGACGGATAAGGAATTGGTTGTTTTGAACACGGAGAAAAAAGAGTATCACTATAAAAAAACAGGGGCAATAAAGCTAGGTGGCGATGACAAAAAGACTGAATAATCAAAGTACTGTTGGGGATGTGTTGAAGCAAATTATTGAAGTCAATAAATTGCAGGCAGGAATGGACCAAATTGACGTAAAGGATGCTTGGCGTAATTTGATGGGAAACGGTGTAAATAGTTATACCCAAAATGTTGTTTTGAAAGGATCGACGCTTTATGTTGAGCTGACATCGGCGGTTTTGCGAGAGGAATTAAGCCACGGTAAGTCTAAGATTGTAAGAATGATTAATGAAGAATTACGCAGGGATGTAGTCAAGGATGTGGTTTTGAGGTGATTTTAGATTGCTGATTAACAAATTATGTTTTTTTTAAAATTTATAAAAAGCTTGGATGCTGAAAATGTGTTCAGGCTTTTTTTATTTAGAGAAAAGTATAATAATTAATCGGGGTTTTTCTTTTGTAATTTTATACAAACTAATTAGGTAATTTTTTGTTAGTTTTTGAGTTATCTCATTTTTTTCTCCATTTAGAATTATTACTTTTCGCAAAAATATTTATTTAAAAAAGCTTTGTTTTTTAATTCAATGATTGAATTTATTGTGATTTATAAATATTAAGATTTTGAATTTAAGTTTTTCGTTAAAAAATGCAATATGAATGATAAAAAACAAATATTTCAGACTTCTACAAAAAAGCGCTGGAGAACTTTTCAATGGTCAAGCCGATTAATTTTGTTTGTTCTTGTGTTGATGGTTCCCATTTTTTATATCACTTTAAAAAGAGGGACAAAACCTCAATTGCCGATTTTGGCTAATGGTACAGAATTTGGTCGTACGCTTGATAATCCAATTATTTCAAAGGATTTGACCGTAGAGGAATTAAAAAAGTTTAAAGGCTTTGATTATTTTTTGAGGGCAAAATCGAAAGTCGAAAAACTACAAAAACAAACAGTTACTCCCAAAACCAATGATGTTGTTCGAGCTGCTTTTTTAGTCGATTGGGATCCACAAAGTTTATTTTCGCTTAAAAGAAATGTTGACAAGCTTAATATGGTGGTTCCGGAATGGTTTTTTATTGATCCTAAAACCGATTTGTTACGAACTGAAATTGACACTGCCGCATTGAAGGTGATGAAGAAAGCAAAGGTAAAAATTGTTCCATTAATCAATAACATCAATGAATCATTAGGCGAAGGTAATTTTGATGGAGATCTTATCCATCGTATTCTTCACGACAAATCAAAAAAGGAAAGACTTATTAATGATATTGTAAAGACCTTAAATAAATACAAACTCCAAGGAATAAATGTCGATTTTGAGGAATTTAAAGAGAATAGTGATGAACCCATAATTGCGTTTCAAAAAGAGCTATATGAAAAACTTCATCCTCTAGGCTATTTGGTTACGCAAGATATAATGGCCAATGATGAGGACTTTAACATAAAAGCATTGTCTAAATACAATGATTATATGTTTTTGATGGCTTATGATGAGCATTATGCAGAAAGTAATCCAGGTGATATCAGCAGTCAGAAATGGATTGAAAGAGTTGTGGATAAAACGGCAAAGGAAATTCCGTCAAGCAAAATTATTCTTTGTATTGCTGGTTATGGTTACGATTGGGAGGAAAAAAGAGAAGGTGAAACAATTACGTATGATCAGGCAATTGCCATAGCAAAACAGCACAATGTGCCAATAAAATTTAATGATAACAGCTATAATAATTCTTTTAGTTATGCGGATATTAATGGTAAAAAGCATCAGGTTAATTTTACTGATGCAGTAACTAATTTTAATTCTATTCGGTTCAGTGATGAATATGGCTTGGCAGGGACTGCATTGTGGAGATTAGGAAGTGAGGACCAGCGTTTGTGGAGTTATTATCAACGAAGCCTGACTAGCGAGAGTATCAGCAAAAAACCTTTTGATTTCAAAGCACTGGAAGTTGTCAATGCCGGAATCGAAAGTCCTGCTTACATTGGTGACGGAGAAATTTTGAATGTTATTGCCGATCCAGAACCGGGAAAAATACATTTGGAAATTGATAAAGACAATACTATTATTACTGAGCAAAAGTATCTGGAATTGCCAACTAAATATGTAATCAGTAAATTCGGGAATGTGCACAAGCAGGTTATTTTGACCTTTGATGATGGACCAGATCCTAATTATACACCACAAATTTTAGATATTTTAAAGAAAGAAAAAGTACCGGCTGTATTTTTTGTAATCGGTATTCAGGGTGAAAGTAATATTCCTTTGCTGCAAAGAATTTATACTGAAGGACATGAAATAGGCAATCACACATTTACGCATCCTAATATGGCACTGGTTAGTTCTGATAGAGCGTCGTCTGAAATGGAAACAACAAGGTTGTTAATTGAAGCCACCACAGGAAGAAGCACAGTACTTTTTAGAGCGCCTTATAATGCAGATGCTGAACCAACAACAGAAGCCGAATTAAAGCCAATTGCATTAAGCAAAGCTCAAAATTATTATACTGTCGGAGAAAGTATTGATCCTAATGATTGGGAAATAGGTGTAACGGCAAATACAATTTACAATAGAACAGTAAAAGAATACGAAGCCAATCCAGATAAAGGAATCATTTTGCTTCATGACGCCGGTGGAAACAGACAGGCAACCGTTGATGCATTACCCAGAATTATAAAATATTTTAAAAGTAAAAATGTTCAGTTTACAACCGTTTATCATTTGCTTGGCAAAACCAAAGAAGAAATTATGCCTAAAGCAAAAGAGAATTATCTAACAGTTGATAATATAATTTTTGATTTTGGTTATTGGTTTGGACACTTTATTGTTGCGACATTTTGGGTTGCCATTTTACTTGGATTTTTGCGTATTGGGTTAATGGCAATAATGGCTTTTGTGAAGAAATGGAACGATTATAAATACCCTCCCGCTTATGAAATTAATGGGGAAAATCCGAAAGTAAGTATTATTGTGCCAGCTTATAATGAAGAAATCAATGCAGTAAAGACTATCGAAAATTTACTTTGCCAGGATTATTCGGATTTTGATATTGTTTTTGTGGATGACGGTTCGAAAGATAAAACTTTTGAAATGGTAAATTCCGCTTTCAAAGATAATCCGAAGGTGAAAGTACATACAAAACCTAACGGAGGAAAAGCTTCTGCATTGAATTACGGTATCACATTGACACAAAACGATTATGTTGTTTGTATTGATGCAGATACACAATTAAAGAAAGATGCTATTTCGCAATTAATGAAAAGTTTCACACTTCAATTGAAAAACAATATCGAAATTGGCGCAATAGCTGGAAATGTAAAGGTGGGTAATGAAAATACAATGCTTACCAAATGGCAAAGTATTGAATATACAACCGCCCAGAATTTTGACCGACGAGCTTTTGATTTAATTAATGGAATAACTGTCGTTCCTGGTGCAATTGGTGCTTTTAAGAAATCAGCAATAGAAAAAGCTGGAGGTTTTACAACCGATACCCTTGCCGAAGATTGTGATTTAACCATTCGAATTTTGAGAAGTGGTTATCGAATTGTAAACTGCATAGAAGCCGTTGCTATTACCGAAGCCCCAGAGAGTCTGAAGGAATTTATGAAGCAGCGTTTTAGATGGAGTTATGGCATTATGCAGGCTTTCTGGAAAAATAGAGATGCCTGTTTCAACCCAAAATACAAAGGTTTAGGAATGGTGGCATTGCCTAATATTTTGATTTTTCAGGTTGTATTGCCAATATTTGCGCCATTGGCAGATTTAGTGCTTATTTTGAGCTTAATCTGGAATCATAACAATCCGGAAAGTCTGTATAAAATACTGGTTTATTATCTTGTTTTTATGCTTGTAGATATATTAGTGAGCATAGTTGCCTTTGTTTTTGAAAAAGAAAAATTGAGTAAATTATTCTGGTTAATCCCTCAACGATTTGTTTACCGACAATTGATGTATGTAATTTTATTTAGGGCACTTCGAAAAGCCTTGAAAGGGGAAAGTCAAGGTTGGGGAATCTTAACAAGAACAGGGAATGTCGCTACGGTTAAATGATTTTCAGATTAGTTTAAAACAAAAAATCCCGTTTCAATATTTTGAAACGGGATTTTTTTCTATTCAAAAAATCTTCAATCGTTAATCTAAAGTCAACAATCTAAAATCTTAAAACTGCTCTCTTCCTGCAAAGTGGAATGCACTTTCGATAGCAGCATTTTCGTCGCTGTCTGATCCGTGAACGGCATTTTCTCCTATTGAAGTTGCGTATGCTTTACGGATAGTTCCTTCGGCAGCTTCGGCTGGATTTGTAGCACCAATTAAAGTTCTGAAATCTTCAACAGCATTTTCTTTTTCTAAAATAGCAGCAACGATAGGACCTCTTGACATAAATTCTACCAATTCTCCGTAGAAAGGTCTTGCAGCGTGTACCGCGTAAAAAGCTTGAGCATCTGCTACAGTTAATTGCGTTAATTTCAAAGAAACGATTTTAAAACCACCGTTTGTAATCATTGCCAATATGTTTCCGATGTGTCCATTTGCAACAGCATCTGGTTTAATCATTGTAAAAGTTCTGTTAGTCGCCATTTTTGTCTATGTTTTTAAAATTTTGCGCAAAAATAGACTTTTTTTATGGAATGATTTTAGCAAATTATCAATTTAATGGAAGAAAACTGTTATTACAGTGGTTTTTTGTTTTTTAAACTTTGAAATACATTTTCTTTTTGTAGAAGTAAGCCAAAAGTATCGACCATAAACCGGCATAAATCAAGGCAAATGTTAATGAAGCCGTCATGGGATTATTGAAAAAAGGCTCAACCCCTGTGATATAAAGATAATTCAAAAGGTTGATTTTTTTCGTTGGATTTATTGGATTTGGGAAAGAAATCATAATCATTGCCTGCGGAATTATTTCGGACAGAAAGAATACAATCATAGGATTCACACCCCAAATAAGAAATAATTTAGTTCCTTTTTTAATGCCGGCAATGTCAATACAATAATATAAAATGGATAAAATTAATGTAGCCAATCCCGCAGTGAAAAGAACATAAGAACTAGTCCAAAGTGATTTGTTGATAGGGAAAACAATATTCCATAATTGTCCCAAAACGATAAGTACGATTCCGATTAGGAATATTTTTTTTACTTTTTCTGTTTTTAATGCGGGACTATTTAGTAATTGCCCGATTAATAAACCAATGATTCCTGTTGCAATTGCCGGAATTGTGCTAAGAATTCCTTCAGGATCCCAAGTTTTGGTCATTTGCCACATATGGTCTTTTAATAAAAGACTATCTGTCCAAGCGGCTAAGTTGGTTCCTTTTTCTAGGTTTGTGATTTCGAATCCAGGTGCTGGAATAAGGGTCATAATTGCCCAATAGCTTAGTAGTATTCCAATCGTAACCAATAATTGTGTTCTTTGAGTAGTCTTTAGATACAAAAGAGAAGTTATGAAATACACAATTCCAATGCGTTGCAAAACTCCAGGAAGTCTCACGATTTCATAGTCTTCGATGCCGCTGTAAGCTAAGATTATATAAATTGCAAAAATAGAAATCACCAAATAGGTTTTTAGCTTTGCATTGAAATTCCCCATCAATGCATAACCTACAGCTGCTGTGATAAGTAAACGACAAATTACTAAGGGTATTTCTTCAAGTCCGAAGAGTTGTATTTTTCCAAAAAAATTAAAAAATATTCCCAAACAAATCATTCGTAACGAACGAGTAAATATTTTGCTAAAAGTAGTGCTGTCGTAATTTTTGGTTGGCATGGCAAAAGAAACAGCTACTCCCATAATGAAAATGAAAAAAGGAAAAACTAAGTCGGTTGGAGTGCAACCGTGCCATTCGGAGTGAAGTAGAGGAGGGTAAACGGTGGCCCAGTTTCCCGGGTTGTTGACGATGGTCATTAACAGGATGGTTAATCCTCTAAAAACATCAAGCGAAATAAGGCGGTCTTTGGTCATTTTTTTATAAAGTTGCTGAGGTTCTAAGATTCTAAGTTACAAAGTTTTTTTTGAGTTGCTTAAATCTTTTAGAATTTTAGCAACTTAAAAAGTTATTATGTTAAAATTTTGTTCCAATGCCTTTAGTTGCCTCATTATCTGAGGAATCAAACGTTCTCCATTTTCAATATAAAATTCCGAAAAATTGGCTTGGCGTTCCTGTAAACTTTGGTTTGGGAATAATTCATTTTGCAAATCAATAATACGTTGCAGTTCGTCATGAAATTTTCTTTTTTGGGCTTTGAGTAATCTTTTTTCAAGATTTTCTAAACCTTTTGTTTGTTTGACTTCCTGTGCTTTTACAGCGCCCAAAAATGATTTATCGGTGTGATTGGCTAATTCTGAAAGTGTTTCGAATTGTTTTCTTAGAGCTTCTTTTTGCTCTGTGAAATCAATCGGGAAATCAGAAAGTTTTTGGGTAATGCGATTGACTAATTCAGCTTGTTTCGAAAATAAATCAGACCAGCTAAGGTCTAAATTATCGGCTTTTTTGTTTTGTTTTTCGGTTGTCAAAAGAACTGAGTTTCGTATTAACAACATGGGGAAAGTCACTTTTGCGGAAGCAAAAAATGATTTCAGTTCCAGCCAATAGGCAATTTCTCCACCACCGCCAATGTAGCATAAATTGGGCAGAATTACTTCTTGGTACAGCGGACGCATGATTACGTTCGGACTGAATTTCTCCGGATTGCTTTCTAATAAGTTTAAAATTTTAGTTTCAGTAAATTCAATTTTTGTGTGATTGACCTTGTAAATTCCATTCTCAAGAATAATTCGTTCCCGCAAATTATCTTCAATATAGAATAAGTTAATTTCGCGCGGATTCACTTGAACGAAGTAATTGCTTAAACTTTCGTTGGTTTCGGTTACTTTTCTAAAAGACGTTTGTTGCAATAATTCTTCTTTTATATAAGGAATAAAACTGCGTTTTAGATCAGGATTATCAGCATCGATAATGACTAGTCCAAATTCTCCAAAAAGCGCATTCGCCAAATATCTTGTAGCATCGGCGAGATTATCATGTTTGAGATACGAATCTTCAAAAAGTTTTTTTATGGTATTCGCATTAGTGCTGTGACCTATTTCCAGTTCAAATATTTCAAGAAAATCGTCCAGTCCATCTGTGGATAATCTTCCAACTGGGCCAGTGCTTTCTCTGTTCCAATGAAATTTTTTTCCTTTGAAACTGAAATAATTGATTTCTTCAAAATCGTGGTCTTCGGTTGCCATCCAATACACCGGAACGAAATTATTTTCGGTATATTTTGATTTTAATTCCTTGGTAAGATTTATGGTTGATATGATTTTATATAAAAAATACAATGGTCCAGAAAATAAATTCAGCTGATGCCCCGTGGTGACTGTAAAAGTGTTTGGATTGCTTAATAGTTTAATATTGTTTAGAGTCGATGCTGAAGGATTTAGATTGGCATATTGCTTTTCTAAAACAGAAACTAATAATTCTCTTTTTTTATTCCCATTATTATTTTCATTGAAATTTTCTTTTTTTCAATGATTTGTTTTTCAAAGTTAATGAGTGTTGGGAAATGGTTGTATAAAGGTTTTAATTCTTGCTTTTGGTTTAAATAATCTTGTATCAATTTGGAAAAATATCCTGAGGTTTGATAGCTGATACAGTCGGTAGGCATAATTTTATTTTTTTGATAGCTGTAAATTTAATGAAAATAAGGCAATGGGCAATAGGTTGTAGTAGGTGGAAAACAGAAAGCAGAAAGTAGCTGTGCAAAACCCATAATCTTTTTTGAATTTTCACAATAAAGTTTTGTTTTGGTAAATAAATGTTTGCTACTTTGAAAAAATAAAGGCATTTTTATGCCCTAATTTCATAAAAATATAATTATCTCGAAACCAAAATGAAAAACAATCCCGATCAGAAGAATTCACTAAAACATGTTCTTTTTGGAAGCTTGATAGGCACCACAATCGAATTTTTCGACTTTTATATTTATGCCAATGCAGCGGTTTTGGTATTTCCGCAATTGTTTTTCCCGAATGCAGATAAGACAATGGCGACTTTGGAATCATTAGCTACTTTTTCAATAGCGTTTTTATCTCGACCATTGGGTTCGGCTTTTTTTGGGCATTATGGAGATAAAATCGGGCGCAAATTTACCTTGGTTGCCGCCTTATTGACAATGGGTATTTCGACCGTGACTATTGGATTTTTGCCTAGTTATGCTAGTGTTGGCATGGTTGCGCCTTTGTTGTTAATGTTATGTCGATTTGGACAAGGCGTTGGTTTAGGAGGCGAATGGGGAGGAGCTGTTTTATTGGCTATCGAAAATGCTCCGCCAAACAAACGCGCTTGGTACGGAATGTTTCCACAATTGGGAGCGCCTATCGGTTTGTTGCTGTCAGGTGGTACTTTTTTACTGTTGACAGACTCGATGACCAGTGAAGATTTTATGAATTATGGCTGGAGAATTCCTTTTATTGCCAGTTCACTTTTGGTTATAGTAGGTTTTTATATCCGAACAAAAATCACTGAAACCCCATCTTTTGAAAATTCCAAAAAGGAACACGAAGAAGTGAAAATCCCTTTTGTAGAACTTGTGAAATCCTATAAAAATCAATTGATTTTCGGAACATTTGCGGCTATTACTACTTTTTTGGTTTTTTATTTAATGACTGTATTTGCACTAAGTTGGGAAACTTCTCATTTAGGTTTTAACAAAAGAGATGCTTTGTTGATGCAGTTGTTTTCGGTTTTGTTTTTTGCACTTTTTATTCCTGTTTCGGCAGTTGTTGCAGACAAAATCGGACGCCGAAAAATGCTTATTTCCGCTACAATTGTTATTGCTGTTTTTGGCTTTTTGTTTTCCAATTTTTTAAATTCAGGAAATCCTGTTTTGGTTACCGTATTTTTATGCATCGGAATGTCATTGATGGGATTTACTTATGGGCCTTTGGGAACTTTTTTATCGGAGTTGTTTCCAACTAACGTCAGATATTCCGGAGCATCGTTAACTTTTAATATGGCCGGGATTTTAGGGGCGGCTTTTGCACCCATGATTGCTATTTGGCTTGCCACTAATTACAGTTTGACCTACGTTGGTTTTTATCTGACGATTGCCGCTTGTATTTCGTTGTTTTCGTTATTGGTAATTAGTAAAAAAGAACATAAGTTTTAAATTTGTTTATATATTTCATAAAAAGGACAACAAATTAAATTGTTGTCCTTTTTTTTGGAGATTTTGTAAGTATTTTGAAAAAGGAATACTAATTTTAAAGCATTGAATAATTCTGCCCAAAAGTAAATATCTGGGCTTTTGAAGAAAAATTTGTCTTTCTTTATTCTTTGTTCTGCTTTTGTATTCGTGCATTAAATGTGGGAAATTAGATAAAAGAAAAAAGTTTGTTTGGTTTAAAATTTAATTTTATAAAAATGAAAAAAACAGCATTTGTTTTAATTGCAATTTTGGTTGCATTTACTGGGTTTGGACAAGATATTGCCGGGCAATGGAATGGTTTTTTAAAAGTTCCAGGCGGACAATTAACACTTGTTTTTAATATTTCAAAAAACGAAAAAGGCTATAGCACTACGATGGATAGCCCCGATCAGGGAGCCAAAGGAATCCCAGTTGCGACTACCAGTTTTCAAAATTCAACTTTGAAATTTGAAATGCCTAATGCCAGAATTGGTTTTGAAGGGGTGCTGAATCAATTTGGTGTGATTGTTGGTACTTTTACTCAAAGCGGTCAGTCATTTCCATTGAATTTGTCCAGAGAAAAACTAAAAAAAGAAGCTGCCAAAAGGCCTCAGGAACCCAAAGAACCGTTTCCATATTATACGGAAGACGTAACTTTTGAAAACAAAATTGACAAGAATGTTTTGGCAGGTACGCTGACTTTACCCAAAAAAGAAGGCAAGTTTCCAGTTGCGATTTTGATAAGTGGGAGTGGGCCGCAAAATAGAAATGAAGAAATATTTGAGCACAAACCTTTTTTGGTTCTGGCTGATTACCTAACCAAAAAAGGAATAGCCGTTCTGCGCTTTGACGACCGAGGAACAGGAAAATCAACAGGCGAATTTAAAACGGCAACAACTTTGGATTTTGCCAAAGATGTTCAGGCAGGAATCGCTTACCTGCAAACCAGAAAGGAAATTGATAAAAACAAAATTGGACTGATAGGACATAGCGAAGGAGGAATGATTGCGCCTCTTGTTGCTGAAAATTCGAAAGAGATAGATTTTATTGTTTTATTGGCAGGTGTGGGAATTCATCCTGACCAATTATTGCTTTTGCAAAAAGAAAAGATAGAACGACAAATGAACGTTCCTGAAAATCAAATTCAGCAAGGAAAGGAAATTTTTAAAGGAGCTTATGACATTATTGTGAATTCCGCTGCGAGTCGGGACATTGTAAAGAGTCAGGTAACGACTTATTTAAAACAAAAACTAGAACATAAATTAAATGCAGATCAGATTAATTCATTGTCAGGCAGTATCACGACTCCCTGGATGGTTTGCTTTTTAAAACTAAATCCAGCAACAGCATTGGAGAAAGTAAAATGTCCAGTTTTGGCACTCAATGGTGAAAAAGATATACAAGTTCCAGCTGATGTTAATCTGGAGGCAATTAAAGCGGCATTGACCAAAGGGGGAAACAAAAATGTTGCTATAAAAAAACTCCCCAATCTGAATCATTTGTTTCAGGAATGTGAAACAGGTTCGCCAAATGAATACGCCACAATCGAGCAGACTTTTTCGCCAACGGCATTGGAAGAAATCTCAAATTGGGTTTTGGCGCAGGTGAAGTAATGAATTCGTATTTTACACAAAAAAGACCAATAATTTGGTCTTTTTTTGTGCCCTTTTATCGCTTTAGACTAAAATGACTTCTGAATTCTTTGCCGTTTGCTCTTGTCACTACAAACCAATAATCTGTTGCGGGAAGTTGGTATCCATTATAGGTTCCGTCCCAAGAAGAATCAAGTGTTAATTCTTTTATGATTTTTCCATAACGATCAAATATTTTTATGGTTGATTTGGGTGCCAAATAAGCAAAGTCAATTGTCCAATGATCATTGAATCCATCATTATTGGGCGTAAAGAATTTGGGATAGGGAAGTTCATCAATAAGGTTGATACAGTCACTAGCGGTTGCATTAAGAATATCTATAGTTACAGGAATTCGCTCGCTTTCGCAATTGTTTATTAACTGTGAAGCATAATACGTAATTCCATTTACAAGTAGCGTTGATTCTGTCAAATTTACAGAAGAAGTGTAGCCATCATACCATTTTATATTTTGTCCCGTAATATCAATATCTCTGATTAAAGCATTTTTTTGAATACAAAATACCTGTGGGGAATCCGCAATCGGAATTTGAGTATCCTGAACTTTTACAGTAACAGCATATCTTTCGCTTTCGCAATTATTCAATGTTTGCGTTGCGTAATAAACAGCATTTTGCAATGTTGATTGTTGTAAAATATTCCCGTTTATTGCAGAATCATACCATTTTAGATTTGTTCCAGTTACATTAAGATTTGCAATAGTGGCGTTTTCATCGATGCAAAATTGTTGGCTGCTGTTTCCCGTTGGCAAAGCAGTATCATTAATTTGGACTAAAATAGCAGTTCTTACGCTTTCACACCCTACAGTTTGTGAGGCGTAATAGGTTTTGTTGTTTTCTAATAAAGTAGTGTTTGGCAAGACCGTTGTTGAAAGATTCGAATCGTACCATTTTATATTTTGACCTGCTATTTGAATATTACTGAGGTTTGTATTTTGATTTTTACAAAATGCCTGATTTGTGTTCCCTGTTGGAGCAGAAGGCGTATTGACAATTGAAACCAAAACTCCAAGTCTGGAACTTTCACAATTATTCACAGTTTGAGAAACGTAGTATGTTTTTCCGTTTTGTAAATTAGTAGTTGCTACAAGTAATGAACCATTGTTTATAGCATCATACCATTTTATTGAGTTTCCGTTAACTTGGATATTAGCAATAGTAGGATTTTGACTGGAACAAAAAGTTTGATTTGTATTTCCTGTTGGAGCCAATGTATTTTGAATGTTAATTGTTACCGGAATTCTTTCGCTTTCGCAACTGTTAATAGTTTGAGAAGCGTAATAGATTCTGTTATTCTGAAGAGGAGTTGTATTTGATAAAAGGTTTCCAGTCGTTAATGTGTCATACCATTTTATATTTTGGCCTGTTATTGCAATATTATTTAAAGATGCATTTTGTTGAATGCAGAAAGATTGTGGGGAAGTTAAAGTTGGTAATGGTTGATTATTGATACTAACATCTACTAATTTAGTTATACTACAACCTTCTTGTTCAGTAATATTACATCTATATTGTCCTGCTTTTGATGCGTTTGCATTAAGAATTGAAGGGTTCTGTTGAGTTGATGTAAAACCATTAGGGCCAGTCCAAGAATAACTAATTCCTCCTGCTGCAGAGAGATCAATTGTGCTTCCCAAACAGACAAAGTAGTTGCTAGGTGAAGGGACATTATTGCCACATACCTTAATTTTTGCATACCAAAAATCTTGTAATCCGCTTTTGTTTTCAGATTTATCACCGGAAATGTTGGATTGAGACCAACCAGTAACAACGTAACTTCCATCTCTGCCTTGTACAATTGATTCTGTTTGGTCAGGACCGTTACCACCAATAGTTTTGTCCCATTCAAAATTACCATTTGTGTCTAGTTTGATAACCCAATAATCCGCACCACCACGAGAAGCTTCAGTTTTAGAGCCTGAAATTTCCGAAGCAGACATTGTTGCCAGAATAAAACCATTGTCTGACGTAGTTCTGATGTTTTCAAATGATTCGGTATTGTTTCCTCCAATGTTTTTTTGCCACAATAATTGTCCGTTGTTGTCTATTTTTACAAGCCAGACATCTGGTGAATTACTAATGGTGTTTTCACTTTTTTCTCCTGAAATATTTGAAGAAGAGTCGCCACCAATGATATAATTGCCATCTGAAGTGGTAATAATTGATTTGGCATAATCACCATTATTGCCTCCAATAGTTTTTTGCCAAATAATATTTCCAATAGCATCAATTTTAAGAATCCAATAATCTCCAAAGCCTCTTGAATTTTGGGTTTTATCTCCCGATATATTTGAATGAGATGAACCTGCCAAAATATATCCACCATCAGGAGTTTTAATCATGGATTGAACCCAGTCTAGGTTACTGCCTCCGAATGTTTTTTGCCAAATTATATTGCCTGATGCATCAATTTTTATTACCCACATGTCAATATTTCCTCTTGAATTTTCAGATTTTTCTCCCGAAATATTCGAATCCGAAGAGCCACCTATAAGGTAACCGCCATCATCCGTTTGTATAATTGATGTTAATCTATCAACGCCAGATCCACCATAGGTTTTGTCCCATTTAATATTTCTATTTGCATCCAGTCTTACAACCCAATAATCATCATAACCCCTTGAATTTTGTGTTTTTTCACCAGATATTGGAGAAGAACTGTATCCCCCTAATATATAACCTCCATCTGTTGTCTCTTTTGCTGAAACTAAATAGTCATTGTCGATTCCTCCAATGGTTTTTTGCCATAATAGATTACCAGAAGTATCATCTATTTTAATAAGCCAAAAATCGTTAAAACCTCTTGAGTTTTCAGTTTTGTCTCTTGAGATATCTGAGAATGAATAACCTCCGCTTATATAATTTCCATCATTGGCTAATTCAATAAATGTGGGCCATTCATAATTATCCCCTCCGATTGTGTTTTGCCATTGGATGACTTGTGCATTTGAATTAATAAAGAAAAAGAAAGCTATTACTATAGAATATTTGATAGATTTATAGTTTTGAGGCATAGGTTTTTGGTTTGAGTAAATAGGGATTATAAAGATAATTGTTTTTTGTAAATGTCTTTAATTATTTACAAAACATTCTATTCAACTTTTATTTTATCATTAATCAGTTAATTGAAAAGCAATAATTATCTTTTATGGAATGAAACTGAAAATATCCCGTATTTTTGCAAAAAAAAACTCTTGAAACCAAAACTTTTCCTCATAACGCCTCCATTTACCCAACTGAATACTCCGTATCCGGCAACGGCTTATATCAAAGGATTTCTGAATACAAAAAATATAGATTCGGTTCAGGCAGATTTGGGTATTGAAGTAATTTTGAAATTGTTTTCTAAAAAAGGATTGAGTGATTTGTTTAAATCCATCAACCATCAACCAACGACCGACAACTGCAAACGAATTTTCGCTTTACAGGACGAATACATCAAAACTATCGATTCGGTTATTGCTTTTTTGCAAGGAAAAAATCCAACATTGTCACTTCAAATTTGTCAGGAAGATTTCCTGCCAGAAGCTTCTCGTTTTGAACAATTGGAAGAACTCGATTGGGCTTTCGGGACAATGGGGACGCAGGATAAAGCCAAGCATTTAGCAACTTTATACCTCGAAGATATTTCCGATTTTATAGTAGAGTGCGTCGATGAAAATTTCGGTTTCAGCCGTTATGCCGAAAGGCTTGGGCGTAGTGCCAATTCTTTTGATGGATTGTACGAAGCTTTGCAGCAGGAACCAACTTATATTGATGAAATTCTTCTTTCTATTTTAAAAGAAAAAATAGAAACGATTCAACCGACATTTTTCTTAATTTCGGTTCCGTTTCCAGGGAATTTATATTCTGCTTTTCGCTCTGCGCAATGGGTGAAAAAACAGTATTCAGATATTAAGATTACGATGGGTGGTGGTTTCCCAAATACTGAATTGCGGTCGCTTTCGGATCCTCGGGTTTTTGAGTTTTTTGATTTTATCACTTTGGATGATGGCGAAACGCCAATAGAAGAGTTAATTGCTAATATTGAAAATACAAATCACAATTCGTATAAAAGAACCTTTCTCCTAGAAAACGGAGAAGTTGTTTATAAAAACAATTCCATTAAACCGGATTATAAACAGTCGCAAGTAGGAACACCCGATTATTCTGATTTACTTTTGGATAAATACATTTCGGTTATCGAAATCGTAAACCCGATGCATCGTTTGTGGAGTGACGGACGCTGGAATAAACTCACTATGGCGCATGGCTGTTATTGGGGAAAATGTACTTTTTGCGATATTTCGCTCGATTATATTAAGGTTTATGAACCTGTGGCTGCAAGTTTGCTCTGCGACCGAATGGAAGAAATGATTGCACAAACGGGAGAAACCGGTTTTCATTATGTAGATGAGGCTGCGCCACCGGCTTTGATGCGTGCTTTGGCTCTCGAAATCCTTCGCAGAAAATTGTCGGTTACGTGGTGGACAAACATTCGCTTTGAAAAAAGTTTTACTGCAGATTTGTGTTTGCTACTGAAAGCTTCAGGGTGCATTGCTGTTTCCGGTGGGCTAGAAGTGGCTTCGGACCGATTATTGAAATTAATCGACAAAGGAGTAACGGTGGAACAAGTAGCCAAGGTTACCCGAAATTTTACCGAAGCAGGGATTATGGTACACGCCTATTTGATGTACGGTTACCCAACACAGACCATTCAGGAAACCGTTGACAGTCTCGAAATGGTTCGTCAACTTTTTGAAGCTGGCGTCCTGCAATCTGGGTTTTGGCATCAATTTGCGATGACGGCACACAGTCCTGTGGGAATGTTTCCGGAACAATATGGAGCTATAAAAGAAATAGATGCCATTGGAACTTTTGCTAATAATGATATTAATTTTGTCGATTCGACAGGAATCGATCACGATAAATTTAGTTTTGGACTCAAGAAATCATTGTTCAATTATATGCACGGAATCTGTTTTGACTATGATTTACAGGACTGGTTTGATTTTAAAATTCCGAAAACAAAAATTCATCCCGATTTTATTTTTGATGCGTTGCAAAATGAAAATGATTTTAATATTAAGCCAACGGCCAAAATAGTTTGGTTGGGAGGGAAACCTACCGTAGAACATTTCTCTAAATCCAAAAAAGGAAATTCCTGGGAAATGATGTCGCTTACTTTTCACGACAAAAAAGAAAGTTTTACGATACAGACCAATAAAACAGAGGGTCAATGGCTGGTTGAAATACTGGAGAAAATCTCCGTCTCAAATTTGAAGATTTATTCTTTTCAGGAAATAAAAAACAATTTTGAACAACAACTGGAAGATTTCGAATTGTTTTGGTATTCAAAACCGGTGAATACATTGAGGGAATTTGGTTTGTTGGTTTTGTAATGCTTTTTTTTTTGATATAATAATAAAAAAATCGTTCCCAATGATTTTCAAAAATTGAATTTCTTGGGAACGATCGGGTTTTAGTGGCAAACAAAATCATTTACCAAATTATGGTTGGTTGTATGGTTAAAATTATGTTATTAGTCCAATTTTATTGAGCTATTTTGGAATAACATACGGTTTATTTATGGTTTTTTAAAATTTCAATTGTGTCAGTAGCGTTTGAAATTTCAGCATATTTCAAAGCTGTAAAACCGTTAGAATCTTTTTCGTTAATTTTTACACTTGGGTTTTGTAAAAGATACTTAACAATTTCTACTTTATTGCTTCGTGCAGCAATCATCAATGGTGTTAATCCGTTTGATTTTTGATTTACATCTGTACCGTATTCTACAAATTTTTTGACTATTTCAAGGTCGCCTTTAATGATTGCAACACATAAAGGAGTTATTTCATCGTAGTCGATGGTTATTTTTTCTTTTTTTACTTCCGAAATGGTATTTGAAGCCGTTGAAATAGTTATGAAAGTGAATAGTGCAATTCCTAAAAAAAAGATTGATTTTTTCATGATATTATGTCTTAAAAGTTATTTTGTTTTTTATCCGAAAACGTTTTTTTATTTCGTATTCGAATTTACTAAAAAATATGAATAAAATAAAAAAAAATGTGATTAAAAAATGATTTTTATATTTTTTATCTTGTTT
Organism: Flavobacterium gilvum; assembly: GCF_001761465.1. Lineage (NCBI taxonomy): Bacteria > Pseudomonadati > Bacteroidota > Flavobacteriia > Flavobacteriales > Flavobacteriaceae > Flavobacterium > Flavobacterium gilvum. Next base: position 4,106,022 of record NZ_CP017479.1, on the reverse strand, counting down.
TGTGTGTTTATATTGAATAATTATCAACAAAACCAAAGTAATGACTTGATTAAAATTAATAAAAAAAAGGTTTTTAGGTAGTATTAGTAATAGCCTTTTTTGCTCTAAATAGACTTGTTTGATAATTAGATAAATAAACTGGCTGAAATTGGTACTAACGGAGTATGAAAAATCAATAATTTGCTTTATTTAGTTTAAGCTTTGGGCTGATTTTTAAGATAAATATTCGGATTCAGATTCATTTTTTGGTTGCCGACTTGTATATATGATTTTGATTGTTACTATCACTTTTGTTGGGTTTTCTTATCTTTTTATGGTAAAGAGAAGTTTTTTTATTTGCTTTTGAAACAATCTTATTTATAATTTTTTCTCACGAAAACGTTTTCTTTTTCTATTTTTATGCTGTTTATGTTTATTATTTGGTCTAAAAAGAATAAAGGATGAGTAATTATAAGGTAACTGTTAATGATAGTTTTCAATTTGATTTTGAAAAGGATAGCGTTTTTGAGCTAGACGCAATTCGCACGGGAACAAAAGAATTTCATGTATTACAACAAAACATACCTTATAAAGCCGAAATCACTACTTCGGATTTCAATCATAAATGTTATACGGTTAGGGTTAATAATACCAATTACACGGTGAAGATTTCAAATTCTTTGGATATTTTGATTAAAGAAATGGGTTTTGAAATGGGGTCGACTAAGCAAGTCAATGCGATTAAGGCGCCCATGCCGGGGTTGATTTTAGAAATTAATGTTACAGTTGGACAAAGCGTAAAAGAAAATGATAATTTAATCATTTTGGGCGCCATGAAAATGGAGAACAGTTTTCTTTCGCCTCGCGACGGGATTATCAAATCTATTTCGGTGAGTAAAGGCGATGTGGTGGATAAAGGTCAGTTGTTAATTGAGTTTGAATAGGGAAACAAGAAGTAAGAGACAAGATGCAAGAAAAGTGTTAGGGAAGTTTTTTCTTGACTCTAACAGTGAAGCGGTCTTTCCTCTTTTATCTATTAAAATATGAAAAAAATACTAGTTGCCAATAGAGGTGAGATTGCCATTAGGGTGATGAAAACTGCTCGAAAAATGGGTGTTAAAACCGTTGCGGTTTACTCAACAGCCGACAGGAATGCACCTCACGTAAAATTTGCTGATGAAGCGGTTTGGATTGGGGAAGCTCCCTCGAGCCAATCGTATTTATTGGGAAGTAAAATTATCGAGGCGGCCAAATCGCTAAATGCGGATGCTATTCACCCTGGCTATGGTTTCTTGAGCGAGAATGCTGATTTTGCAGAAGAAGTAGAAGGAAACAATCTTATTTTTATTGGTCCAAAATCAAAAGCTATCAAAATAATGGGAAGCAAACTGGCGGCGAAAGAGGCTGTGAAAACCTATAATATACCAATGGTTCCAGGTATTGACGAAGCAATTACCGATATTGAAAAAGCCAAACAGGCAGCTACAATTATTGGGTTTCCTGTTTTGATTAAAGCTTCGGCGGGCGGGGGCGGAAAAGGAATGCGCGTGGTAGAAAGCGATGCTGATTTTGAATCCCAAATGAATCGCGCCATAAGTGAAGCGGTAGCAGCATTTGGTGATGGTTCTGTTTTTATAGAAAAATATGTGGCTTCACCACGACATATCGAAATTCAGGTGATGGCAGACAGTCATGGTAACATTTTATATTTATTTGAAAGGGAATGCAGTATTCAGCGTCGTCATCAAAAGGTGGTTGAAGAGGCACCTTCAGCTATTTTGACTCCAGAATTGCGAAAGAAAATGGGGGAGGCTGCGGTGTTAGTTGCTAAATCCTGTGATTATCTTGGAGCCGGAACTGTTGAATTTTTATTAGATGAAAAGAATAATTTTTATTTCCTCGAAATGAATACCCGTTTGCAGGTAGAACATCCGGTAACGGAATTGATTACCGGTATCGATTTGGTCGAGCTTCAAATTAGAGTGGCAAGGGGTGAAGCATTGACTATTAAACAAGAAGATTTAAAAATAAAAGGACATGCGTTGGAATTGCGTGTTTATGCCGAGGATCCACTGAATGATTTTCTGCCGAGTGTGGGACATTTGGATGTATATCAATTGCCTGTCGGCGAAGGGATTCGTGTGGATAACGGTTTTGAACAAGGTATGGATGTTCCGATTTATTACGATCCAATGCTAGCTAAATTAATCACTTACGGACAAACCCGTGACGAAGCGATCCAGCTGATGATAAAAGCTATTGGAGATTACCATGTAGAAGGCGTTCAGACGACTTTACCTTTTGGGAAATTTGTTTTTGAACACGAAGCGTTTTGTTCGGGGAAATTTGATACTCATTTTGTGAAGAAATATTACAATGCCGATGTCTTAAAAAAACAAATAAATAAAGAAGCCGAAATCGCTGCTCTAGTCGCATTGAAACAGTATTTTGAAGATCAAAAAATAATACGATTGCCAAATTGAAGAATTAACTTAAACCATTAAGAAATTAAGTTTCATTTAGAAAAGCAAAACTTAATTTTCTTAATCTCTTAATGGTTCAAAAAAAGAGTTGGGTAAAGCCAAAGGAGAAAAAATATTTAAACCATTAAGAAATTAAGTTTCATTTAGAAAAGCAAAACTTAATTTTCTTAATCTCTTAATGGTTCAAAAAAAGAGTTGGGTAAAGCCAAAGGAGAAAAAATATTTGAGCCATTAAGGAATTAAGTTTCATTTAGAAAAGTAAAACTTAATTTTCTTGATCTCTTAATAGGTCAAAAAAGGGTTGGCTAAAGCCAAAAGAGAAAAAATGTTTAAACCATTAAGAAATTAAGTTTCATTTAGAAAAGCAAAACTTAATTTTCTTAATCTCTTAATGGTTCAAAAAAAGAGTTGGCTAAAGCCAAAGGAGAAAAAATATTTGAACCATTAAGGAATTAAGTTTCATTTAGAAAGACAGAACTTAATTTTCTTAATTTCTTAATGGTTTAAAAATAAATTGGCTTTAGCAAAAAAAAAATAAAAACTTAGCGGTTAAAATTGTATGCAAGACAAAATAAAAACACTCAACGATAAAATTGCCGAGGCTCATTTGGGCGGCGGTATAAAGCGTATTGCCAAACAGCATTCGAACAAAAAACTGACTGCAAGGGAACGTATTGATTATTTGATGGATGAAGGTTCTTTTGAAGAAATTGGAATGTTGGTGACTCACCGCACAACCGATTTTGGAATGGAAAACGAAATGTACTATGGTGACGGGGTCATCACTGGATACGGAACCATAAACGGGAGATTGGTTTATATTTTTGCGCAGGATTTTACCGTTTTCGGAGGTTCATTGTCCGAAACGCATGCCGAGAAAATTTGTAAAATAATGGATATGGCTGTCAAAATGGGTGCGCCCATGATTGGACTGAATGATTCAGGTGGGGCACGCATTCAGGAAGGTGTTCGTTCGTTGGGAGGTTATGCCGATATTTTCTACAGAAACGTGCAAGCGAGTGGTGTGATTCCGCAAATTTCGGCTATAATGGGGCCTTGTGCTGGAGGGGCTGTTTATTCTCCTGCTATGACTGATTTTACGATGATGGTAGAAGACACCAGCTATATGTTTGTTACTGGTCCAAATGTGGTGAAAACCGTCACAAATGAATCCGTAACCTCTGAAGAATTGGGTGGTGCGGGTACACATTCTGCCAAGTCGGGGGTGGCGCATTGTACTTCGGCGAATGATTTGGTTTGTTTGGAAGATCTCAAAAGATTGTTAGGTTATTTGCCTCAAAATAATAGAGAAAAACCAAATAATTTGCCGTATGAACTTAAGGATGAAATACGAGACGAATTAGCGAATATTATTCCAGACAACCCGAACAAGCCTTATGATATGCATAGTGTAATCTGTGGAATTATAGATGAAGATTCTTTTTTTGAAATCCATAAAAATTACGCTGAAAATATCCTCGTGGGTTTTGCCCGACTGGGTGGTAGAAGTATCGGGATTGTGGCAAACCAGCCTATGTTTTTGGCGGGTTGTCTCGATGTGAATAGTTCGAAAAAAGCAGCACGATTTACCCGTTTTTGCGATGCCTTTAATATTCCGCTACTGGTATTGGTGGATGTGCCGGGTTTTTTACCAGGAACAGATCAGGAATGGAACGGAATTATTGTTCACGGAGCAAAACTGCTTTATGCATTGAGCGAAGCTACCGTGCCAAGGGTAACGGTAATTACGCGAAAAGCTTACGGTGGTGCTTATGATGTAATGAATTCCAAACACATTGGAGCCGATATGAATTTTGCCTGGCCTTCTGCCGAAATTGCTGTGATGGGAGCAAAAGGCGCATCGGAAATTATCTTCAAAAAAGAAATACACGAGGCCGAAGACCACGAAGCAAAACTCTTAGAGAAAGAAGCAGAGTATGCCGATTTATTTGCAAATCCATACACGGCGGCACAACGCGGTTTTATTGATGAGGTTATCTTGCCTCAAGATACTAGGCGCAAATTGATAAAAGCGTTTAGTATGCTAGAAAACAAAGCAAGTGTCGTACCTAACAGAAAACACGGGAATATACCTTTGTAATTTTAGGTGAGTTGGAAAAATTATTTTAGATCGTTTCAATAGGTTGAAATAAATTTGTTGGTTTTTTTGTATTATTTCATTACGAATACGAACTTTACCAAATACTAAAAAATAAAATTCATTCCTTAAATCAAAATAATGAAATACAATAGATGTGGAAAAAGTGGTTTGTTGTTGCCACAAATATCATTAGGATTATGGCATAACTTTGGTTCTGTAGATAGTTTTGAAAATGCTGAAAGTATTGCCAAAGCAGCTTTTGATAAAGGTATAACCCATTTCGATTTAGCCAACAATTATGGGCCGGTTCCAGGATCGGCAGAAGAAAATTTTGGTAAAATATTATGGCATAATTTTCAGGGAAATTTGCGTGACGAAATCGTAATCACGACCAAGGCAGGTTATACTATGTGGAATGGGCCTTATGGAGATTGGGGTTCGCGTAAGTATTTGCTTTCCAGTCTGGATCAGAGTTTGAAAAGAATGAATCTGGAATATGTAGATATTTTTTATTCGCACCGTCCAGATCCAGAAACACCGATGGAAGAAACAATGATGGCGTTGGATCATGCCGTAAGAAGCGGAAAAGCATTGTATGCAGGAATTTCAAATTACAATCCAGAACAAACCAGACAAGCGACAGAAATTCTGAAACAATTGGGAACGCCTTGTTTAATCCATCAGGTGAAATATTCGATGTTTGTGAGAGCTCCGGAACAGGGATTGCTTGATGTTCTGGAAGAAAAAGGGGTGGGTTGTATTGCATTCTCTCCTTTGGCACAAGGGCTTTTGACGGATAAATATTTGAAAGGAATACCAGAAAATTCAAGAGCTCATAATCCGAACGGACATTTGAGAATCGATGAGGTTTCGGAAGAAAGAATTCAGAAAATTATTAAACTGAACGAGATTGCTCAGCAAAGAAATCAGTCTTTGGCACAAATGGCGTTGGCTTGGTTGCTGAAAGACAACAGGGTTACTTCGGTATTAATTGGTGCCAGCTCTGTAGGACAATTAAATAATAATATTGATTCGTTGAAAAATCTTGAATTTTCGGCAGATGAATTAACTGCGATTGAAACAATTTTAAAATAAAATATTTCGCATTTTGAAAAGCAATTATTTGCTTATAAATTGATTTTTAGAGAGGCACTGCAGGCCTCTCTATTTTTTTGCTGATAGATTAACTAACCACAAGATCGTAACTATATAAGTAATCTTCTCTTACAAAGCCCATTTTTTGATATAATCTCTGAGCGACAGTATTGTTTTTTGCGGTTCTCAAGCGTATGTCGGGTGAACCTATTTCTTTGGCAAATTCAATAGTTTTTGAAATCAATTTTTCACCTATTCCTTTTTTTCGGGCAGATGAATCCACAAAAATATCGTTTAGAATTATAATTCTGTCGAGAGCCAATGATGAAAAAGTTATATAATTCAATACAAAACCGATTAGTTTTTCCTTGTTTTCTTCATCACATGCTACAAAAATAGTAGCTTCATTGTTTTCTAATCGTTCCTTTAAATAGGCGTAATGCTTTTCGTAATTGGAAGGGTTCTTATAGAAAACGGCATATTGATCAAAGAGGTTTGTCAATTGATCTAAATCTTGAGTAGCAGCTTTGCGTATCATATTGGGTTAGTTTTAGCGGTTGGAAAATTAAATTTACAAAAAAAAAAATACTTTTAATGTATTAAACGTTAGATTGCAGTTTAAATCGTTGTTTTAATTTAATGATTTTCTTAAAATCGTGATTTTATTTTAAGTTGTGTATAAATTGACTGAATATTCAATAAAGCTAAAATGAAATGATTAACAAAAATAGATTTTCTCATTATTCTAAAGTGTAGAATGGAATAGGATGGGAAGTTTGATGGTTTTTTTAAAATAAATAAAAAGATTTTTTGATTGTAAATATTTGATAATTAAATAATTGTTTTAAAAATGAGCGCAACAGGTGAATTGTTTAAGTCTATAAATCCGTTTACGCAATCGGTTATTGCGGAACACGGAGTTTTGACTAATTCCGAATTGGATCAAAAATTGAAATTATCGGAATTGGCTTTTAAGAACTGGCGTAATGTTGCTTTTTGGGAGAAATCCGATAAGATGAAAAAATTAGCAGAAATATTGCGGTTAAATAAAGATAAGTTAGGGTTGTTGATTACTAATGAAATGGGGAAAATTCTTCCCGAGGCAATTTCTGAAATTGAAAAATCAGCGGGTAATTGTGATTTCTATGCCGAAAATGCAGAAAAAATGCTTAAAGATCAGTATTACGATACGCCTTTCAAAAGTATGTCGGTTTTTGATCCAATGGGAGCGGTTTTTGGTATTATGCCTTGGAATTATCCTTTTTGGCAAGTGTTACGTTATGCTGCGCCGGCAATTATGGGTGGTAATGTAGTGCTTTTAAAGCATGCTCCCAATGTTGTTGGTTGTGCCAAAGCTATTGAAAAGGCTTTTTTGGAAGCGGGTTTTCCCGAAGGTGTTTTTCAGCAAATTAATATTGATATTCCACAAGTAGAAAGTGTGATTGCTTCGGATATTGTTTCCGGAATTACTTTTACCGGAAGTGAAAGGTCTGGTTCATCCGTTGCGGCACTGGCGGGTAAGCACCTCAAAAAGTCGGTAATGGAGTTGGGAGGATCGGATGCTTTTATAGTTTTGGACGATGCCAATTTGGAAAAAGCTGCAACAGTTGCCGTGAAATCAAGAATGCTCAATGCTGGCCAAGCTTGTATTTGTGCAAAACGTTTCATTGTTACCGAAAAAGTGGCTGATGAATTTGCAGCCCTTTTTGCAGAGAAAGTAAGGGGTTTGCAACAAGGAAATCCGCTGCAGGAAGGTATTCATTTGGGACCATTGGCAAGAATTGATTTGGCAGAGAAGTTGAGTTCTCAATTGGAAAACTCCTTGAAACAAGGAGCGAAGTTAATAATGGGTGGCGACCGTGAACTTTGCAATTTCCAGCCTACTTTGATTGATTTTGTAGACTCGGGTAATATTGCTTTTCAGGAGGAAACTTTCGGGCCGTTGGCTGCTATTACAAGGGTGCGTGATGAAAATGAAGCTATTTTAATGGCAAATAGTCATCGGTATGGTTTGGCATCGGCAATTTGGACAGAGGATAGAGAGCGTGCTTATGCTTTGGCTAGAAAAATTGAATCGGGTAATGTTTTTGTAAATTCTCTTGTTCGTTCTGATTCAAGAATTCCATTTGGAGGGATTAAAAAATCAGGATACGGAAGAGAATTGTCGGAGATAGGAATCAAGGAATTTATGAATATGAAGTCGGTGATTGTTGAGTGATTTTTTTACAAGTGAATTGTTGAGTGTAAAATATAAATTTTTATAAAAAAAATAAAATATACCCTTATTTTTTTAGGGGTGTGTTTCGTTTATTTTTGGTTTTATTAAATTAATGTGTGTATTTTTATGGGGTGGTTTTTAAAAAATTAGATTATTGAATTTTTAAAAAAGGTTCTCAAAAATAAGAAATACACATTATTTTTCGATGATTTTCGGATATTGATAATTCTTTTCGGAAAGTTCCAAAAAATTTTTTCTGTTAATTAAAAGTTAATAATTTCGTCTCAGAAAAGGAAAAAAAATAACCGAAAACAACGAATTAATCCCTCCTTGATTTACTAATTAAAAACAATTAAACATGAGAAAAGTAATTACAATTTTATTTTTGACATTGGCTACAAGTTTGTCATATGCACAAGATGCACCAGAATCTACACCATTACAAATTTCAGGTTCTGGAGATTTATATTATAAATACGATTTTGCAAAAACACAAAATATTAAAACAAGTTTTGGAACAGATCAAAATTCGGTTTCTTTGGGAATGTTAGATATTGCTTTAAAGAAAACCATAAAAAAAGTATCTTTTGTTGGTGAAGTGTCTTTTGGCCCAAGAGGACAATATCAATCAATACCAAATGGTGACGGAATTGATGCGAATTCGTTCCATATTCAGAATTTGTATGCAACATTTGCTGCGACAGACAAATTAAGTTTCACTGCAGGTTATATGGGAACGTTTGTGGGGTACGAGGTGATCTCTCCTTTGGGTAATTTCTCTTATTCGACTTCCTATTTGTTTACCAACGGGCCATTCCAAAATGCTGGTGTTAAGGCAAATTATAAGATATCAGACAAATTTGGCGCGATGTTCGGTTTGTTTAATGATGCTTGGAATTCATACAAAGCAGATCCAATTAAGGGATTGAATGCTGTAGGAGGGCAATTGTCTTACGTTTCTGGCGGAACAAGTGCATATTTTAATGTTATGGATGGATCTGTAAGTGGTACAATTTTGGATTTGACAGCAACTTTTCAACTTGCAGAGAAATTTAAATTGGGTTTGAATGCTGCTGATTTTTCAAATAAAGGAGATGTAGGTTATACAGGATTTGCTTTGTACCCATCTTATACTATTAGTGATGCATTTGCTTTAGGAATGCGTGCTGAATATTTCAAATATAAAGAAGGTTCTGGAGATACAGATGTTACTGCTTTTACACTGTCAGGGAATTATAAAATAAGTGGTTTGACTATTATTCCTGAGTTTAGAATTGATACTAATTCAGATGATGTTATGTTTGTTAATTCGGATATGAACCCTACCAGTTCAGCTTCACAAGTGCTTTTGGCAGTAGTTTATGGATTCTAGGATAAGTCACTTTTCATATAAATAAAGAATTATATTTTTTTTTTTGCTGTCAAAATCACACGTGGTTTTGGCAGCTTTTTTTATTCTAATAATTTTATAAAAGCCATTTTTATTCGGTCTCTATCCAAATCGGTTAAATTGGAACCCGAAGGCAAACTAAGTCCTTTTTCAAAAAGTGTTTCTGCAATTTTAGTTCCATAAAAAGGATAGTTTTTATATAGAGGTTGCAAATGCATAGGTTTCCACAAAGGTCTGCATTCAATATTCGAGTCTAATAAAGCCAATCGGATGGTTTCTCGATTAATGCCATTTTTTGTTTCATTTGGATTTACAAGTATAGAAGTCAGCCAATAATTGGCAAAACTGTCTGGATCTGCCGTTGTGAAAACTGTGATTCCGGGTATGTTTTCAAAAAGAGAAACATAAAAATCATGCATTGCCCTTCTTAAAGTGATATGTTTGTCTAAAACCTTCATTTGTCCACGTCCAATTCCCGCGCAGATATTGCTCATTTGATAATTATATCCTAATTCACTGTGCTGGTAATGAGGTGCTTTGTCTTTGGCTTGTGAAGCCAGAAATTGGATTTTTTGCTTTAATTGATAGTTTGATGTGATAATTGCTCCGCCTCCAGATGTGGTTATGATTTTGTTTCCATTGAATGAAAAAACACTGATATCTCCAAAAGTACCGCATTTTTGACCTTTGTAGCCGCTGCCCAATGCCTCGGCACTATCTTCCAGAATTGGAATTTTGTACTTATTGGCAACGGCTCTTATTTCCTCAATTTTATAAGGAACACCATATAGATGCACTGTTATTATTGCTTTTGGTTTTTGCCCTTTGGAAATTGTGTCCAGAATGGCTTCTTCTAAAGCAATCGGACAAAGATTCCAGGTTTCGGGTTCGCTGTCGACAAAAACAGGGGTAGCTCCCAGATAAAGAATAGGATTTGCTGATGCCGAGAATGTCAGTGACTGACAAATGACAACGTCGTTTGGTTTTACATTCAGAAGAATTAACCCCAAATGAATGGCCGCCGTTGCTGAACTTAAAGCTGTAACAAAAAGATTTTGGGACAAATAGTTTTCCAAATCTTGCTCAAATTCGGAGATGTTAGTTCCCTCTGGAGCAATCCAATTGGTATCAAAGGCTTCCTGTATATATTCTAATTCGGTGCCTCCCATATGGGGAGAGGATAACCATATTTTGGATTTGCTCATTTTATTTGGATGAAACTAAAATGTTTTGTCTGTTACCTATTTTATTTAAATAAAAATTGTTTGATATCGATAAATGTATGTAAAAATATTCTTTTTTTGAAAAAGAAGCGAAGGTAAAGAATGTCACTTTTTTTATTTAAAAAATGTAATGGCAAAAGGTTTTTCTTCGAATAAAAAAAAGCTTTTTGACTGTTTCAAAAAGCTTCTTTATAGGATTAAATTAAATTTTTTATTTTTTGTACACCGAGTAAATAGTGCTGATTGTTTTTTCGTCCAAAACATTATTAACTTCATTTTGGATGAAATGAAGTTTGAAAGCGGTGATGGCAGCCGAAAGATTTTTGGTGCTGTATCCTATTGCTTGTAATCCCATTTCGGCATTAAAATCTGTGGGGGGGCAGGGCAGTATTTCATCGGGCCATACTCCGAAGCCATTTGCAGCCAAAAGTTTCCATGGAAATAATGCGCTTGGATCCACTTTTCGTGAAGGAGCAATATCCGAATGTCCAATTATGTTTTGGGTTGGAATATTGTAATCTTTCTTTAATTTGGTTAACAATGCCAATAAAGTATTAATCTGTGCATCCGAAAAAGGTTCAGATCCATTATTGTCCAATTCAATTCCGATGGAACTGGAGTTAATATCGGTGTTTTTTCCCCAAGACCCATTTCCGGCATGCCAGGCTCTTAGGTAGTCGTTTAGCATGTGAATAACTTTTCCATCTCTGCCTATTATATAATGAGCACTAACTTTGGTGTCTTTCAGGGTAAAAGTTTTTACGGTTTGTTGTATAGAATCCTGCGCTGTGTGATGCAAAATAATAAAATTAGGTTTTCGTAAATTAAAATTCACCGTCCCAACCCATTCAGAAACAATTCCGTTTTTTAAAACTTCACTATCGGTTTTAGAGATAGTGTCTTTAAAATTTAATAACTGGCTGTTGTATCGATAAGCTACACTGTCGATAATAACGTAAGGTTCTTTTTTTAATTCAACTGCTTCCTTTTGGGATATGGTTTCTTTTAAGTTTTTTATTTGGGCATTATAATCCTTTTCGGTTGCAGTGTGAGGATTTTTTGTAGCACACGAAGCAATTAAAAGGGCGAGGGTGATATTGAAAAAATACTTTTTCATAGTTTTGAAATTTATTTTTCAGTGGTTATATTTGGTGTAGCCTGTTGTTCATAGTATTTTGCCTTCGCAAACCATGAATAGTGTCAATTTAGTTAATGATGCAAAAAATATTTTTATAAAGAATTATTAATGTTTTTGAGCTTCCATTTTACTTTTTCGGTCTTCAACCAAATTTTTAAACTTTTCTTTTTGATCTTTATTTAATATTTGGTTCATTTCCATTTCGGTCATATCGTTCAGCACCTTGAACTCATTTGTTTTTTCTTCATCGCTACTTTCCTTTTTTATCAAAATCTCTTGTTTTTTCAATGATTTAACATAGATATTTGTCACAACAACTTCCTGAAGCGCATCCAGATTGAGTTCTTTTTTATAATAGGCAACAATTTTTGCAGCTGTAACTTCAACAGGAATTTCTTTTGGTTTACTAGCTTCGTGTGGCATTTGTGACATTTGACTGCCCCTGCCATAGCCGTTTCCGTAACCATTTCCATAGCCACCGCCATAACCGCCACCATATCCACCTCCGTAACCACCACCATATCCATTTCCGTATTGAGCAGAAACAGCGTTTGCAGATAGCAATAATAATAACGCAAAAAAGATTGTTTTGAATGTCTTCATAATTGTAAAAAATTAAAAATCTAAAAAAAATTTAAAAATTAAAAGAATCTAAAAAATCGAAAAAAATCAGTAATCATGTTTCCGTATCTGCAATCTAAAATCAAAAATCAGCAATCAAAAAAATCTAAACCGGTTCTCCGTACAAATCAAATTCTGTTGCCTCAATGATTTTGATCATTGCAAATTCACCTGTTTTTACATAGTGTTTTGTGGCGTCAATTAAAACTTCATTATCAACATCTGGACTGTCAAATTCTGTTCTTCCAACAAAATGGCCACCTTCTTTTCTGTCAATAATACATCTGAAGGTTTTGCCAACTTTCTCTTGGTTCAAATCCCATGAAATCTGAGATTGTAATTCCATTATTTCATTGGCACGATCTTGTTTTACATCATCCGGAACATCATCTTCCAACAAATAAGCGTGGGTGTTTTCTTCATGTGAATAAGCAAAACATCCCATTCTGTCAAACTTCATCTCCTGCACAAAATCTTTCAGGATATTGAAATCTTCTTCAGTTTCTCCGGGATAACCAACGATTAAAGTCGTGCGGATGGCCATTCCAGGAACCGCCGCTCTAAAGTCTTTCAATAATTGAGTGGTTTTTTCCTGAGTAGTTCCGCGACGCATCGATTTTAAAATAGAATCCGAGATGTGTTGCAACGGAATATCAATGTATTTACAAATTTTTGGTTCGCGTTTCATGATTTCAAGAACATCCATCGGGAAACCGGTAGGGAAGGCGTAATGCAAACGAATCCATTCAATACCTTCAACTTTTACCAATGCTTCAAGCAAATCGCCAAGAGCTCTTTTTTTATACAAATCAAGACCATAATACGTTAAGTCCTGCGCAATCAAAATCAATTCTTTTACACCGTTTTTGGCTAATCCTTCCGCTTCTTTAACCAGCTTTTCGATGGTTTGCGAAACATTTTTCCCTCTCATTAATGGGATGGCACAAAAACTGCAAGGCCTGTCGCAACCTTCCGAAATTTTCAAATAAGCGTAGTTTTTGGGAGTAGTTGTCAAGCGTTCTCCCAATAATTCATGTTTGTAATCGGCACCCAAAGCCTTCAATAAAGCAGGCAATTCCGTAGTTCCAAAATATTGGTCTACATTCGGAATTTCTTTTTCCAAATCCGGTCTGTATCTTTCAGATAAACAACCAGTAACAAAAACTTTGTCTACAAGTCCTTTGTCTTTCTTGTCGGCATATTCCAGAATCATATTCACCGATTCTGCCTTGGCATTATCAATAAAACCGCAAGTATTAATCACGATAATGTTTCCTTCGTCTTCCGCTTTGGCTTCATGGGTTACTTCTTTGCCGCTCGCTTTCAGTTGTCCCATCAGCACTTCACTGTCATATACATTTTTGGAGCACCCTAGCGTGATCACATTTATTTTGTTCTTCTTTAAAGACTTCGTTCTCATAGTATTCTTTCCTTGATAATTTTAGGAATTTTGCAAAATTACAATTTTTTGCGCAAACCCTCCCTGTTTACTTTCAAAATGCCTTTTTTGTTGATTAAAAATAATTTGGAGCACAGCATTCGGTTCTTACAAGACGATTGGTCCCGCTGTCTGCTGTATCTTTTCTTTTTTAAAGAAAAAAAGAAAAGGATGCCGCGACCATCGGGGCTAGTCAAGATATTTTTGTTCTTTCAAGAAAATACTCTGAAAATTATTGCCATCAGTTCTTGATTCTTTTCAAGATGATTTAGGATTATAAATTAGAGTTGTCCATCAAATGACAAATTTTATATATCCGAAATAATAGAAATTTGATCAAAACAGACTATTTTTAGGACCTATAAAAATTTAGATATTTATGAATAAGTTCGAATTCAAAATAATAATTGTTACTGTCTTTTTGGGCAGTATGTTGGTTGCAAAAGCGCAACAAATTAATAAACAATACTTGATTTATAACGCACAGATTGTTGATGTTATTTCTGGTAAAATAAAAAAAGAAAAATCGGTATTGATTGATAATGGAAAAATAAAAGCCATTGGCGATTATCAAAATCTGAAAAAAAATATCCAAGTTAGTCATATTATTAATGCTGGGAATAAATTCCTTATTCCGGGTCTTTGGGATATGCATATTCATTTGGAAGGAGAAAATTTGGTTGAAGATAATAAAGCTTTGCTTCCGTTCTTTTTTACTTATGGTATTACCACGGTGAGAGATTGCGCGAGTGATTTGGGAGAACAGGTTTTGGAGTGGCGCAACGAAGTGGCTTCTGGGAAATTACTTGCTCCTACGATTTTTACTGCGGGTATAAAATTGGAAGGGATTAATTCCAGTTGGAAAGGCGATTATGAAATAGGAAACGAAGAGGAGCTTAATGCAGCTTTGGATAAATTGGATAAAAAACATGTGGATTTTATTAAAATTACCGAAAACACATTAAAAGGCCCACTGTTTTTAAAGAGTATTGAAGAAGCACACAAACGTAATTATATTGTTTCAGGACATGTTCCAACGGATCTTACTTTGGACGAAATGGTTGATGCGGGTTTCTCGAGTGTAGAACATTCCCATTATCTTTTAAGACAAGGTTGTGATGAGAAAACAATAGTTTCAGATTTGAAGGCTGGAAAAATAACCAAGGCTCAGGCCAATGTACTGTATCAAAGTACATTTAATCAGGAAAAAGCCAATGAAAATTATAAAAATCTTGGAAACAAAGGCTTGTATGTTACTCCAACGCTTATTGGAGGAAGACAAGCAGCTTTTGTAGATGAAAATAATTATCCGAACGACAGTTTGATGGCGAGTTATTTGACAAAAGCATATATAAAGGACTATATGTCGCGTATAGAACGTTCAAAGAACGATAAACCAGAGCAAATTGCTGAACGCAAGAAAAGATATTTGTTTTTGCAAAGCCAAATTTCTTATATGCATAAGGCAGGTATAAAAATTATAGCGGGTAGTGATGCGGCGCCATTAAATGCTTTTGTTTTTCCGGGGCAATCATTGATTCAAGAAATGGTTTTGTTTCAGCAGGCGGGGCTAAGTCCAATAGATGTTTTGCGCACTTCCACGATAAATGGTGCTCGCTTTTTGAAAAAGGACAAAAATATGGGATCTGTTGATATTGGTAAAATTGCAGATCTCGTATTGTTGGATAAGAATCCTTTGGAAGATATTCATGCAGTAGAACATATTTCTGGAGTTTACACCAAAGGACGATTTTTTGACAGAAAGGCATTGAATCAAATTCTTGAAAATGTAAAGAAAACCAAGACGGAACTTGACAAAAAAAGGGAAGTTCGATAATGATTCTACATGAAAAAAACCACTTTTGAATAGTACAAAAGTGGTTTTTTAAATTATTTTGAGTTTGTTTTTTTACATTTCAAATACAAAAGTCATAGTGTAATTGTTTTTGTAGGTGTTGATCCATGCTCTTTCGGTAAATCCTTGCGAGAAGAATTGCTCTCTTGAAGAAGTACGAACATTTACATAAGAGAAATCAAGTTTTACCGGACCAAAACTATATCCTAAACCAGCCGAAAAACTATACAAATCTCCCATGGTAACCGAGTCATTATAAGGGCTTCCTTCAAAACGGTATCCGCCTCTTAGTCTGAAATTGTCAATTTTGTATTCAGAACCAATTCGTATTTCGTTAGTGGTGCCAAGGGCATTATGCATTGCGCTATTTACTTCTCTAAAATAAGGATCATTTGTAGGGCCAAATTCAGTGCTACTATAATCTTTGTATTTGTAATCGATACTGATTAAACCCGATTTTCCAAAAACGTAGGCTAAGCTTGCGGTTAAATTGCCTGGGGTTTGCAAATCATAAGGAGCATAGTAATTGATAACCAAAGGATCAACTACGTTATAATCTTTTTTGTTAACCGAAGTCAATCTTTGTGAAAGTTCATCATGTAAATTGTACCATGTTGGAGATTCGTAGGCAAGACCAAAACGAACTTCTTTTGTCAATTTTGCGATAGCTCCCACTTGGAACGAAAATCCGTTACCATAAGTATGTAAACTATTTGAAAAATTTAAGTTTTGAATATCGTATATTGAATTTGAAGGATTGTTATTGGATTCATAAAAGCTTGAATTCTGTACGTAATCGGTAAAATGTGAGTTTAAGTTAAAACCGAAGAACAGAAAATCTTGGTATTGCGCGCCGGCATTAAAAATCAGTTTTCCGTTATGTCCGTTTGAGTAAACGCTATTTTCTTGGTAATATTTACCACCAGCACGAACGTTTGAAGTGTATAATTTATTATCGCCGTTTGTGTCGTCTACAGGATTGATAATGTAGCCTTGATACCCCAAGAAACCCTGTTGGGCTCCATGATCCATCATTGCATATTCTCCATCATGAAGTAAACTCAGAGGAACACCATTTGCATAACTGATAAAATAATTGGCCACAGAGTTAACAGGACTTACTCCAGCCGAGAATAATGAATTGTCGAAATTATTGGTCTGCTCATAATTGATGGACATCGAAAACTTTCTCCAATCGCTGTGTCGGTTTCTGGTTTTAAAAACAAAAACACCTCCGGCCTGATTTAAGTCAAAAGTACTTTCGCTTGACGAAGTGGTAGTTCCAAAATAATTGGAATTGTTTTTTGTGTCGTAACTCCCCATTGTAGTGGCGAATTGATTGTTATTGAACACAGCCGAACCAGCCGGGTTTATATTTATTGAAGATAAATCTCCTCCCAAAGCTCCAAAAGCGCCACTCATTGCGGTAAAACGAGCTGTCCCGTGCAGTTCGCTTTGTGTATAGCGCATGGCGTCTTTGATTTCTTGAGAATGTATTGTAGAGAACGTTAGTCCTGCTACTATATATAATAAAAGGTTCTTTTTCATTAGGTTGATTTTAGGGTTGGTTAGTTATACAGTCAGGAATATTTTATCTTCTTCCACCGCCTCCAGACATTCTTCCACCACCTCCAGACATTCCGCCTCCACCGCTGTATCCGCCTCCACCGCTGGACATTCTAGCCGATCCACCGCTGGACATATTGCTACTACTGCCTCGGTAAGTGCTATTACTGCTAGGTGTATAGCTTGATGATCTTTGGTAGCTGCCAGAAGAGCTGTTTCTAGCTTCTGTGTATGATCCTCTAGATGTTTGATTACTATAATTTCTATAGGATGCACTACTGTTTCTATTGGTAAAAGTAGGAGATGTTCGGCTTGTAAGGCTGTTTACGCTGTTTCTGTTATAGGTTGAGGCTCTATTCGTAATGGCTCCATTGTAGATGCTGTTTCTACCAGAAAAATCGGTTCTAGAATAAGGAGTAACTCTATTAGTGTAATTATTATAATTTCCGCCATAATCAGAACCTCTTCTGCTATAATTATAAGCATAAGGAGTCGCTATAGGATAACCATATCCAGGGTGTCCCCATCCAGGATATCCGCAACCTGGATAACCCCAACCAGGGTATCCCCAACCAGGGTATCCCCATCCTGGATAATAACCCCATCCGTAGTATGGGTATCCATATCCATAATAAGGGTATCCCCATCCATAATATCCACCATACCAAAATGGGTCAGAATAAACAACTACCGTAGTGCTGTCTGGATTACTACCCCAAGATGCATAACCTGTTGCTGTTGACGGTGCCTGTATGGAATCGTTTCCGACGTTATAGTTGCTTCCGTAGCTGT